>CANGFE010000043.1 GCA_947453155.1 Beijerinckiaceae bacterium | reverse complement strand
ATGAACATCCTTCAATATAGCGGGCATATTGCCGTGCGCGTGCCGGGCCAAGATGCGCTGATGATCCAGCGCCGCACAGATTCACGCGCTGAACTGGCGCCAGAGCGCATTCTCACCGTTGATTTCGACGGCAAGGTGATTGATGGCGATGGCAAGCCACCGTCTGAAACATCGATCCATATTGAAACGATGCGCGCCCGCCCTGATGTGAATGCAAGCCTGCATAGCCATATGGATCTCGCCATTGCCTTCACCATGATGGAAGGCGCACAGCTTCTCCCCATGCGCGCACGCGCAACACGTTGGGCGAGCGGCATCCCGACACATCCCGATCCGAGCCACATTAAATATCCGCAGCAAGGCAAGGAACTCGCTGCGACACTGGCCCACCATCATGTTGCACTGATGCGTGCACATGGCCTCTTGCTGGTGGCTGAAAGCCTGCCTGCGCTGATTTCGGACGCTGTGCATTTTGAAGAAAATGCCACGGCGCAATTGCAGGTGATGAATGCGGGCGCTAAGCCAAAGCCGCTGACGGCGCAAGAAATCGAGCAGATTCTGAAGCTCGAAGACCGCCCGCACCATGTCGCGAAAATGTGGAATTATTACGTGCGCAAGGGCATTGCCGCTGGCACGGTCGCGAAAGAGTGGAATCTGCTGGAGGCGTGACGACATTTTGGCCGTCATTGCGAGCGAAGCGAAGCAACCCAGAGGCAATGCATGAGGCTTCTGGTTTGCTTAGCCAACGTTCGCAATGACGAACTGCTCTATTACCCCCGATGAATCGGATCGACCCACAGCACTTCGCTGGGCTGCTCCACCGGCTCGATATCCAAATTGATCGACGTGGCCTGACCATCTGAGCGCACCAGCACACATTCGAGCGTCTCATCCTCGCGCGCATTGATCTCTTGATGCGGCACATAGGGCGGCACGAAAATGAAATCGCCCGGACCAGCCTCAGCCGTGAATTCGAGACGGTCGCCCCAACGCATGCGGGCGTGACCTTTCACAATATAAATCACACTTTCAAGCGCGCCATGATGATGCGCGCCTGTCTTGGCGCCCGCATGAATCGTTACCGTGCCTGCCCAAAGTTTTTGTGCACCCGCGCGGGCAAAATCAATGGCCGCTTTGCGATCCATGCCTGCAGTGGAGGGCACGCCAGCGCCATCGAGCGAGCCCGCCGGGATCACCTGCACACCATCATGTTTCCAGCGTTCCGCGCTCATGCGCTCTCTCCCAAAAATACGTGACGTAAACATCCCGCATCAGGCGCAGAAGCGCAAGCATAGAGCCACACGCAGCGACATGAACGAAAGCGCAGCTACGCAAGAGCGGCTCGCGCGTTGTTAGACCGTTCACCTGATGCGGAGCCCTCCATGCGCAGGCTTTTGGCGGCGCTATCTTTGCTGGCCTTTGCCACCCAAGCCCAAGCAGGCTTTCTCGAAGAGCTGTTTGGCATTCGGCCACAACCCGCGCCTTATGATGGCCCCGCGCCATCACCTTATTATGGGCCACCACCTTATGAACATGATGCGCCGCTCAACATCCGTCCCGACAAGGGCCCGCGCATGCCCAAGCCAATCGACGTGCCAGCCCTGCGCATGCAATCCACATGTTGCAAACATGGCGAAGACCCGATGCGGGCTTTGCTCAATGACAGCACACTTATGCGCGGTGATGTGGTTATGACAACAGAGGGACTGCGCACCTTTGTCGGCTCCCGCCCACCCCATTCCATGCGCGATTTTGTTCCCGTGGATAAAGCCACCACGCTCAGCAGCGAACGCAAGAGACAATTACTCGCCCTCGACCGCTGACGCAGCGTCCTCAATGCAGTGAAGAAATGCTTACCCCTATTGCCGGATGACAGGCGGTCACTTCCACACAACAGCAAAGCTCCTGTGGCATTCTGCGTGACAGGAAGGAGCAGGCCATGAGCACCTTGAGCGAGACAGATAAGATTGCGGCCAATGAGAAAGTCTGTCGTAATTGCCGCTATCTCTCCTGCCATGCAGGGGACAAATTGCGCTGCGCCGATCCAGCTGCGCATGAGTTTCATCGCGAAGTGGCAGCGCGCGGTAGCTGCGGGCGGTTTCAGATTTCGTTCAAAGCCGTGCGCCAAATGGCGCTCGACCAAAAGACCGCCGCACGCCAGGATGCTTGGGATATGCCGATGACTCGACGCGCGCAAAATCACCGCATCGTCGCACCATAAAAAAAAGCGCGGGCCCAGAGGCCCGCGCTTACCTTCACCATGAGGGGTGATTTTTTACATCACATTGCCGACGGCATCGCCAGCAGCGGCGTCCGTGTAGAATTCCGGCATCATGCGGGACTCGACGCCTTCAGCCTTGAGGCGTTCAGCGAATTCCTTGCGCAGATGCGGATCTTCATCGCAATACGGAATGGCCGAGCCGCCCTTCTTCAGGTCGATCGCGCCGTAATCCATGATCGCTTCGCCCGGCAAGCCGGCCTTGCGCGAACGCTGGTTGTTCGGGCCGTGCCAAGCCGACACGCGCAGCGGCTCCTTCGAAATGCCGAAGTGCTGGTGGAACCAGTCACCCGACATCGGTGCAGCAGACACGAGACCGCCGTATTCGTAATCCTGACGCTTGACGAGTTCCGCCTTGCCGGATTCCCAGGGACGCATGCCGATCACATCGGCCGGCCAAGTGTAGGTATAGCCCTTGCCCTTGAGGCAGAGCAGAACCGCAGCCGAGGCGTGCTTATGCGCCTTGGAATAGCGGCCCGTCTCATGCTGGCCGATCCAGAAATAGAAACGGTTGCCAGCCATCCACGGCTCAACGCGGCGATAGCCAGGCGAACGGCGGTTGTCGAGCGGCAGCTCGCAATTGATCAGATCAGGAATGAAGTTGGTGCGACGCATGGCCAGACCACGCACTGGATCTGGCTCAACATCTTCCACCGACTTGAAGTAATCGTCATTGCCCGAATAACGATCAGTGAAGTTGAAATCATTGTTGAAGATGAAGTTCGTGTTGTCGAACAGGTTCATCACATTCGCTGCTGTCGTGCCGCAATAGAGCAGCGCAGGCGAGTTCGTCGCATTGACGAAACGATGCGACGCATTGAGCGGAATCGAGAAGGTCGAACCCTTCTGCCATTCAAAGGTCTGCTTCTTGGAGGCATTGGCACCCGACCAAACTTCGGTGGAGCCGCGGCCTTCGACAACGAAGACAACCTTTTCATACATGTGCTTGTCGACATTCAGCGCGCCGCCTGCGGGCACTTCAACAACATAAGAACCCCAGAGGCCTTCTGTGCCAAACAGCTGAATGTAGGAGCCGCGGCCGCCGAGGCGCTTCCAAGGCTTCAGTTCAATGTCGAGAACCGTGCGCACGCCGATATTGCGGTAGCAAGGGATGCCTTCCGATTCCATGAACTTGTCATAGGGCATGGCCGGCCGCTTGAACTTGCCCAGACCAGCGATTTCGCCAGCTTTCGGTTCGTGCCAATGTGATGGTGCGTCATGCGGCATGGGATCCTCGCTTTTGTTGTTTGTGGGGCTTGCTCCGGCCCTCGGGGGCGTTGGGCGCCCTCGACCTTGGGAGAAGATGGCCTTGATTAGCAGAGGCTTTCGCCAGTTCCAAGCCGGATCAGACGGGCGCCTAGCCGCCAGCGCGGTTGGCTTCCTCCTGCAAGGCGCGAAGTTCCGCCGCCAAAGCCTCATAGCGGGCCAGCCAGCGGGCGAGATCGCGTTTGACGTCCAGATTGGTGGCCTCGTCCTCAAGCTGGCGCACCTGAGCGGCAAGCGCAGCCGCGCGCTCAACGGCCTCTTGCCAGGATTTATCGAAGTCCATCATCAAGCCTGCCCTTCCAATCCCCTCATCTTAGCCCAAAACCCGCCCCGCGTCGCGGGGAGGCGACAGAGCCGCCCTAAGGCCCTATCAAGGGCCCGATTACGTTGACCACGACTGGGACCATGACTGAGACCCGCCCCATCACCCTCTATATTGATGCCGATGCCTGCCCTGTGAAGGACGAGGCTTATAAGGTCGCCGCCCGATATGGGTTGAAGGTCTTTGTGGTGGCCAATGCCTTTATCAACATACCCCGCGACCCGATGATCGAGCGGGTTCTGGTCCCGGCAGGCCCAGATGCCGCCGATGACTGGATTGCCGAGCGGGCGGGACCGGGCGCCATTATCGTCACCCAGGACATTCCCCTGGCTGCCCGCGGCGTGAAAGCGGGCGCCGAAGTCCTGTCCCCCAAGGGCAAACTGTTTGACGAGAGCGCCATCGGCATGGCGCTGGCCACCCGCAATCTGATGGAGGATTTGCGCAGCGCAGGCGAGACCACCCGCGGACCCGCCCCCTTCACCCCCAAGGATCGCAGCACCTTCCTTTCAGCGCTGGATTTGACCGTGAACCGGCTCAAACGCGCCGGATTTTAGTCGTCACTGCCGAACCCTTGACTCACCGGCATCCGTTGCCGACTTTGACTCTCAACGAAAGTCAAAGATGCCGGGGAGGCACAGATGATCATCGAAGACGAAAAGGGCGTCACGCCCGCCGTGCTCAAGGCCATGGAAGGCACGACCAATGCGCGTGCCCGCCAGATCATGGAAGCCTTTGTGCGCCATGCCCATGCCTTTGCGCAGGAAGTACAGCTGACGGAAGAAGAGTTCGAATACGGCATCGACTTCTTGAACCGCATCGGCAAGACGACGAATGATGTTCATAACGAAGCCATTCTCTTCTCCGACACGATCGGCTTTTCGACGCTCGTCTGCTTGATGAACAATGGCAAGAATGGCGCGACCGAAACCGCCGCCGCTTTGCTCGGCCCCTTCTGGCGCATGAACTCGCCCAAGACTGAAAATGGCGGCTCGATTGTGCGCTCTGAGACGCCCGGCCCCGTTCTCTTTGCCAATTGTCTGGTGAAAGATCAAAACGGCAATCCGCTGGCAGGCGTCGAGATTGACGTCTGGCAATCCTCGCCCGTTGGACTGTACGAAAATCAGGATGACAGCCAGACCGATATGAATTTGCGCGGCAAATTCATCAGCGATGCGCAGGGACGTTTCTCATTCCGCTCGGTGACGCCAGCTGGCTATCCGATCCCGCTGCATGGGCCTGTGGGCGACATGATCCGCGCACAGCATCGCCGCCATTTCCGCCCGGCGCATTTGCACTTCCTGATGTTCAAGGAAGGTTTCAAAACGCTTGTGACGCAGGTCTTTGTCGACAATGACAAGGATCTTGAAAATGACGTCGTCTTCGGCGTCACGCGCGCACTCGTCGGCAATTATGTGAAGCACGACGGCAATGCACCCGCTCCCGATGTGAAGGGCGAGTGGTATTCGCTCGACTATACATTCGTGATGGAAAAAGGCGTAGCAAAGCTGCCGCATCCGCCGATCAAGTAAGAGAGTACAAGCGAATGTCTTATCCGATTTCGCAGGCCGGCCGCATTGTTCTCGTCATGGGCGGTGCGGGCGGCGTCGGCAAAGCCACCGCGCGGCTGTTTGCTGAAAGCGGCGCGCATGTGGCGATCACTTATCGCGATGATGCCGCCAAAGCTGCCGAAGCGCAGGCCTTTGTAAAAAGCCTGCCGGGCTCCAACCATGCCGCTTTTGCAGCAGATGTTGGCGACACGGCCACACTGCTCCAATTGCGCGATGCGATGCAGGCGAAATATGGCGACAAGCTGCATGTGCTCGTCAACTCGGCAGGCTTCACCAAGCCGATCCCGCATGCCAATCTGGATGCGCTGGATGATGAGCTCATCGACCGCATGTTCCAGATTAACTGGCGTGGTCAATTTGCCACCGTGCGCAGTTTCGCGCCCATGCTGAAAGCCTCTGGCGACGGCTTGGTCGTGTCGATTTCTTCCATTGCGGCAAATAATGGCAATGGCTCCAACATTGCCTATGGCGCAGTGAAGGCGGGCATTGAAGCCATGACCAAATCACTCGCCCGCGCATTGGCGCCCGAAATCCGCGCGATGAATGTCTCGCCCGGCGTGGTGGACACAGGCTTTGTCGCCGGACGCGGCGCGGAGTTCAACGCCAAGACCGCCGCCTCGACGCCGCTGAAGCGTGTGGCGACAGCCGATGATGTGGCTGCTGCCGTGCTCGCTTGCGCCACGCATCTCACTTATTCGACCGGCACGACGATCACCGTCGATGGCGGCCGCGCGCTTTGAAGGAACGCCACATGCGCCGTCCGCTCGACAAGGTTTTCATCACTTGCGCCATCACCGGCAATCTCACCTTACCGGAGCAAACGCCCTATCTGCCGATCACGCCCGAAGAAATTGCTAATTCGGCTTTGGCCGCTGCGGAGATGGGTGCAGCCATTGTGCATTTGCATGTACGCGAGCCGGGCTCCGGCAAGCCATCGATGGAAATTGCTTATTACAAAGACGTGGTGGAGCGCATCCGCGCGCGCAACAAGGATGTGATCCTCAACATCACCACGGGACCGGGCGGGCGCTTTGTGCCATCGGACGAAGATCCCAAAGTGGCAGGCCCAGGTACGACATTGCTCGCACCCGAAAAGCGCGTCGAACATATTGCGCTGCTAAAGCCCGAAATCTGCACCCTTGATTTGAACACGATGAATTCGGGCGGACAGGTTGTCATCAACACGCCCAAAAACGTGCGCCGCATGGCCAAGGTCATCAATGAGGCTGGCGTGAAGCCCGAAATCGAATTGTTCGATTCCGGCGACATTGCCCTCATGCATGATCTGATCAAAGACGGCACGCTGAAGGGACCCGTACTCACCTCTTTCGTCATGGGCGTGTCTTACGGTTTTCAGCCTTCGCCGGAAACCGTGCTCTATGCGCGCTCGCTTTTGCCTGCTGACGCGCATTTCACTGCCATTGGCATTGGCCGCCATGCTTTCACCAGCGTGGCACAATCCTATCTCGCGGGCGGGCACGTGCGTGTGGGCCTTGAGGATGGCGTCTATCTGTCCAAGGGCGTGTTGGCAGAATCCAATGCTGCGCTCGTCGAAAAAGCACGTCGCATGGTGGAAGATCTTGGCGGCCAGATTGCAACCGCGCGCGACACCCGCGCGATGCTCGGCTTCGCCTGAACAAAATAAACGGGAGAGTGAAAAGTATGTCCGATCAAATTCTCGGCGAAGTCGAAGCCACCTGCCTGCGTCTGCATGAAAAGGCGGTGGATGCTGACCACGTCACGCCAACGGTCGAAAAACTGCGCCTGCAACGCACCAAGGCTGATGACGTGATCGTTGAGCTGCGCGCGGCCGCTGTCAATCCGTCGGATGTGAAAGCCGCCATCGGCATGATGCCTTATGCGATCTTCCCGCGCACACCGGGCCGTGATTATGCGGGCGTTGTCGTGGATGGCCCCGCCGAACTTTTGGGTAAAGAAGTTTTCGGCTCGTCAGGCGATCTTGGGATTCGCCGCGACGGCACACATGCCTCTCACCTCGTTGTCGAAAAAGACGCGCTGGTGATGAAGCCAGATAACATTTCCATTTATGAAGCCGCTGGCATTGGCGTGCCTTTCGTCACCGCCATTGAAGGCTTCCGCCGCGCTGGCATGCCGAAGGCGGGAGAAACTGTTCTTGTCATGGGCGTGAATGGCAAAGTTGGTCAGGCTGCAGCGCAGATTGCCGCTTGGCAGGGCGCGCGCGTGATTGGCGTCGTGCGCAAGACCGAGCCCTATGCGGGCTTTTCCTCAGCACCTGTCGAGATCGTCGATAAATCCAAGGGCGATGTCGCCACGCAAGTGCGCGACATGACCGGAGGCAAAGGTGCCGACATTGTCTACAACACCGTCGGCGACCCCTATTTTCAGGATGCGCATAAGGCGCTCGCCATTCTCGGCCGCCAGATCCTGATCGCGGCTATCGACAAGATCGTGCAATTCAACATTTTCGAATTCTATCGCGGCCGCCACACTTATGTGGGCATCGACTCGCTAGCACTGAACTCGGTCGCCACCGGCGCCGTGCTGCGCGAGCTTGGTCCGGGTTTTGCCGCTGGCAAACTCAAGCCTTTCCCCATCGAAGAGCGCGCCATCTATGCACTGCAAGATGCAGCAAAAGCCTATGTTGCTGTCATGGGTTCGGCGCGTGACCGCGTTCTCTTTGATCCCAAGCGCTAAGGAGCAAAATCCATGCATGTGACGCGCTTTTCGGAAGCTCCCGCTTATTATCCAGCCGCCCATTACGATATGCGCTGCCTACGTTTGCAGGGACGTGAAGCCGGCCCCTCATCACAGATGTGGCTCGGCATGTCGCAGATTCTCCCCGGCGGGCACACAGACCCTGATGCCTCGCCGATGGAGAAAATCTATTTCGTCGTCGAAGGTGAACTCACGATTGAAACACCCGAAGGAGAAGTGGCTTTAAAGCCGCATGATTCTTGCCGCATTGCGCCGGGTGAATCGCGCACGCTGAAGAACAAAACCAACAGACCGGTCATGGTTGTGCTCGCCATGGCTTTAGAGCCAGCCAAGGCGGCATGAGCAGAAACGAAACGTCACAAGGGGAAGAAACGTCATGATGCGTAAAATCGCTACAGCACTTGGCCTCGCGGCCGCCCTGCTCGCTGCCCCGCAAGGCGCACGTGCGCAAAGTGAAACCAAAATCGGCATCGGCTTTGGCATCGGCTTTCTGCCCATGTTCATCGTCGATGACATGAAGCTCATTGAAAAACACGCCAAGGCCGCAGGCATTGAGACCAAAGCCACCTACCAGCGCTTCTCGGGTTCGGCTGCCATGCAAGATGCCGTGCTCTCAGGCTCGGTTGATGTGGGCGTCTATGGTGTCGCTGCCATGCTGATTGCCTGGGACAAGGCACGCAATTCACCGCAGCAGATTTTCGGGATTGCGGGCGTCAATTCTTCGCCGCTCGTGCTGGTCTCGAACAAGCTCGATGCAAAGACAATCGAAGACCTGGCACCGACTGACAAAATCGCCATGCCGGCGCTCGTTTCGCCGCAAATGTATGCTTTGCAGATGATCGCCGAAAAGCGCTTTGGCAAAGGCAATCAGGACAAGATGAAGCCGCAGGTTGTGGCTCTGCCCCATCCTGAATCACTCAACGCCATGCTGACCGGTGGCACAGAAGTGAAAGCCTATTTTGCCACGCCGCCCTTCACACAGCTCGTGCTGGATAGCGGCAAGGCCAAGGTTCTCACCTCGTCTGAAGAAGCTTTCGGTGGCCGCTCAACCTTCTTGGCCGCAGGCGCCACGAAGAAGTGGATCGAGGCCAATCCGAAAATGGCCGGCGTGCTGATCAAGGCACTCGAAGAAGCCAATGATGTGATCCGCAAAGACCCCGCCAAGGCTGCAGCCATCTATCTCAAGGTCGAGCCATCCAAGCTGCTGGATGAAGCCAAAGTCACCGCCATGTTGAAAGCCATGCCAGATGATTTCGGCGTCGCGCTGCATGGTGTGAAGACACTGGCCGATTTCATGGGCCGCACGGGCGGGCTGAAAAACATTCCGGCCAAATGGCAAGATGTGGTCGTGCCTGATCTCGCCAATACCGCGAGCAACTAAACACTCACGAAAGGCCGGCCCTCTGCGGGCCGGCCTCTTCTGAACGGAAGTGACATGGTTGACGTGATGGAAAAAGTTTCAATGCAAGCCCATGCCAACGCACCCTTGCTGCGCGTTGATGGTGTGACGCTGCAATATAAAACACCCGACCATCTGGTGACGGCGACCTATCGCGTCAGTTTCGACATCCACCGTCATGAACGTCTCGTCCTGCTCGGACCATCCGGTTGCGGCAAATCCACTTTGCTCAAAGCCATGGCCGGCTTCCTTCACCCGGTTGAAGGCAAAATGACTCTGAAAGACCGCGTGATCGAAGGCCCCGGCCCTGATCGCATGATGGTCTTTCAAGAATTTGATCAATTGCTGCCGTGGAAAACGGTTTTGCATAATGTGACCTACCCCATGCAAGTGAATGGCGTCAGCGCTGCGGAAGCCAAAGAACGCGCGCTGGATGCTTTGGGCAAAGTGAATCTCTCCAAATTCGCCGATGCCTATCCGCACATGCTGTCAGGCGGCATGAAACAGCGCGTCGCTATTGCGCGCGCCATGGCGATGAAGCCCGACGTTCTGTTGATGGACGAGCCCTATGCCGCGCTCGATGCGCTGACACGCCGCAAAATGCAGGAAGAGCTTTTGCAACTCTGGGACGATATTGGCTTCACGCTTGTCTTCGTTACCCATTCGATTGACGAGGCTGTCGTGATTGGTTCGCGCATTGTCGTGCTCTCGCCCCATCCGGGCCAGGTGCGTGCCGAGATCAATTGCGACCATCTGGGCCTGGAAGAACGCACAAGCCCCGAATTTGCGCAAGCGACAGGGCGCATCTCGCACATGCTCTTCGACGGCCAAGATGTTGCGCATTGAGGGGCATGACATGAGCAAAACACGCTTCCCCCTCCCCCAGCGCGCGGAAATTGAATGCGATGTCACTGCGCCGAAGGAACTCGGCGATGTGGCCAAGCCACTTTCTCTGTTTGAAAAGCTTGCGGCCAATGGCGCGGTGCGTCGCGGCCTCATCTTGCTCGCTGTAGCGCTCATCTGGGAGAGTTACGCGCGCTTCATCGATAGCCCGCTGTCATTCCCGACGTTTCTCGATACGTTGGAAGCTCTGCGAGATGGCTTTGCCTCGGGCGTCATCCCCGCGCGCCTCTCGGTCACCTTACAAACATTGGTGATCGGCTATTTCATCGGCCTCACCATCGCAGCCGTCCTCACCACTGTTGCCGTGACGAGCCGCATCGGCACCGATCTCCTCTCGACCTTCACAGCCATGTTCAATCCGCTACCCGCCATTGCGCTTCTGCCGCTGGCACTGTTGTGGTTTGGCCTTGGCCGTCCTTCGCTTGTTTTTGTCATCGTCCATTCGGTGCTCTGGGCGGTTGCGCTCAACATGCATTCGGGCTTTCTCTCTGTGTCAGAGACTTTGCGCATGGCAGGCCGCACTTTCGGTCTCAAGGGCTTGCGCTTTGTCTTCGGCATTCTGATCCCCGCCGCATTTCCGGCCATTCTGGCGGGCCTCAAAATCGGCTGGGCTTTTGCTTGGCGTACATTGATCGCCGCCGAACTCGTCTTCGGCGTGTCTTCGGGCCAAGGCGGTCTCGGCTGGTATATTTTCGAAAAGCGCAACACGCTCGACACAGCATCGGTCTTTGCAGGCCTGCTCACGGTCATGGCGGTCGGTCTCATCATTGAAGCGGTGATCTTCCGCCTCATTGAAGCCAAGACCGTTCGGCGCTGGGGCATGCAGCGCGGCTAAAAATGTTTTCAAAAAAAACGAGCCCAAAAGGGCCGTCACCCCCGGAGGAAATCAACATGGTGAGCATGAAGTTTCTACGATCTGCACTGGTGGCGGGCTTTACGCTCACTGCCAGCCTTTCGGCCTCCGCTGCCGAATTCAAAGTCGTCGCTTTTGCTGGCGCATCCAATTGGCCGTTCTGGATCGGCCAGGAAAAAGGCTTCTTCAAAAAGAACAATGTCGAGCCCGTTCTCGACATCACGCCCAATTCAGTCGAAATGGCCAAAAATCTCTTCAATGGGAAATATGATCTGGCGCTCACCGCGGTCGATAACATCATTGCCTATAATGAAGGACAGGGTGAATCCCCCGACGTGCCAGCCAATGCAGGCTTTGTGGCGCTCTTTGGCGTCGACAATGGCATGTTGAGCGTCATGGCCAAGTCCGATGTCGCCTCGATCAAAGATCTCAAAGGCAAGACTTTCTCGGTCGACGCCATGACCACCGGCTTTGCATTCGTGCAGCGTGAAATGCTGAAGAAAAACGGCATGACCGATGCCGATGTGAAATGGGTGAAGGTCGGCGGTGGCGCGCAGCGTCTCGAAGCGCTCCTCAAAGGCGAGCAAGACGCCACGCTTCTCAATGCGCCGCTTGATCTGGCAGCAGAAGCCAAGGGCTTCAAGCGCCTCATCCGCGCCACCGATGAACTGGGCGCCTATCAAGGCATTGTCGGCGCGGCCAAGCGCGACAATGCGGAAAAGAACCGCGCGCAGATTGTCGCTTTCATTAAAGGCTTCAAGGAATCAGTGGGCTGGCTCGCCAATCCTGCCAATAAGGAAGAAGCACTCACCATCTTCCTCGCACGTATGAAGGGCATGGAGCGTCCCGCGGCTGAAAAGGCCTATGCTGTTCTCACAGATGCGAAGGGCGGCATTTATCGCGATCTCAAAATCAGCGACGAAGGCCTCAAAACGGTCATGCGCCTGCGCTCTGAATATGCGGAGCCCAAAAAGACCCTGACAGATGCAGCCCGCTATATGGATGGCAGCTATTTGGCGGAAGCCAATAAATAACCAAAGCTTTCTGTACAAATTGCAAGGCACGCCAGAGCAGAAGCCTCTAGCGTGCCGCTCTTTTGACTGCTTTCCGATTTACAAAGCTGAGCCTAGACCATAGAAAAACTCCCTCTTTACCGCAGCGGAATCCTGCATGAGCCTCGGGCAAGATCATGATCCAACATCGGCCGAGGCCACGCCCGCGCGTGACGGCATGAGGACGCTTGTCAGCGCGGCCTTGTTTGGAGCCCTGATTGGTCTTGCCTCGCCATTGCAAGGCACACCTTGGTTTCTGATGCCGCTGGTGATGGCTCTCACAATGGGCGCCGCTATTGCCGTGCGCATGGGCACACGCCACGACAGCAGCTTTCTGCGTCAAAGCCTCAAACGCTTGCGGCGGATTCCGAAGGCGACGCAATATTTGCTGATCTCCTTCTTCGTCACGACCATCTTTGCCATTGAACTGCGCTTTCATGTGGTACCAAACCGCTATGGCTTTCTTGAACTGCTGGTGCCTGTGGCGATCTTCGCCATTTTGTTTGATGCCAGCGGCGGGTTGTTTTGCGCGGCTTTGACCATTGCTTACGCTTTTCAAGCACTCGCGCCGCCGCGCTTTGCACCAGTGATGGACCCACACACGCCCTATCTGGGCGCCCTGCTGGCCTTTTCATCCATCGCGCTGCTGACGGCTATCTTCTTCGCCGCACAAACACGCGGCATTCGCACCAGCGGTTCAGAACAAGACGAACTCGCGCATATGGGCCGCTCTTTGGCCGCTGTTGGCCAGAATGTCGGCCACGCACTCAATCGCCGGCTGGCGATGCTGCGCACGCATGCCGTCCCTGGCATCGCGCTGATTTTAATCTATGCGCTCGTCTGGGCAAGTTTTGCGACCATTTCAACAGGCCGCGGCCTCCATGCGGACTCGCTGGAAGCCTATACTTGGGGCCGCGAATTCGACCTTGGCTATTACAAGCACCCACCCTTCTGGTCGTGGATTGCGGGCCTCTGGTTTGCGGTTTTCCCGAAAACCAATTTCTCCTTCTGGTTTTTGAGCGAGCTCAATGGCGCGATTGGCCTGGCTGGTGCTTGGGCACTGATCGGCCGCTTCAGCAATCGCCGCATGCAATTGCTCGGCGTTCTGCTGTTGATGGTCACACCTTTTTACCAATTCAACGCGCAGCGCTTCAACGCCAACACAATCCTGCTGTCGATCTGGCCATGGACGCTCTATTTCTTCGTCCGATCGATTGAAACATGCCGCGCGTTTCATGCACTTCTATGCGGCGTCTTGGCTGGCTTTGCACTTCTATCAAAATATTACGGAGCCATTCTGGTTGCGACCTGCTTTTTTGCAGCACTGACGCATCATGGACGGCGCGACTATTTCCGCTCAGCGGCGCCTTATGTCTCAACCGTCGGCGCCTTTCTCGTCTTCCTGCCGCATTTGCTTTGGCTCGTGAAAGACGGCTTTCAACCCTTTTTCTATCTGGCAGACCGCATCGACAAAGCCGACCGCGCCATTGCCAATCAATATTTTGAATTCATCATCGGCAATCTCGCTTTCTTCATCCTGCCCGCCGCTTTGCTGATCTTTGCACGCTGGCGCGGCGGCAAAGCAGAGGCGCGCAATGATATGGGGCGCATTCACGGCCCCTCTTTCATCAATGTCTTGGCCTTCGCACCTTTCGTCTTGACGCTCATTGCGGGTGCTGTTGGCCATACAGCGCTTGGCATTCCCTTCGCCGTCTCCATTCTCGCGCTTGTCCCACCCCTGCTCGTGAGCGTGATCAACCCTTCCCTCAATCACGCCATCAAATATACGCGCATCCTGGTCGGCGTGATGATCGTGGCTTGCCTCACCGTCTCCGCAGCCCTGCCCTATTTTTATTTGCGCTTTGACGAGAGCCATTATTCCATGCCGCGCGATGAAATGGCCGACGCAGCCATGGACATTTGGACGCGCGAAACAGGCCTACCGCTGCGCTATGTGGCCGGCGAACGCGACTATGCCATGGCGGTCGCATTTCGCTCGAAAGACAACACATCCGAATTCAATAATTTTAATTTCCGCTGGGCCCCTTGGGTGACACGTGACGGGCTCAAGGCGCATGGCCTCCTGGCCATCTGCCGCAAGGATGATGAACCCTGCAATCGCCGCGCAGGCCGCTTTGCAGGCAATGGCAGCAAGGTGATTGAGCACACAATCCAACGCCAGATCTGGAATGCCGTTGGCCGCCCTTGGACCTTCAACGTCTATGTGATTCCGCCTAACGCCCTTGCAGATTAAGCGGTCGCCCGAATTCACGCCTGCTCTACAAGGCCCATTTTTGCCAGTTGCGACACAGTCTCGATGACATGGTCGCCATCGGGCCACGCGACTTGGTCTGTGATCTCTTGCAAGCTGATCGGCCCCTCGCGCAGCTTTTGCAGAATGACTGACACCAGCTCGGCCTTGACGGTGGCCGCACCAAACAATGCGTGCTGCGCGATTTCCTGCCAAGCACTGACATTTTCGCGCAAGACAAAACGCCTAGATCCATTGATCCGCTGCGTTGGATAAGTCGCAAACAAATGCCCAGGATCAAGCTGCGTGGCCGGACGAGGCGCGACATCATGCGCCGCCCGCGCACGTCGCGCCGCCAGTTCAGTCCAGAATGTCTGATATTCGCTCAGAATGACCGACCAATCGAACATAAGCTGTGCGCGCTTTTGTCCGGCCAAACCCATGCGCCTGCGCAAATCAGGCGCGCGCACCAGTTGCTCAATCGCCTCACAAAGAGCGCGCAGATCCACGTGAACAAGCGCGCTCCCTTGCGCCAAATATTGATCATAGGTGATGGAGCCCGCGGCATGCGACAAGGCGAGATCATCGCCAAAACGCTCCGGCATCAAAGTCGGCACCATAAAGCCAGTATCGCCATGCCGCGCGGTCTGGCGATATCCATCCCAATCTGTCGCAATCACGGGCTTGCCCGCCGCCATGGCCTCAATCAGCGTCAAACCGAATGTTTCTTGAATGTTGTCGGACAGCGACATGAAAATATCGCAAGCGCTCCACGCCACTTGTCGCGCCTCATCCTGGCGCCCATCTAAAAACATATGACGCACCGAAGGCGCAAATCGCGCGGCACCATCGCGGAACGCATTTTCAATGAATTCATTCGCAAACCATCCGCATTGAATGAGCACGAGCTTGCGTTTGAGCTTTTGCGCCACCTCCTCCAACCCCAAATACATGGGCAGCGGATGCGCCTTGGCGTGAAAAGAAAGACGCCCGAGAAACAGGAAAACAACATCATCCGGCTCAAGACCCAGCGCCGCCCGAGCGGATGATGTTTCAGAAAAGCCTGCAAATGAGGCACAATCTACGCCCAAGGGAATAGTGGCGAGCTGCGGGCCTCCAAGGGCAATACTCTGGCCAAAGCGCCAGCGCAGATAATCCGCTTGAGCCGCCATCAACGTCTCAACGCTGCTCTTCACAACATCAGACGTACAGATCAACCCATCCCACGGCATCACGGGCGCGGTGAGGAGATCAGCGATCAGCCCCATAGCACCCATGGAAGAGATCGTATGCGTGACGCCCGTCAAACTATAAGCAGCAGGCCCGACAGATTGTCGAAGTTGGGCGTGGATGGAGAGCGAAGGATCGGCCAGATGCATCGCCCCCTTTTGCGCAATGGCGCGCTGATCATCTAGGCGAATGAATTGCGCTTGGAGAGCCGGATCCAGCGCGCGAATATCTTGCGCAAAGGCCTCGCCCGTTCGCGCCAGTGCACCGACGCCTGTGATGCTAGGCGCGTCTTTTGAGGCTTGAACAAAGGCTTTTAAAAAAGAATGCCCTGCTGAATGGCGTCCCATAATACGCCCTTCGGGCACACGAAAACCATCTGTCTCATACCGCAGAGCAGGCAAAGGCGCGGGGGCGCTTTGGGCAAAAATAGCCATGAAGAAAAATCCAAAAAATAAAAGAGCCTAAAAAATGCTCCGTTAGATTAGAGAGCGCTGCGCATGATGCAAAGCTGCTACGCGCCGTTGCACAGAAGAAAATCACGTCGCAAACGCGCAATAGATGTGAGGTGACGTGAGGTTTGGCGCTCCCTAGGGGACTCGAACCCCTGTTTTCGCCGTGAGAGGGCGACGTCCTAGACCGCTAGACGAAGGGAGCGCGCACCGCATTTTGCGCGGGACGTTGCCTCTATAGACCCCATTTCCCTGCATCGACAAGGATTATGGGCCGCGCCTTCAAAAGGTTTCATCACAGGCCTTGCCGTCAGTGGTGGCGCGAACCATGTCTTGCACATGCCCCACAGACCGCCCGCACCCAAACCGCTCGAACGACCCCTTGGCACCGTTCCCTTGCTCTTTGCCATGCGGCGCAATCCGCTCAGCACGTGGACACGCGCGCATTATGAAGAGCCCATTCTGCAAGGCACGAGCATCATTGGTGAGGTGTGCGTTGTGTCGGAGCCGACGGCCATTCGGCATGTGCTCGTCGACAATGCGGCCAATTATCGCAAAGACGATTTGCAGCAACGCTTGCTGGGCCCAGGTCTAGCTGGCGGCCTCTTGCTGGCGGAAGATGACATGTGGCGCCGCCAGCGTCGGTTGCTGGCGCCTTTGTTCACGCCGCGCATGGTCGCTGGCTACAAGCCTGCCATGGCACAATCGGCGCAATGGCTTGTTGCACGCTGGCAGCGCCAACGTGAAGGCCGCGTGATCGATGTGGCGCGTGAGTTTTCGCGTGTCACCTTAGATGTGCTGGAGCGCACGATTTTTCCGGAAGGGCTTGGCCGCGATCCGACCGAATTCATTCACGCTGTGACCGATTATTTCGAAACAGCTGGCCGCGTTGATCCGCTCGATCTCCTGCGACTACCAGAATGGTTGCCACGTTTCGGTCGGCGTAAAGCTGCACCTGCACTCGCCTTTTTTGGGGAAGCGGTTGAAGCCATCATCAACACGCACCGTGCCGCCCTTGCGCAAGGCATAACCCAAACAGATCGTCCCGATTTATTATCGGCGCTCTTGTCGGCCGCCGATCCGGAAACGGGTGCTGGCCTATCGGAAGACGAAATCCGCGCCAATATTCTCACCTTTATCGGCGCAGGACATGAAACCACCGCCAATGCACTCACATGGACGCTTTATCTTCTCGGCACACATCCGCATTGGCGCAAGCGCGCCGAACAAGAAGCCGATGAATTGCTGACACAGAGCGAGAGCCCCTCGCCCGAAGAGGCACCTATTCTGCGTGCAGTTCTGGAAGAAAGCATGCGGCTTTATCCACCAGCTGCGACACTCACACGCGATGCCATTGGCGCTGATCGTATCGGCACTTTCCATATTCGGGCTGGCACGCGCATGGTCGTGTCACCTTGGCTTGTGCAACGACACAAGAAGCTTTGGACAGATCCTGACCTCTTTGATCCCGCACGCTTCATGCCGGGCGCGCGCGAAAAGATTGATCGCTTTGCCTATCTACCCTTTGGCGCGGGCCCACGCATTTGCATCGGTATGGGCTTTGCGATTCAGGAAGCTGTCATTCTGCTTGCCCATGTGCTGAAACATTTTCAGCTCGCGCCTCTGCCAGACCATATTCCTGAGCCCGTGCAGCGCGTGACGCTTCGCCCGCAGGGCGGCATGCCCATGATTTTGCAGCGTCGCTCAACGCCATCACCATAAAACCGAAAAGAAAACGCGGCCGTGAGATGATCTCAGGCCGCGCTTCAAAACTTTGAAAAATCGTCAGCTCGACGTCAGAAGGGGTTCCACGTCGAGGCCGGCGTAAACTTCAAATAGCCGAGATTCACGCCCAAACGCGCGCCCATACCTGCGCGGATTGGCACGACAATCACGTCGTCCGCCGTCAAAGCCGTGAAGCCAAAGCCCGCGACGAAATAAGCCGACCCATCCACGCCACCGAAGCGACGGAAAATTCCATTGGTAGATGGCAGATTGTAAATCAGCATCATGGTACGCGCGCCATCGGCACCCGCGTCAAAGCCAATCGAGGGGCCCTGCCAGAAAATCTTCTGCTGTCCGGCATTGCGCGTATACATCTGGCCTTCGCCGTAACGTGCGCCCGCGATGAATGCGCCTGCGGCTTCCTGGCCCAGAATATAAGCATTGGGCTGGCCCCAACGCTTGGTCGCCTCTTCCACGACTTGCGCAAGACCGCGCGACATGGAGCCAAAGAAGCGATGACCATTATCGACGAGCTCATTCGTCGTAAAACGTTGAGGCGCGCCTTGCTGCGCCAGCGCTTGTGTCGCGCCAAGGCCAGCAGCTGCAAATGCAGCGCCGCTCAGCAAAAGTTCACGACGGGATTTCTCAATCTTTTTCATGACGCGTCCTCTCATCGACCACCGGTCGAAAGCTGAACCATTGTCCGGCTAGGCCGTGGCAAAATAAGGGCAAAAAGCTGAGTTTGACCCTAGCGGGGTATGGTTAAAGATCTCTTGCCGTGGATCGCGATGATCAGCGCAAACGCGCAATCTGTGCGCGATCGCCGAAAGCGACAAAATCGGGCGAGGCAAAACCCTTATCGGCGCGGCCATAATGGAGCGGCGAACCATCCAGCAAAGTGACAAGCCCACCGGCCGCGCGCAAAACTGCATCGCCCGCCGCAATATCCCATTCCATCGTCGGGCCAATGCGCGGATAGACATCCGCGCGCCCCTCCGCGATCAGGCAAAATTTCATCGCCGAGCCTGCCTGGCGCATGTCCTGCGCGCCAAGGCGCGTCATCAGAGCCTTGGTTTCATCATTGAGGTGCGAACGGCTCACGGCCGCCACAGGCTCCCGCCCCTGCAAAGACCGCACTTCAATGCGACGCATGCCACCCAAGGGCGGCACGCGCTCGCCAGGCGCGACATCGCAAGCATAGGCGGCCGAGCCGGCCGATAGCCACAGCCGGCCAAAGGCGGGCGCATAAAGCGCGCCCAAGATCGGCGCCCCATCGCGAACCAGCGCGATATTGACGGTGAACTCGCCATTGCGGCTGGCAAATTCGCGCGTGCCATCGAGTGGATCAACCAGCAGAAAGCTGCGCTCGAGCTGAGGCACATGGCCCTTCGAGACTGATTCTTCGGCCACCACCGGCACGCCGGGACAGGCCTTTGCGAGCTCTTGCAAGATCAATTCTTCGGAGCGCTCATCGGCTTCGCAGACCGGACTGGAATCCGATTTCATGCGCATGCGGAAGTCGCGACGATAGACGTCCATGATCAACGCGCCTGCCGAGACGGCGGCTTGCGCGAAAGCCAAGGCGAGCTGCGCCTCGGCCGAATCGTGTTTGGACGTTTCCATTGTCCCACCCTGTGCCCAAAAAGCCCCGTGCCTCAAGGAAAAACTGACCAGGCCGCGTTCCAAAGCGCGCATCCTCGGGCTAAGACGGCTTCAGGCCAGCGTGATCGGCCAAATTGATTCGGGGTATGTTGCAGCGCCCCTAAAGTGAAGCTTCCGGCGTTTTGTCACGCCATGACACGGATTTCGGCATGTCTCTCGTCTCGCTTGACCCTCTCGATCTCGCAGCACTTCTCTGCTCGCGCGTCTGCCACGATGTCATTTCGCCCGTCGGCGCCATTGTGAACGGGCTTGAAGTTTTGGATGACGAAAAAGACGAGGAGATGCGCCAATTCGCCGTCGATCTCATCAAACGCTCGGCCACGACCGCCTCGGCCCGACTGCAATTCTGCCGCCTGGCTTTCGGCGCAGCTGGCTCGGCGGGTGCCGCCATCGACACGGGTGACGCAGAAAAGGTCGTCCGCGGCCTGATGGAAGATGACAAGACCAAGATCACATGGAATGTGCCGCGCGTGCTCATGCCCAAAAATAAAGTGAAGCTGGTTTTGAATCTTTGCCTCATCGCGCAAGCGGCTGTTCCGCGCGGCGGCGAGATCATTGTCACAATAATCGGCGAGGACGGCGCCTCCATGCACGTGGATGCCAAAGGCCCGAATGCAAAACTCGCGCATCATGTGCCAGCCCTACTGGCTGGCACGCCAGAAAACGGCAGTGTCGATGCGCATGGCATTCAGCCCTTCTATGCGGGGCTCGTGGCGCGCGAGAGCGGCATGTCGGTGGGCGTCGACATTGCTCCCGATCATGTGACCATTGCCGCGCGCGCGACCTGATCGACGCGCGCCTTTCAATTTGCGCCTTTTGCCAAGCCGCGCCAAAATGGCGTTGTTTGAAATGTCCTGAGCAGGAGTGCGTGGAGTGAAAGCGGAGGAGACCGCCGGTCAGTCGGTCCATCGGCCAGCCGACTTGGCATCAGGCACACGCAGCCTTGGCGAGCATCACGCCAGCGTGGCTGTGCCGGAAGGCGCTTCTCTCATCCGCAAATTTCTGGCCTTTGCGGGGCCGGGCTATCTCGTCTCCGTTGGCTATATGGATCCCGGCAATTGGGCGACATCCATCGCTGGCGGATCGCAATTTGGCTACACGCTGCTCAGCGTCATTCTGCTGTCCAATCTCATGGCGATTGTCTTGCAGGCTTTGGCGGCCCGGCTTGGCATTGCCACAGGGCTTGATCTCGCCCAGGCTTGCCGCGCGCATTATTCCAAGCCCGTCAATTTCGTTTTGTTTCTGGCCTGCGAAATCGCGATCATTGCCTGTGATCTGGCGGAAGTCATTGGCACGGCCATTGCGCTGAAATTGCTCTTTGGTATTCCCCTTGTGGCCGGCTGCCTCATCACCGCCATTGATGCCGTGCTGGTGCTATGGCTGATGCAAAAAGGCTTCCGCTGGCTGGAGGCTTTTGTGATCGTGCTGATTGTCACGATCATGGGCTGCTTCATCTATGAGATTGCCATTGCCGCACCCGCCGCTGCAGAGATCGGTGCGGCGTTGAAACAATCAGGCGACATCGCGACCAATCAGGCCATGCTTTATATTGCCATTGGCATTATTGGCGCCACCGTCATGCCGCATAATCTTTATCTGCATTCATCCATCGTGCAGACGCGCGCTTTTCCGCGCAATGACGAAGGACGCCGCAGCGCCATTCGCTTTGCGACATGGGATTCCACCATCGCCCTGATGCTGGCGCTTTTCGTCAACGGCGCCATTCTGATTTTGGCAGCGACTGTTTTCCATAAAACAGGACGCACCGATGTGGTGGAAATCGAACAGGCGTATGAATTATTAGCGCCTGCACTCGGCATGTCTTTGGCTGCGACATTATTCGGCGTGGCGCTTTTGGCCTCGGGCCTTAATTCGACAGTGACTGCCACATTGGCAGGTCAAATCGTCATGGAAGGCTTCCTCCATTTGAAGCTGAGACCATGGGTGCAGCGCTTGCTGACACGCGGTCTGGCCATCATTCCTGTTTTGATTGTTGCCATTCTTTATGGCGATGAAGGCACGGCGAAACTTCTGGTGTTGAGCCAGGTTATTCTGTCGATGCAATTGCCCTTCGCCATTGTGCCGTTGGTGCAATTTGTTTCAAGCCGCAAGACCATGGGCTCGTTCGTCATCTCACGTTGGCTTGCGGGTGTGGCTTGGGCCATTGCGCTCCTGATCATCGGGCTCAATGTGAAATTGCTGTCCGATACATTTTTGGGATAACCGCGCGCTCACCCGTCATTGCGAGCAAAGCGAAGCAAACCAGAGGCCGCACGTGAGGCCTCTGGTTTGCTTCGTCGCCTTCGGCTCCTCGTAATGACGGTTCAGGAAGCAGCATAAAAAAAGCCCCGACAAAGCGGGGCTTTTTTGATTTCTGTTCGGAGCCTTACGCCGAGACGCGCTCTTCGATTTCATTGGGCTCGCGCAGCACATAACCACGGCCCCAGACAGTCTCAATGTAATTGCGACCCTGGCTGGCATTGGCGAGCTTCTTGCGCAGCTTGCAGATGAAGACGTCGATGATCTTCAATTCCGGTTCGTCCATGCCACCATAGAGATGGTTCAAGAACATTTCCTTGGTCAGCGTCGTGCCCTTGCGCAGCGAGAGCAGCTCGAGCATCTGATATTCTTTACCCGTCAGATGAACGCGCGCGCCGCCCACTTCAACCGTCTTCTGGTCGAGATTGACGACGAGATCGCCGGTCGTGATGACGGATTGAGCATGGCCCTTCGAGCGACGCACGATCGCGTGGATGCGCGCGACCATTTCGTCCTTATGGAAAGGCTTGGTGAGATAATCGTCAGCGCCGAAGCCCAGACCCTTCACCTTGTCTTCAATGCCAGCAAGGCCCGAGAGAATGAGGATCGGTGTCTTCACCTTGGCGACACGCAGGCTGCGGAGAACCTCGTAACCCGACATGTCGGGGAGATTCAGATCCAGCAGAATGATGTCGTAATCATACAACTTGCCAAGATCGATGCCTTCTTCACCAAGATCGGTGGTGTAGACATTGAAATTCTCTGACTTGAGCATCAGCTCGATGCTCTGCGCCGTGGCGCTGTCGTCTTCAATCAAAAGTACCCGCATGTGAGGTCCCCACCCTAGCCCTTTGCCAGTCGCGATCGGCGCAAACCACCAAAGAGCGCGGTTTAAAAATCCCGGCTCATCAACATTAACGAGAGATGGTTAACAAACAGTGATTCCGGCCTTCAAGTGCCCAGATTCCGCTGCGTGAGAGACACACAAGAACCTGATTTTGCTTGATTTTTAGCCTTAGACCCCTGCCCAGGAACCAGTTTAACGCCGACCGCTAAACCTCTCTCCCGACTCGACACCCGACACTCGCCGCGGGCAAATCGCCTTTGGCTTCAGACCAGACTGTTAACCAATAGGGTTAACAGACCGTTACGCGCGGGGCGCAGGACAGCCCGAATCACCCACATCCTTGGAATAGCATGCAAAACCATGCCCCTGTCAGCCACCTTGTGGCTTTTTTCTGTTTCTTTGGCGTCACGGTAAGGAAAGAGCAACTTTGAGCCGTCATGATCACCTTGTCTCGCGGAAACGTTTCGCGCTGGTCGCCTCGCAAGCGCCCGCGTGTGGGTTGTCACTGCGTCTTGGAGTCTCGAGTGATGAAATCGCGGGATACATTGGTCAGGCTGAAGCGCTTCCAGGCGGAAGAGAAACGCCGACGCGTCGCCCAGATCGAAACCATGATCGCCGAATTCGCGCGCATGGCGGGTGAACTCGATCGGGAAATCGCCGCTGAAGAGCAGCGCTCGGGCGTGGCTGACACCAGCCACTTCGCCTATTCCACCTATGCCCGCGCCGCCCGCACGCGGCGCGACAATCTCCATCAATCGGCAGAAGATCTGCGCAGCCAGCTCGAAGAGGCCAAGGCCCGCT
>CANGFE010000042.1 GCA_947453155.1 Beijerinckiaceae bacterium | reverse complement strand
GAACAACGTCGACTTGCCGACATTCGGTCGGCCGATAATGGCGATTGTAAACGACATGAAACCTTACTTCTTGCCACCCGCGACAAGACCGAGGAGTGCTTCGGCACGCTGACGGATTTCACCGGGTGCATTGGCATCCGTGACAATCATATCAAGCCATTTGGCCGCTGCATCAAGATCATTGCGCTTCAGCGCAGCCGCGGCGAGCATTTCGCGCGCGGAATTACGATAAGTTTGCCCAGCTTGCGCCAGAGGCTCAAGGCGACGCTGCAATTCACCAGCATCAGCCTGATCCAAACGCAGGATGGCCGCGCGCATGCGCGCCAGATCACGGAAGCCTGCGTCAACGGATGTATCGGCTGCAATGGCATCAAAAATCTTCACCGCGCCATCGGCATCTTCGCCGGACATGTCGCCAGCCGCGCGGAATTTCGCGAGCAGGCTATAGCCGGGCGGGCCTGATTTCGCGATCTCGGCGAAAGCGGCTTCGGATTCCTTCGTCTTGCCTTCGCGCGAGAGCTGAAGTGCAGCTTGAAAGCGCGCGCCGGCTTCTTCAGCCGCTTTGGTGCGATAGTGATCATAGGTGCGCCAAGCGCCCGCAGCGATCACGATGAGAATGGCGAGAATGATGACGGGCGTCTGAAAACGCTTCCAAAGTTTCTCGGCCCGGTCGCGGGCCAGATCTTCGTCAATTTCGCGGAAAATATCGGCCATGGCTGGTGAAGTCGGCTCTGTCATGTCCCGCCTGAGCGGGAGCTCCAATGTGTCTCAGGAGCGGTTAGCACGGCGCGCGCCCAAAGGCGAGACAAAGTGCCGGGCGCGGCCCTTTGGCGCCCCTGCCCAGCCCCTGCTGCCTTGAAGCGGTCTCATTGATGGGATCATTCGGAGCTTGCGACAAGTTCCGACGGGGGCAGGAATTTATCCTTCATGGCAATGGTTTAGGCAAATATGCCGCAGGTGTTTATGGCCCGTTTCGAAATGACCCGCAAAGGTTTTTCCTGGTCGCCCCCCTCATGGCGGGTGGCTGCGCTGTTTTTGCCACTCTGGGTATGGGGCACCCTGCCAGCACCCGCGCAATATACTCCCCCGCCTGCCACCCAGTCTTTTGTGCCGCCCTCTGCGGCTGGCGCACCGGAGACCCACGCGCCACGCGCCAAAACACGTGCGGAGCGTCGGGCTGAACGGCGCGCGGCACGTGAAGCCCGTGCGCAGGCCCGCGCGGAGCAGCGCCACGCGAAAACCGCCCGCATAGATAAGACAGCACGCGCCACCGACAAGAACCCGCCCCCTGCAGTCCAAAGCCGCCCGCTCGTCTTGCTGGCGGGTGACGCGCAATCGGCGCGCTGGCGTGCGGGCGTCGATCTCCTCGACATGATGCGCGCGCGTGGTGGCGCAATGGAGATGCAACAAGGCGATCTCTTGAACCTGGTGGATGATGCCAAAGCCGATCTCGCCATCGTGCAATCAGATGCTTTGGATGACGCACGCCGGCAGGCGGGCGCACCGCTGGTCAAAAAGCTCGTCTATCTGGCGCGGCTCTACCATCAAGAAGTGCATCTGATTGCGCGCGGCAGCATCCAGTCCTTGAGCGATCTCGACGGGAGCCGTGTGGCGACAGCTGCCATCGGCACGCCCGAGGAAAAAACCGCACGCCGGATTTTTGAGCGGTTGGGCATTGCCGCAAATCTCCTACCCATGAACCAGGATGAAGCGGTGATGCGCATTGCGCGTGCCGAGATTGACGCCGCCCTCATCATCGGCGGCAAGCCCGTGGATGATTTGCACCGCTTGCAAGTCGCAGGTCTGCATCTTGTGAAGATTCCCTACAAGGCAGCTTTGCAGGATGATTATTATCCCGCGCGCCTGTCTCGCAAGGATTATCCCGATCTCATCAAAGACCAGAACGAGATTGAGACCATTGCGCTTGGCACGATCCTCATTGCGCGCGATCCCGCAAATGACCCTGAGCGGACCAAAAAACTGGCGCAATTTACGACGCTTTTCTTTGAAGGTTTCGCGATGTTGCGCGCGGGTGCGCATCATCCGAAATGGCGGGAGATCAACCTTGCCGCCGATGTGCCGGGATGGCGGCGTTTTGCGCCAGCCCAGAAATGGCTTGACGAAGCGCCACAGCCGCGTGTGACAAGCTTGAAATAGCCTGGAGGGAAGCTCATGGCCTCAATCAGTCTCGTCGATAAACAGGATTGGTCCTTGAAGCGGATGATCATCAGCAGCACGGCGCTGGGCACGGCCATGCTGTTTGGCATGGCGATTGGCTCCATGCCCGCACTCACGCAAATTCTGCCGCGCGTTGCCCTGCCCTCATTTGATCAGGCACCGCCGACCAGTGTGAACACAGAGCAAACAGCAGAAGAACGCGCACGCCGCGAGGCGCTCCGCGTTTTGGCGGATGCCATGAAGACGCTGCCCGCGCCCGAGACGCAAGTGGAGGCCAAAGCAGAGGCTGTCACAAAGCTGGAGCCGCAAGATATGCAGAAACTCGCAGGCAAAGCGGCCGAAGCCATTCGCTCAGGCGATATTGCGAGTGCCCGTTTGGTGCTGCAACATGCGGTGCGCGCTGGTGATGCAACCGCGCTTTATGCTTTGGCCGAAACTTATGATCCGCGCGTTTTGGTGAAATTGCGTGTGCAAGGCATGCAGGGCGAGCCAGAAACGGCACGCCAGCTCTACCAGCAAGCGCTGGAGCGCGGCGTAGAAGAAGCCCGCGCGCGGCTTTGATTAGTGCAGACGCCCATGCGATTTGAGGAAAGCACGGCCTTCCTCGGTGACAAGCACCATGGTCGAGGGAAGGCTCACGCCTTCGCGCCGCACGAAGCCACGCTCGACCGCATCCTCCCAAACGGTCAGACGCGGACAGGATGTGCGCCAAGCATCAATCACCTCCGGATAGGCGCGCGGCTCGCGCGCCACCCATTCCACCAAATCAAGGATCAGCGGATCCAGAGATTGTGCATCAGCCATTGTTACCTCCTCAATTGAAGAGTGGTCCTGCAAAAAGCCAAACACCATAACAGGTGTAATAAGCAGACACGCTCACCACAATGCGATTGGCCCAAAGCCGATAGGTTTTGTCCGACAGCATTTCGACAACGGGCTTGGCCGCGGCTGTGCCAATGGCAGCCATGAGAATGGCAAGACCCGCGGTGAAATAATCCACCGTGCCGGGATCAACCACAATGCCTGCGAAATAAATCAGCTTCACCGTATGGCCCAAGACCTGACAAACGCTCTTGGTCGCCATGATCTGACGGCGTTCCAATTTGCCGCCGAGAAAAAATGTGTCGAGCATGGGCCCCGCTACACCGGTGAGCAGAATGAGACCCGTGCAGCCAATGCCATAGCCAATCGCTTGCGGCTTGCTCTCCGCATCAGGCCGCATGTTTTTGGGCATGACCATGGTGAGAAAGGGCGTCACACCCAGCATCAGAAAGGCGACTGCCTTATCGGGCACATAGCGGGTGATTGACCAAAGCGCCAAAGCGATCAGCGAGCCGATAGAATAAACCAGCGCAATATCCCAGCGGATATAGGCGCGCCACACCACCACGCGCCAGATATTGGACGCCAGCTGCGTAATGCCATGCAGAACCATGGCCTGCTGCACGGGCAGAAGCACCAGCAGCAGACCAATCAAGATCACCCCACCCGCCATGCCAAACAGGCCGGACAGGAAATTCGTCACCAGCATGGTGGCACAGACGGCGATGAGGGTGAGCAGAGACAAGAGGTGATTCCCGTTTTTGATTGAGCGGGATCATGGCCTCCCAATCCGTCTCGAACAACGCGACCTTTGAAGGGTGCGCCCCTTACGCCATGCAAAAGCCACCGATTTTATTGCCATCGAGATCGCGGAAATAGGCTGCATAGAAACCGCCACCGCGCGGGCCGGGAGCGCCCTCATCTGTGCCGCCCAAAGCGAGCGCCTTGGCATGCAAGGCTTGAACTTGTTCAGGATTGGCGCAGGCCAGCGAAATCATCGAGCCATTGCCCACTGTCGCTGGTTCTTTGTTGAAAGGCTTCAACACGGCAAACATCGGCTTGTCGGGAGACACGCTCCAGCCAGTGCCCCCCTCGCCTTCAAAGAAAACCTTCGCGCCGAAAATGCCTTCAAGCAAGTCTTTGTAGAAAGCAATGGCCTTGGGCAGGTTGTTGGTGCCGACAGTGGTGTAGGCGATCATCGATAACTCCTTTGCAATCTTGCTAAATTTTATCCGTCATTGCGAGGAACAAAGCGACGAAGCAATCCAGAGGCCCCCTGTGAGGCTTCTGGATTGCTTCGCTACGCTCGCAAAGACCAGACGTCCGTTGAGATTAGCCGAGCTCTATTTTGAAAGACAGAGTTTTTCCAAAATCCCAGCGGATGGGAATGCCGAAAGCGGGCTGGTCAAGCCCGCGTGATCCGCTTCTGTGTGCCTTGGAACCGGCACAATTCATACCCACCTTGCTCTCACGGACCGGGCCCCTCTGGCGGACATTCTTCCGCGATGTCGGACCGTATCGCCCCCAAAAAACGGATGGCGATCCATTTTGAATGGAGAGAGGCATATGACACCCCATGTTGAAACTTTGAAGCGCACGCATCGCAAGCTCGATGAGGAAATTCGCATCGAGCAGAAAGGGGCGGCACCCGACAGGGCGCGCGTCGACCGGTTGAAAAAGCGCAAGCTTGCAGTGAAAGACCGCTTACACCGCTTGGTCGATCTCTATGAGCAGGGGAAGATCTGATCATGCGAAGCGCAGAAACCGTTTCCGCTATGGCCTGCCCCATCTGTAAAACTGGGCTTCAACTCTCGGTTCGTGCTGATATTGAAATCGATTATTGCCCGACCTGTCGCGGCGTCTGGCTCGACAGAGGCGAACTCGACAAGATTCTTGAGCGCAGTCAACCGGCTGTGCCCGGCCCTGTCTATGCCAGTGCGCCCCCGCGCCCAGACATGACACGGGCGGCCTATCGTCATGACGATGATGATTACAAGCGCCACAAATCTAAAAAATCATTCCTGTCGGAATTGTTCGACTGATGAATCGCCGCTAGTCTCAACACTAGCGGCGATTTTTCAAAATGATCTTACTCCCTGCCCATTGCTCATAAAATCGGACATTCGATGACCCTCCTTGATGTGATCTGGCTTGGCCAACCAATTTGGATGTGGCTGGCCTTCGTTGCTATTGTGGCCACCCTTCTCGCACTTGATTTGGGTGTCTTGCATAAGAAGCAGCGCGAGATTGGCGTGAGCGAGAGCCTTGTTCTGTCGGCTGTCTATATCGGACTAGGCCTCGCCTTTGGTGGCTGGGTCTGGTGGTATCTGGGCGAGACAGCGGGACTGCAATATGTCACCGGATTCGTCATTGAAAAGAGTCTGGCCATGGACAATGTCTTTGTCATCGCCATGATCTTCACCTATTTCGCGGTGCCCCGCCAATATCAGCACCGTGTTTTGTTCTGGGGCATTTTGGGCGTGATCGTGTTGCGCGCGATTATGATTGGGCTTGGCACAACTTTGGTCGAGAAATTCGGCTGGACGCTTTATGTCTTCGCCGCATTTTTGATCCTCACCGGCATCAAAATGTGGAAGACGGCCGACAAGGATTATGATGTCGGCTCGAGTGGCGCGCTGCGGGTCATCAAAAAATATCTGCCCGTCACCGACCAGCTGCATGGCGAAAAGTTTTTCGTGCGCCAGACAGATGCTGTGACGGGAAAATCCTCGACCTATGTCACGCCGCTGTTTCTGGCGCTTGCCATGGTCGAGATTGTCGATGTGGTCTTTGCAGTGGATAGTGTGCCCGCAATTTTCGCGATCACGACCGATCCGTTCATCGTCTATACGTCGAATATCTTTGCCATTCTCGGGCTGCGCGCGCTCTACTTTGCGCTGGCGGCCATGGTGCACCGTTTCCACTATCTGAAATATGCTTTGGCGGTGCTGCTGATCTTTATCGGCTCGAAGATTTTCTTAGCTGATCTGTTTGGCCTGACAAAATTCCCGCCGATTGTGTCGCTGTCCATCACCTTCGCGATTTTGGCGGCGGGTGTGGGCTGGTCCTTGTGGAAGACGCGCGGGGTGAAGGCGTGACGCCTTCACCGTCCTTGCGAGCGAAGCAATCCAGAGCTCATGTGCGGCTTCTGGGTTGCTGCGTCGCCGTCGGCTCCTCGCAATGACGGATGGGGCAGACGGTTGATGGATATGGCCCGTTTCCCTATAACGGGCAGATGACTTCCGACCTCAAAACCCCCTCCAATCGCTCGATCGTCAATATTGCGGCCTATCGCTTTGCGCCCTTGCAAGAGCTACAGGCGCTGCGCACAGAGCTGCTCGCATTTTGTGGCGCAGAAAACTTGCGCGGCACGATTTTGCTGAGCACTGAGGGCATCAATCTTTTTGTCGCTGGCGCGGCTGACGCGATCGAGCTTCTCTTGGCCCGCTTGCGCGCAATCCCCGGCCTTGAGCCATTGGCCGCCAAATATAGTTACACGGCCGATCAACCCTTCCGGCGCATGCTGGTGCGGATTAAGCGCGAGATCATCGCCTTTGGCGTGCCCGGCATTGATCCGGCCAAGCGCACATCACCCAAACTGGCGCCCGCGCAATTAAAGGCCTGGCTGGATGAGGGGCGTAAAATCACGCTACTCGATACGCGCAATGATTACGAGGTGAAGCTCGGCACGTTTGAAAATGCCCTGCCGGCTGGCGTCGATCATTTCCGTGACTTCCCCGCCGCCGTTGCCAAACTGCCTGAGGAACTCAAGGACGAGACCATCGTCATGTTCTGCACCGGCGGCATCCGCTGCGAAAAAGCTGGCCCCTATATGGAGTCCCAAGGCTTTCGCAATGTGCTGCAACTCGACGGTGGCATTTTGAAATATTTCGAGGAATGCGGCGGCGCACATTACAAAGGCGATTGCTTCGTCTTCGACCAGCGCGTCGGCGTGGACCCGTCGCTGCAAGCCTCCGATGCTGCGCAATGTTTTGCATGCCTGTCACCGCTCACAGCGGAAGAGCAAAGCGACGTGCGCTATGTGCCGGGTCAATCCTGCCCATGGTGTTATCGTACCGACAGCGAGAAGACTGCCGAGCTGGTGGAGGCACGCAATCTTGCCCTGCGCGCGGCGATGAACCCGCTACCTGGTAGCGTGCCGAATGATGTGTTCCGCCCCTTGCGTGTCCCGCAGGAATGCGAGGGCTTCACCGTGCTGGAGACCTTCAGCCGTTTGCTCGGGCATATGCCTCCCGAACATTGGGACGAGCAATGTCGCGCGGGGAACCTGCTTGATTCAAATCATCAGGTGCTGGGTGCAACTGATCTTGTCCATGCAGGTGATCGCCTCCTGCATCGCCATCCGCAGATCATCGAACCTGATGTGGCTAGCAATATCACCCTGCTCTACGAAGACGAGGCACTTCTGGTGCTGAACAAGCCAGCCCCCTTGCCCATGCATGCAGGTGGTCGCTACACGCGCAACACATTGCAGCATGCGCTTGAGATTGTTTATCGCCCTCAGAAGATCAGACCTGCACATCGGCTCGACGCTAACACCACCGGCTTGGTGATCGCGGCGCGCAGCCATCACTTTGCCGGACGGTTGCAGAAAGAATTTGCCGAAGGTCGTGTCAACAAGACCTATCTGGTGCGCGTGCAGGGCCATCCCGCTCAGGATGAGTTTCGCTGCGATGCGCCGATTGGCAAAGAGTCCAGCGTGTCAGGAACACGCGAAGTCGATGTGCCGAATGGTGATGCGGCGACCACTTTGTTTAAAGTGCTTGAGCGCGCGGGCGATGGCACGAGCCTGCTTGAGGCGCGGCCTTTGACCGGGCGCACGAACCAGATCCGCATCCATTGCGCGCATTTGGGTTTTGCTGTGGTGGGGGATGCTGCCTATCACCAAGGCGATGAAGCGCCGCGACTAACTAAAGAGGTCGGCGAGCCACCGCTTTGCCTACATGCGTGGAAGATCAGTTTTTCGCATCCGGCAAGCGGTGAGACTGTGGCCTTTACGGCTTCGCCGCCAGACTGGGCGCTTTAACACCTTCATTGCGAGCGTAGCGAAGCAATCCAGAGGCCTCACGCGCGGCTCTGGATTGCCGCGTCGGCCTTCGGCCTCCTCGCAATGACGACGCTAAGGCGTCCTCATTCCCACTCAATTGTGCCGGGTGGCTTGCTTGTCACGTCATAGACCACACGATTGATGCCACGCACTTCATTGATGATGCGCGTTGCCGTGCGGCCCAAAAAGTTCATGTCATAGGGGAAGAAGTCAGCCGTCATGCCGTCGACCGATGTCACCGCGCGCAAGGCGCAGACGTGATCATAGGTGCGACCATCGCCCATCACGCCGACTGTGCGCACGGGGAGCAGAACCGCAAAAGCCTGCCAGATGACATCGTAAAGACCCGCCTTGCGGATCTCGTCGAGATAGATCGCATCGGCTTGGCGCAGAATGTCGAGTTTTTCAGGTGTGATCGCGCCCGGAATACGGATGGCAAGACCCGGTCCCGGAAAGGGATGACGACCGACGAACGCGTCTGGCAATCCAAGCTCGCGGCCCAAGGCGCGCACTTCGTCTTTGAAGAGTTCGCGCAAAGGCTCGACCAGTTTCATCTTCATGTGCGCGGGCAGACCGCCGACATTATGATGCGACTTGATGGTGACAGATGGCCCACCGGTGAAAGAGACGCTTTCAATCACGTCAGGATAGAGCGTGCCCTGCGCCAAGAAATCTGGCGCGCCTTTGCCATCGCTGGCGATCTTCTTGGCTTCCGCATCAAACACGTCGATGAAGAGTTTGCCGATCGTCTTGCGCTTCTGCTCGGGGTCGGAGACGCAATCGAGCTCTTTCAAGAAAAGGCCGGACGCATCCACATGCACGAGCGGAATATTGTAGGTGTCGCGGAACAAGCGCACGACTTCTTCAGCCTCACCCATGCGCAGCAGGCCGTGATCGACGAAGACGCAGGTGAGATTTTCGCCAATGGCTTCGTGAATGAGAACGGCCGCGACCGCAGAGTCGACGCCGCCAGACAGGCCGCACAAGACGCGCGATGACCCCACCTGATCGCGGATCGCTTTGATCGCTTCCTGACGGAAGGCGGCCATGGTCCAATCGCTTTTCAGGCCTGCGACTTTGTGCACGAAATTGGAAATGAGTTTGGCGCCATCAGGCGTGTGCACGACTTCCGGATGGAATTGCATCGCATAATAGCGGCGCGCTTCATCGGCTATGGCCGCGAGCGGTGCATTTTCAGAAATGGCGATGCGCTTGAAGCCAACGGGGAGTTCCGTCACGCGGTCGCCGTGGCTCATCCAGACGGTGTATTTTTTGCCCGTCTCCCAGACGCCATCAAACAGCGGACAGCTTTCGGTGATCTCGAGTTCGGCGCGGCCGAATTCGCGATGGTGGCCAGCTTCCACTTTGCCGCCGAGCTGCACGGCCATGGTCTGCTCGCCATAGCAAATGCCCAGCACCGGAATGCCCGCCTCGAACACAGCTTGCGGCGCGCGCGGGCTGTCGGCATCAGTGACCGAGCATGGACCGCCCGAGAGGATCACAGCTTTGGGCTTGAGTTCGGCAAAAGCTTTTTCAGCGGACTGGAAAGGCGCGATTTCGCAATAGACGCCTGCCTCGCGCACGCGCCGTGCAATCAGCTGGGTCACCTGCGAGCCAAAGTCGACGATCAGCACCTTATCGTGGTGGCTGATGAGGTCCCTATGGGTGTCGGTGGCTGTGGCGGTCATCGCAAAATCCCTGAGCGTCCAAAGGCCCGGATTAGGCCATGGATGGTGGGGGCGCAACCCGGCGCAGCGCTACAGACGGTGTCATCCACTGCCCTGAGGGCAGAGATGAGACTGGATTGCTTCGCTACGCTCGCAATGACGGGCGAAACAGGCCCATCAGCTTCTCAAAAGGGCCGCAATATAGAAGCCGTCTGTGCCGCTCACGCGTGGCGACAGGCGCAGGCCCGCACCGTGGGGGGAGGCAAAGGTTGCCAAGGCTTCGAGCCCCGCACGGCGCGCCATATGGGCGGCATCGAGCGGCAGGAAGTCTGCATGGCGTTCGAGGAAGGCCGCGATGCGGTCTTCATTCTCGGCCTTCAGCACCGAGCAGGTGATGTAGAGCAGTACGCCGCCGACTTTCACGTGACGTTCTGCGCTTTCCAGCACTTCGTCCTGTTCCTTGATGCGCTGTTCCAACGCGCCGGGACGTGTGCGCCATTTCGCATCGGGATTACGCCGCCATGTGCCTGTGCCAGTGCACGGCGCATCGACGAGGACGAGATCGCAGCGGCCGACCAGATCGGCCAGCACATCCTTGTCGCCCTTGGGCGCGCGCACTTGCACATTGCGTGCATTGGCGCGTTCCAGCCGCGGATAGATTGGCATGAGACGGCGGCCATCATTATCGGTCGCGTAGATCTGGCCCTTATTGTCCATCTCAGCGGCGAGCGCGAGCGTCTTGCCGCCACCACCCGCGCAAAAGTCGAGCACTTGCTGGCCGGGTTTGGCCGCCGCAATCAAAGCTGCCAGCTGCGAGCCTTCGTCTTGAATTTCGACGAGGCCACGCATGTAAGATGATTCTGCATTCAGCGAGGGACCGCGACCATCAGCGCCGACATGCAAGCGCAAACCGATCGGTGAAAGGGGCGTGACTTCCGCATTGAGATGGGCAAGCGCCTTCAGAGATTTCTCGCGATCACCCTTCAATCGATTGACGCGCAGATCGATAGAGGCGCGTTCCGCAAGCGCCCTACCCTCAGCCACCGCGTCAGCGCCAAAGACGGACGCAAAATCATCCGCCAGCCATTCGGGATAATCGCCCTTCACATGATCGGGGGCGCCATCGAGTGTCGCTGTGGCCAAACGCATTTGTTCCTCATCCGAAAGCGGTGCGGGCGCATGCCCTTCGCCTGTGCACATGTCGGCGATGGTCTGCGCATCAAACCCACGCATCTGGCGCAAGGAGCCCAGCAGAATGGCGCGCGGTGTGTCAGCGCCCATGATCCAGCTGGCCGAGGCCTTCACGCGCAGGGCGTCATAGACATGGCTTGCAATGGCCGCGCGATCTTTGGAGCCGGCAAAGCGATTGCGCTGGCCCCATTCTTTCAAAGCATCAGAAACAGGGCGTCGGCGCTCGGCCAAATCACCGAGGATTTCAATTGCAGCACTCAAGCGGGCAGAAGGTGTCATGTGAGCTTAGCCATATTTCGGACACCGTGGAGCGGCATCTTGAACCCCGCTCGTTTCACATTGGGGCGGGTAAGACAAGAAAGAACTGCCATGAAGACCCTGAGCGCGACCCTTGTCGCGAGCCTCCTTGCCCTTTCCCTGGCCGCTTGCGCGACCAATCCGCCCCCGCCCGTCTATCCCGACCCGCCGCCGAAGAAGCAGGCCGATGCCAAAACACAGCTTGAGAGCGGCCGGAAATATTGATCCGCTAAAGCCCTCATTGCGAGCGCAGCGAAGCAAACCAGTGGCCCCACGTGGGGCCTCTGGATTGCCGCGTCGCCTGCGGCTCCTCGCAAGGACGGCGAGGCTTTAAGCGAACAACTTGATGATGAAAATCACCCAAAGGGCGACGAGCAGGAAGACGCCGATCAAAAAGGTCGGAAAGCGCAGGCTCAGCGCATTGCTGGTGCAGTGAACCCAGGCATGGGCGAGGCGGGACGCAAACCACGCCCATGCAAGCACAACGAAGAGCGTGTCATAGGTTTTGGTGAACACGACCAGCGGCACCAGCACATAAAAGAGTATTGGCGTTTCAAACTGATTGGCAAAAGAACGCTGCGCCTGCGAGGCAGCAGCTGGCCAAGAGATCTGGCTGGCCGCCGCATCAATCACCTTCACTTCTTTGGCTTTGAAGGCGCGATAGCGGCGAAAGGCCATGACGAAGAGAATGCACAAAGTCATCAGCGCCTGCGCGATGACCGGCGCAATCACAAAACGAATATCCATGTACATGCTCCTTGAGCGAGGAGATCAGAGACCTGTCGGATAATTCGGGCTTTCGCGCACGATCGCCACATCATGCACATGGCTTTCGCGCAGACCCGCAGACGAGATGCGCACAAATTGCGCGCGTGACTGGTAATCCGCAATCGTCTTGCCGCCGACATAGCCCATAGCCGCGCGCAAACCGCCTGCCAGCTGATGCAGCACTGCGCCCACTGGACCCTTGTAAGGCACCTGACCTTCAATGCCTTCCGGCACGAGCTTCAGAGAATCCTTGATGTCTTGCTGGAAGTAGCGATCTGCCGAGCCGCGCGACATAGCGCCCACCGAGCCCATGCCACGATAGGCTTTGAAGGAGCGGCCTTGATAGAGGAATACTTCGCCGGGGCTCTCATCCGTGCCCGCGAGCAATGAGCCGATCATGACGCTATCTGCGCCAGCGGCAACCGCTTTGGCGAGGTCGCCCGAATATTTAATGCCACCATCGGCAATCACGGGCACGCCCGCATCGCGCGCAACAGAAGCGGCTTCGAGAATAGCGGTGAGCTGGGGAACGCCAACGCCGGCCACAATACGCGTGGTGCAGATGGAGCCCGGACCAATGCCGACCTTGATGCCATCAGCGCCTGCATCAATCAAAGCTTTCGTGCCTTCAGCGGTGGCCACATTGCCCGCGACAATCGACACATTGCCGAATTCACGCTTGATGCGCGCCACCTGATCAAGCACTTGCTGCGAATGGCCGTGCGCCGTGTCGATGACCAAGCAATCGACGCCGGCATTGATCAGGCGGATCGCGCGCTCATAACCCTTGTCGCCCACGGTGGACGCCGCTGCCACGCGCAAACGACCCTGCGGATCTTTGCAGGCATGGGGATGTTGCGTGGCCTTTTCAATGTCCTTGACTGTGATGAGGCCCACGCAACGACCTTCATCATCGACAACGATCAGCTTTTCGATGCGATGCGAGTGAAGAAGGCGGCGAGCCTCTTCCTTATTGACGCCCTCGTGCACGGTGATGACTTTCTTGGTCATCAGTTCCGAGACGGGCTGCAATTGATTGTCGGCAAAGCGCACGTCACGATTGGTGAGAATACCAATCAGCTTGCCGGGCTTACCATCGGCGCTGCGCTCGACCACCGGAATACCGGAAATGCCGTGGTGGCGCATCAGCGCCAAAGCATCGCCCAAAGTTTCGTCTGGGAAGATGGTGATGGGGTTCACCACCATGCCGCTTTCAAAGCGCTTCACCTTGCGCACTTCTTCCGCCTGCTCATCAGGCTCGAGATTGCGGTGAATGACGCCAATGCCGCCTGCCTGCGCCATGGCAATGGCGAGACGGGCTTCTGTCACCGTATCCATAGCGGAGGAGACGATCGGAATATTCAGAGTGATGGTGCGGGTGAAGCGGCTCGACAGATCAACGCCAGACGGCATGACTTCGGAATGGCCGGGACGCAGCAAAACGTCATCGAAAGTCAGCGCCTCGATGAAGGTCATACCTGCTTTGGGGGTCATGGTGCCAACTCCAGAAATGGGACTTGCGCGCCCGACCACAAGAATCGGCGCCACAGGAAAGGTTGGCAGCGGCCAATATCATGCCTGTGACAGGAGGCAAAGACTTTCGGGGGGTGCGAGCGTCGAATTGACAGGTTTCGGCCCAAGACTATGCTCAAACCCATTGTTTTATGCATTTTCAAAGGCTTTGACGCAGCCATGCGGCTTTTCTGCCCTGCCCTTTCGGGCGCCCTTCTCCTTGTTTTCACAAGTCTTGGCGCGGCTTTGGCCGGGCCGATGGATGAGCCCGCCCGCGTGCGGCTGACCAAACCCTGCGAAAAGCCAAGCCCCGGCGGCTGCATCATCCATATTTCGATGGAAGGGACGATCACCAGCGATACGCCACAAAAATTGCTGGCGGTTTTGAACGAGGAGATGCGCCGCATCAGCGCCCCTGTCGTGCCCTATCTCAACATTGCCAGCCCCGGCGGTGATGTGAATGCCGCCATGCAGATCGGCGATCTCTTGCGCAAGACAACGGCGACAGTTGTCTCCAGCGGCCCATGCCAATCGGCCTGTGTTTTTGTCGCGGTCGGTGGTGTCGAGCGCAATCTTTCGGGCGTTGGCATCCACCGCCCGTTCTTTGCGCAAACGCAGGCGAAAAACTTTTTCGATGCTGACCAGCGCTATAAAAAAATGATGAATTCTGTGCGCCTCTATCTGCAGGAAATGAATATTTCCGATGATCTGTTGCGCATGATGGTGGCTGTGCCACCCGGTGAAATGCAGGTGCTCTCACCCGTGGAAGCCAAGCGCATCGGCATCAATGGCTTTGATCCGGCTTGGGATGAATATGTGACCGCGCGAGAAGCGCGAACCTATGGGCTGACCAGCGCGGAATTGCGCAAACGCCGCGCCTTGATTGAATCGCAATGCGGGCGGGAAGAATTGATGCGCTCGCTGGCTGAATTGCAAAAGCGGGAAGAATGTCGGCGCAATTTGCGCGAGCGTATTCTCTGGGGCATGAGCGAAGAGAAAGTGACGCGCCTCACCGCAATGTCTGAGCAAATCTGCCGCGATAAGCCACTCGACTCTGATGAGACGCGCAATTGCCGTTTAACACTGGCTGAGCGCATCCGAGGCGAAGATGAGGTGAGGCCTCAATCCTCGTCGCGCTGAAGTCCGCGAAAGCCTGTGGCCAAGACATAGAGTTCAGCTGAGCCAGCACGGCTGGCTTCTGGCTTCACATGGCGCACAGTTTTGAAATCGCGCTTGAGCAAAGTGAGCAAGTCACCTTCCGTGCCACCCTGAAACACTTTCGCCACGAAGAAGCCACCCGGTGCCAAAACTTCGGTGGCGAAATGAATGGCGAGTTCGGCAAGGCCGATGATTTTCAGATGGTCGGTCTTTTTATGGCCCGTCGTATTGGCGGCCATGTCGGACATGACCCCATCGGCCAGACCACCCAGCATGGTCTTCAAACGATCTGGTGCATCTTCGTCGAGAAAATCCATGATCGTGAATTCGACACCGGCAATGGGATCAATATCCAGCAGATCAATGCCGATCACGCGACCCTTGGGGCCGACCTTTTTGACCGCATATTGCGACCAGCCACCCGGTGCCGCGCCCAGATCCAGAATCTTCTGACCGGTCTTCAGCAGATGATAGCGCTCATCCATTTCAATGAGCTTATAGGCTGCACGCGAGCGCAGGCCTTCTTTCTTGGCGCGCAAAACATAAGGATCATTGAGCTGACGCTGCAACCAAAGTGTCGAGGAGATCGTGCGTTTGCGCGATGTCTTGACGCGGACTTTGAGAGAGCCCTCGCGTGCACCGCCGGGTTTTTTAACTGTCATCGACGCTGCCCTGCCCGCTCACCTTCACGCCACACACCATCTGCACTCATCAGCTCCGCCAAAATGCCCTCGCGCAAACCACGGTCGGCAATGCGCACGCGCTCAGCCGGAAAAGCTTGCCGAATAGCTTCGAGAATGGCGCAACCCGCCAGCACAAGATCTGCACGTTCCGAGCCAATGCAGCCATTAGCCACGCGCTGCTCATAGCTCATCGCGCGCAAATCTTCGAGCGACTCGTCAATTTCCTCGCCGCTCATCCAGAGACCATCAACACGGCGACGATCATAGCGCAACAGGCCAAGATGAACGCCAGCCAGTGTTGTCACCGTGCCCGATGTGCCCAGCAGATGAAAATAAGCGCAACGCGTTTCTGTCTCGACCCTGGCACGAAACTCCGCCAGTTCATCGCTGACATGGGCGACCATGGCATCAAAAATTTCGGGCGTGACATGCACGCCGCCGAATTTTTCGGCCAAGGTTACAACGCCGAGCTTCAGCGAGGCCCAATGGCGCACGCGCCCGCGAATATCAGACGAACCCGGGCGGCCTTGACCAAGCCAGACGATTTCCGATGAGCCGCCGCCGATATCAAAAAGCAAAACGCCTTTGGCAGATGGGTCAGCCAAAGCCGCACAGCCTGCAGCTGCCAGATGCGCTTCCGTTTCGCGATCCACGATTTCGAGCCCGAGGCCCGTGCGCTCATAAACGCGCGAAATAAATTCCGCGCCATTGTCTGCCATGCGGCAAGCTTCGGTCGCAATCAGACGCGCACGCGAGACACCACGCACATCCATTTTATCGCGACAGATTTCCAACGCACCTATGGTGCGGCGAATGGCTTGTTCCGACAGACGGCCAGAGGCCGACACGCCCTCACCCAAACGCACGATGCGCGAAAAGGCATCGACAATGCGAAACCCCTCGCGCGCGGGGCGCGCGACGAGCAGACGGCAATTGTTGGTTCCCAGATCAAGGGCCGCGTAAGTGTGGTAGCGCCCGCCCGGCTGTAAAGACGGACCGCCGGTGCGCTCTGGCGCTTCGGCGTCTCGGGGGGCCCCCTGGGCCTCGCCCTTTAGGTCCATGGGCAGCACGGCAAATCTCCTGTCGCCCCGTCGACACTAGGTCCGGGCGGTTCGGGAGTGAGTGTAACCGCCCACAAGCGGCTTTGTCATGCGAATTGCGGCCCGGAGGGAACCTTTCGAAGAGGATGTGATCACCCACAAGGCGACAGGGCGCCCGCTCTATCCAATTGACAGGACAGAAGCGGGCAGGCTAAGACCCCGCGCACTGCCTGCCACGTGGCCCGTTGAGGGTCGCCAGGCCCGGTGGGGGATAGTTCAACGGTAGAACTACCGACTCTGACTCGGTCAATCTTGGTTCGAATCCAGGTCCCCCAGCCAAACTTCTGCCAGCAGCCTCCATAATCTCCGCCCAAAAGGCTCGCCTGGGCCCGAAGGCCTATGGCATTGTGATCGAACTTCGATTCGAAAACAGCCTCAGGCCCTCGCCTTGCAAAAAGAAGAAAAGCTCCGCCTGGCCGCCATTGCGGCGGGCCTCGACCGATTGGTCCCGCAAATCGCCGAGGCGATGAACCATGTCGACGCGCAGGAAGACTTTGAGCGCCTCGCGGCCTTACTCAAGCCAGCCGAGGACTTCTTGCTCGATACAGGCCCCCTGCTCTCGCGTGTGCGCGCTGGTGCGCAAGCGCCCGACGAGCCCTGCGAGCGCTTCATGCGCGAATTGCCCCGCCGCCTGCGCATGGTCCGCACCGCGCGGGCCGTGCTACCACCCCTTTTGCGCGCGGCGCCGGAGGCGACATGAGCGAGGATCACACACCCCCGAAGGTCAGCCATTTCGAACTCTTCACTGGCTTTCTCATGGTCGGCCTGTTCGGCTTCGGCGGCATTGCTGCGGCGATTTATCATGTCGTGGTTGAGCGCAAGAAATGGCTCACCGCGCGCGACTATGCCGCTGTGCTTGGCTTGGGGCAGGTTTTGCCTGGCGCCAATCTGGTCAATATCACCGCGGTGATTGGCGACCGTTTCGGTGGTCTGTGGGGCGCTGTGCTCTCACTGCTTGGCCTGATCCTGGCGCCAGTTCTCATTCTGGTGGCGCTGACCACGCTCTATGATCAATTTGCAACCAACCCGGATGTGATCGCCGGTACGAAAGCCGCGGCCGCTGGTGCGGCGGGGCTCATTTTCGGTACCGGCTACAAGCTTGGCAAAACCATTCTCGACAATCGTTGGTCCTTGGTTTTTGCCACATTGAGCTTTGTCTCGATTGGCCTGCTGCGCTGGCCCTTGCTCGGCACACTCGCCGTGCTCGCGCCCATTGCGGTCGCCTTCTCGTTCTGGAGGGGCCGCCATGAAGGATGATGTGCTCTGGCAAATGGCCTTTGCCTTTTTCTTCACCGCGATCATTTCAGTCGGCGGCATTTCGACGATGATCCCCGAGATCCATCGCCAGATTGTCGAAACGCGCGGTTGGATGACGAATGAGCAATTCGCAACGGCCTTTGCCATTTCGCAAGTCGCACCCGGTCCGAATATTTTGATGATGACCATGATGGGCTGGCGTATTGCTGGATGGGCCGGCCTGATCGTCGCCACACTTGCCACCGTCATTCCCACAAGCATCATCGCTTTGGTCGCAGGACGCGCCGAAGAACGGATCGAACATGCGCGCTGGTATGCAATGACCAAACGTGCTTTGCCGCCCCTCGTTGTGGGGCTTATCTGCGCCTCAGCGCTGATTACTGCGCAGGCGGCGATTACTGATTGGCTGGGCGTGGTGCTGGCAGCAGGCGTTGCCGTGTTTATGGCCACGACACGTTCCAACCCATTGGTGCCGCTTTCCGTTGCGGTCGTCATTGGGATTGTGGCGGCGCGTTACGGCTATTTCTAATCCCTTCACGAATGCGTTAAATCGCACCGGTTCCGCTTGAAGAAAACAAAACCACGCGGTACCTGTAAAACACCAGACCGGGCCCCTCTGATAACGCCTTATGCGTTGTGATGTCGGACTGGACACACATGGCCTGGTCACGTTCTTCACTCTCGTCGAAGACGCGTTTTCAGGTCGCTTGATGTCAAGGACAGACGATGAGCGCCTATTTTACTCTTGATGCCCTTTCCGCCCTGATGCAGGTCATTATGATCGACCTCGTCCTGGCGGGCGACAATGCCATTGTCATTGGCCTTGCGGCTGCAGGCCTGCCCAAAGAACAGCGGACAAAAGTTATTCTCATCGGCATTGGCGCAGCTACTGTGCTGCGTATCATTTTTGCCGGTCTCACCACGCAACTCTTGCAGATTGTTGGCCTGCTGCTCGTCGGCGGTCTGTTGCTGGTCTGGGTCGCCTGGAAAATGTGGTGCGAATTGCGCGCCGGTCACGGAGCGGACGATGCGGATTCTGTGATTGCGCAAGCCGAAGCCAATGCGCCGCAGAAAACCTTCGCACAAGCCACCTGGCAGATCATTGTCGCTGACGTGTCCATGTCACTCGACAATGTGCTCGCTGTTGCGGGTGCCGCACGCGAATACCCCTATATTCTCGTCTTCGGCCTTGTGCTGTCGATTGGTCTCATGGGACTGGCAGCGAATTACATCGCTGGCCTGCTGCAGCGCTATCGCTGGATCGCCTACGTGGGTCTGGCCATCATCGTCTATGTCGCGATCGAAATGACGTGGCGCGGCGGTGTCGAAGTGTGGCCGCATCTACAGCCTTACCTCTCGAAGTAAGGTGAGGCACCTGAAGGGGCCGGCGCATCCTCTCGCGCTGGCCCCTTCTTCCTTCTCGAATTCAAACCGCGCCGAAGCGGGACAACCATTTCTGGACCCGGCCGCCTGCCATCTTGCAGAGCTCCCGCTTCCAAGGCATGCTCAGCCCATAAAACAGTCCTCAATAAGCCGGAATCGGCACGTCAAAGAGGATGCGTGCATCGGAAGAAAGTTCGAGCACAGCGACAAGGGTCGCCTACGGGCGAATGGGGTCAGATGAAGAATGAATTGAAAATCCCGGCGGGCGGGGCCGAGGACATTGTCCATCCGCAAGTCATTCCATTCGTGCTGGCGCATCTGGCGTGTTTTGGCGCCATCTGGAGCGGTGTGACATGGCAAGCCGTTGTGCTGGGCGTGTCACTCTATTGGTTGCGCATGTTTGGCATTACGGGCGGCTATCATCGCTATTTCTCGCACCGGACCTACAAAACCAACCGGGCTTTTCAATTCGTGCTCGCCTGTCTGGCGCAAGCCACCGCACAGAAGAGCGTTTTGTGGTGGGGCGCCAAACATCGCCACCACCATCTCTATTCCGATACGGCAGAAGACATCCATTCGCCGCGCCACACAGGCATTTTCTATTCCCATGTCGGCTGGATTTTCGACAAGAAGAACGATTCCACTGATCTGTTGAAGATCGACGATTTCGCCCGCTATCCCGAACTCGTCTGGCTGCATAAATATGAGCTTGTGCCTGCGGTCGTTCTTGCGGTCGCTTGCTTTTTTATCGCGGGCTGGAGCGGGCTCTTTGTTGGCTTTTTCTGGAGCACGGTGGCGCTTTATCACGCGACCTTCTGCATCAATTCGCTCGCCCATGTGCATGGCAAGAAGCGCTATGTGACAGGCGACGACAGCCGCAACAATTGGATTTTGGCCTTTTTCACCATGGGCGAAGGTTGGCACAATAATCACCACGCCTATCAGGCGAGCGCACGCCAGGGTTTCCGCTGGTATGAATATGATTTCACTTATTACATCCTACTGGGGCTCTCCAAACTCAAGCTCGTCTCAGCGATGGAAATGCCTCCGGAAGCCGTACTGAAGAATGAGCATCGGTTGACGGCCCGCATTATCAACAAAGCAGCTGCTGATCTGGCGGCCAGCTTTGACATTGAACAGATTGAAGCGCGCATCCGCGCCTCGCTTCCCACCCTGCCCAACTCAGCAGAAGTTCAAGCGTGCCTTGAACAAGCACAGACACGCGCGGCCGATGTGCTTTCAAGCCTCCATCTGCCGCATGTGCCCACACGCGACGAAGTGGAAGCTGCCGCGCAACGCTTGCTCGCGCGCACGCCATCTATCGAAGATGTGGTCGATCGCGCCCATGCTCTTGTTCTGGAAAAACTAGGCAAGCGTCTCGCACAAGTCTGAGACGGGCGCCTCACTCCGAAAAGAAAGGCGGGCTTGCGGCCCGCCTTTTTTACATCACCTCGGCTTTTGCGTGGTGATCTCTTTCCAGATCTGCGTCCATTTCTCGTCTTCATCAAGCAATTTGGCTGAATCAACAAAGTCGAGCTTCATGCCAGCCGGTAGCGCCTGCACTTTTTGATTGGTCGGCGTGAAGTCACGCTCTTTCAAAATATGCTGCGCGTCTGAGAGCATGAATTCATAATAGAGAAGTGCCGCATTGGGATGCGGGGGACGGCGCGCGGCGCCGACACCATTCACACGACCAACTGCTGGCGGAATATTGAGGGCGGCAATCGGCGCACCTTCTTTGGCGAGCTGCTCAACTTTGTAAGAAAAGACATTGAGCGAGAGCGGGATTTCACCCGCCGCCACCAGAGTGGTGATCAGCGTATGGCCCTTGCGCACGGAAAGCCCCGCGGTGCGGCCGATGCGCTTGAAAGTCTCGATGCCCTTTTCCTCGCCCATCGCGCTGACGACTGTGGCGAGCCAATCGTAATCCGTGGCCTCAACCGACAATTTGCCAATCCATTTGGGATCGGCAAAACCCTCGTAGGATGTGGGTAAATCTTTCGCCTGCACGGCCTTTGTATTGTAAGCGCCGATGATGATGTTGAGGCGCTCGCCAATCCAATCGCCATGATCGGGCACGGCCTGTTTTAGCAAATCCGCATGATGGGTCGAATAAATCTTCTGGAAGATCGACTCGCGACGGATGGCTTCCATCGTCGGGCCATTGGCCTGGATAATATCGACATCAAATCGACCGGCGCGATATTCGGTCTCGGCGCGGCGGATCAACTCCTGCGGACCTGCGCGCCAATAGCGCACTTTGATCCCGTATTTTTTCTCAAAGGCTGTAAAAATCTGCGACATGTCATCGACAGGTGCAGAGCCATAGACGGTGAGCGTGCCCTCGTCTTTGGCGCCCTTCAATATGCGCTCAGCGCGATCAGCAGACTGATCGAGCGCCAGCTTTTCAAAAGCAGAGGCTTGCGCAAAAGACGGCAGCGGCAAAATGGACAGACCCAGCGCGCCCGTGAAAGCGCGCCGGGAGATATGCGATTTTTGCTTTTTCATTTAACGGAAAATCTCCTGATAAATCTTGGCCCAACGCGGCATGCTTTGGTCGACCTTTTCCGGCGACAGGAAAATGGCTTTGAACTTGCCATCTTCTGGACGCAGCGTCGGATCCGTCGGCTTCACATTGGGATGAACGGGAAGCTCGCCCGCTTCCGCGAGCAATTTCTGACCCTCTTCGGATGTGACAAATTCCATAAAGAGTTTCGCCGCATTCGGCTTGGTCGTGGTTTTGGTGACAGAAATGGTTGCAATCACGGCCAGTGATGTATCGAGCGTAATAAATGCGGTCGGTGCGCCCTGACTTGCGCTGATTGATGCGTGATTATTGAAAATCTGCAAGGCGAGCGGATATTCACCTGCGATCACCTGATCCAAAACCTGCCGGCCGGAACTCGCAACGCTGACGACATTTTGCTTCGCCAGCGCTCTCAAATATTCCATGCCCTTTTCTTCGCCCATGGTCTCAAGCACGGTGCCCACAAAGCCAGGCGCAGCTGAGGACGATGTTGTCGCATTCCAGACCATCTTGCCCTTCCATTTCGGATCGAGCAGGTCGGCATAGGTTTTGGGAATATCGGCTTTCTTCACCATCTCGGTGTTGATGCCGGGTGTGAGCACATAAAAATTCGAGGCGGCCCAATAGCCATTGGGATCGACGAATTGCTTGTCGAATGCCTTCGTATTTTCGGGGACCCATTGCATGATATGGCCATCGCGCATCAGCATGACGCTGGTTGTCGTTCCATCGACAACGTCTGCGAGCACGCGCCCAGCTTTGGCTTCCGTCGAAACCTTCAGCGCAATGTCAGTCGCATTGCCGCGGAAATAATTGACCTTGATTCCGTATTTCTTCTCGAACGCCGAAATGGCGGGGCGCACATATTGGTTCACGATCTGCGACGTGTACCAATTGATCTCGCCTTCCTTCTTGGCCGCATCAATCAACGCCTGATCGGCTGCCAGTGCCGGATGCAGAGACACAGCGCAACCAAAGGCTGTTGCCAGAAGCAAATGTTTCATCAAGTCCTCCCCTGCCCGCTCATTCATCGGCGGTTTGGGCTCAGATTAGACAGGCGGGGGCTTGCGTCAATGGTCGGATCAATCAAGACCCGGCATAAAAATCTCTTCCGGCTTCACAATGCGCGGAGAAAGCCCCTGCTCGCAGACATAGCGGCCCAAAGCCGCCAAAGTCGGGCGGTTGGCCTCGAGCCCATAGGCCCAGAAATCCTCGCCAAAGACGCGCCAGTTTTCTTCCACATGATCGAGCAGGAATGGCAGTGCGAGGCGCAAAGCATCGGTGTCGTAGAGACCTTCCACCGCAATATCGCGCGCTTCAATCAGCGCATGGTAGAGGCTTTTGGCCGCCCAAGGATGAGCTTCGATCACATCCGAGCGCATGGCGATTGTGTGCATGATCGGAAAAATTTTGGTCTTCTTGTAATAAGCGATCTCGACTTCTTTAAAATTCGGCCAGAGACGTTTGCAATTCTCTGAGCCCTTCAAGAAGATTTTCGGGAAATAGATGGAGAAGAGTGCATCCAATTCGCCGGCTTCCATCATGGCTTCGAGCGTCTTGCCTTCCGGCAAAAGCTCGAGCGTCACGCCCGGCGGCGGCGTGAAAGGAATAAGCGGGGCTTGGGTCGGTGCATCGAGCCCGCCCATAAACCAATGCATGTCAGAGGGCGCGACGCCATATTCATCCTGAATCATGCCCTTCATGAAGACGGCAGCAGTGGACCCCCATTGTGTCGTGCCCACACGCTTGCCGCGCAAATCTTCGGGCTTTTTGATGCCGGAACCGGGACGGATGTAGATGCAGGAGTGACGGAAGATTTTCGACACGGCCACAGGCAGCGCGCGGAAGGTCGTGTCACCACGCCCGAGCAGGCTTGCATAAGAAGCAAGCGACAATTCGGAAGCATGAAACTCTTTGTCCTCCAACATGCGCGGAAACATCACGCGCGGACGCAGCATCTGCACGTCGAGATCAATGCCCTTAGGCTTCACCCGACCATCGATGAGAGGACGCGTGCGGTCATAATCCCAGCAAGCGAGCGTCAGTGGCAGATCGGACATGTGTTTCCCCCTCTTAATGGAGGGCGAGTGTAATGAAGGTTTTCCTCAACGCAAATCCCCGTCATTGCGAGGAGCCGTAGGCGACGCGGCAAACCAGAGCCGCGCGTGAGGCTTCTGGTTTGCTTCGCTGCGCTCGCAATGACGGTGGAAGGTCAGTGACACAAGCCACGTCATTGCGAGGCGCCGTAGGCGACGTGGCAAACCAGGGCCGCGCGTGGGGCTTCTGGTTTGCTTCGCTTCGCTCGCAATGACGGCGCGGGGAATGCAAACACAAAAAAGGCGGGCCTGAGCCCGCCTTTTCCTTCGTTGAAAAAACGATCAGAGAATGATCGACACCGAGCCCAGCTGGCCCAGTTCATTCGCTTGAATGACGATCTTCTTTTCCTTGATCAGGAAGGAATCACCCTTGCGCACCAGCTTGTAGCGGTAATTGCCGACATATTGTCCGATACGCTCATAGCGGCGATAGCGGTAGCAAATGTAATTGGCTGCCACTTCGACCATGTCGCCGTCCTGCGAAAGGATGCGGACATTGCCGACAATGCGCTGCGTGCGGGATTTTGGATATTCCGCATGGCAATTGGGATCAAGCACACGAATGATGCGCTGACGAATACGCTCGCGATCATCAGCGATGATGAAGAGTGAGCTGCGATAATCGCCATCCAGATCATCATTGGGCGGGATCAGATAATGCGCGTCATCGGTGAGCAGCGTCTGCCACTCGTCCAGACGCCATTCATCGAGAAGGGCCGCTTCGTGAAAGAGGAAGTCTTCGACCTCAGTGCGCGAGACT
>CANGFE010000041.1 GCA_947453155.1 Beijerinckiaceae bacterium | reverse complement strand
TGCCATTGCCAAGAAATTCGCGCTGCCCGGTTTCAAACTCGGCATTCAGCTCTGCCATGCTGGACGCAAAGCCTCCACACCTTATCCATGGGACCGCGGCGCAGCGCTGACGCCTGAAAAAGGCGCTTGGCAAACGGTTGCACCCTCTCCGATTGCGTTTGAGAAAGATGGCGCAGCGCCCCTCGAACTCACCAATGCGCAGATCGAAGATATTATCAATGGCTTTGGCGAAGCAGCCAAACGCGCCGTGCGCGCAGGCCTCGATGTGATCGAAATCCATGCAGCGCATGGCTATCTGATCCATCAATTCCTCTCGCCTGTCTCAAACCAACGCACAGATGATTGGGGCGGTTCGCCGGAAAAACGCATGCGCTTTGCTGTTGCTGTGGCGAAAGCGGTGCGCGATTCAGCACCTTCCCATATTGGACTGGGTGCACGCATCAACAGCACAGACTTTCTTGACGAAGGCTTGCAGGTTGAAGATGCCATTGCAGTCGCAAAAGCTCTGCGTGACCACGGCTTTGATTATGTCTGCGTCAGTTCGGGCAATATTGTGCCGGGCGGACGCCCTGCCCTTGGCCCGGGCTTTAATGTCGAACGCGCTGCGCGCATCAAGCGCGAAACAGGACTTGTGACACGCACCGTTGGTTTTATCGCCGGGCCTAAACATGCCGAAGACGTTGTGAGCACAGGCGGTGTCGATCAAGTCGCATTGGCGCGCGCCTTTTTGGATGATTCCAATTGGGGCTGGCACGCAGCCGAAGCGCTCGGTCATCCCTTCACCATCCCGCCACAATATCAGCGCGTGAAAGCTGGCAGCTGGCCGGGTGCGAAAGAAACACGCGCCTTCACATAAAGAAGGATAGTCCTTCTAAGCACTTGCCACGCATCTTGGCTGTGTCATTATCTTCCCAAAAAAAAGACAATAAAAATTCTGGGGAGGTGGATCATGGCATTCGCAGTCCGTGCTTTATTGTTGGCCGCTTGTGCGAGCGCAGCAGTGAGCGTCAATTCAGCCAAAGCTGATGTCGCTGAATTCTACACCAATAAAAATATCTCGATGGTCATCAGCTCCGGCAATGGCGGCGGCTATGATGCTTTGGCGCGCACCGTTGGTCGCCACATCACCAAACATATTCCCGGCCACCCCAATGTCGTGCCACGCAATATGCCGGGCGCTGGTGGCATTGTGGCGAGCAAACATCTCTACAGCTCAGCAGTCCGCGACGGATCGGTGATGGGCATTGTCATGAACAATGCGCCGCTTGAGCCGCTGTTTGGTACGAAAGAAGCTGATTACGATGCCACACGCCTCAATTGGATTGGGACACCATCGCTTGAAACAGGCCTGCTGATCAGCTGGCATACTTCAAAATTCAAGACCATCGAGGATGCGAAGAAATTTGAAATGACGGCAGGCGCCTCTGGCGTGAACTCGGCACCGGCTTTCTACTCGCGTCTGTTGAATGAATTGCTCGGCACGAAGATCAAGGTGATCGCCGGCTATCCGGGCCAGAATGAAGCCTATATTGCCATTGAGCGCGGCGAGCTCGACACTTATGGCACGACCTTCTGGAGCTCGCTGACCTCCACCAAACAAAATTGGTTGAAGGACAAGCAGATCAACATTCTTCTGCAATATGGTCCGATCAAAGAAGCGGACTTGAAGAATGTCCCCTATGGGCCTGATCTGGTGAAGAATGAAGAAGACAAGCTGCTTTTTGAAGCCGCCTATGGTCCACTTACCCTCGGCCGTCCCTTCCTCATGCCGCCAGATATCCCAGCTGACCGACTGGCTGCTGTGCGCAAAGCCTTTATGGAAATGATCAAGGATAATGAATTCCGCTCGGATGCGGAAAAGCTTGGTCTCCAGATCGACAATCCGCGCTCGGGCGAACAGTTGCAAGCCGATATCAATCGTCTCTATCAAACGCCGCCGCGCGTGATCGAGCGTCTGCGCAGGATTTATCAAGGACAATAATCTTGGTGAGGGCAGAAGAAAAACAAGAAGAGGTTTGACATGCAATTCGGACTCTATGCGCCCGTTCCCCATGTCACCGTCGGCTCACCCGAGATTGAGGCATCTGTTGCAGGGGCGCAAAAGCCCCTGCCCTCTGGCGTGACAGATCCAGCCTGGAATCTCTCGCGAGATCTTTTGGTGGAAGCCGACAAATCCGGCTTCGACATGATCCTCTTTGCTGAGCGTCACTTGGGCGCTGATATGGAAGCTTGGATTCTGGGCAGCGCTATCGCAAGCCTCACATCGCGCATTCGCTCAATGATTGCCGTACATCCGGGTCTCTGGCATCCGCAACTTGTCGCCAAAATGGCAGCAACTTTGGATCGCTTATCGCCGGGGCGCATGTGTCTCAATCTCATCACCGGCTGGAATGTTGAAGAACATCGCATGTATGGCGGCGAGACCATGCTCGGCGATAATGACCGCTATATTCGCGCCGAAGAGTTCATGCATGTGGTGCAAGGCATGTGGCGCGAGACACCCTTCAGCTACAAGGGGCAATTCTATCACGTCGAGGGCGCTCAGCTCTTGCTGAAGCCCGCCACGCCGCAGCCGCCCGAAATTTTCACCGCCAGCCGCAGCCCGCGTGGCCTCGATATGATCGCGAAAGTCGGCGACTGGTGGTTCCTCGACTATGATAAAAATGCGCCTGACACCAAAGCCGTGATGGACAGCCTGCGCGTCTCGATAGATGCGATGCGTGAGCGCACCGCCAAGACAGGCCGTAAAGTGCGCTTTGCATTCAACCCCTTCATCTGTTTTGGCGAGACCCGCGAAGCGGCGATGAATCACGCGATGAAACTCGTCACGCCGACCAATACCGAAACCGACATGCGTAAAATTATGAATCGCGTCGGCCCTGCGGTCAAAGCTGGATGTGTCGGCACACCCAATCAGGTGCGCGATCAGATCGAGGCTTTTCGCGAGATGGGGATCGAACTGCTCCTCTTCAAATTCCCACCGCTGATCTCGGAATTGAATCAGATCAGGGACGAAATCATCCAGCCTTTGCGCAAGCAGGCCCATTGAGGCGATCATGACGATTGAAATCGAAAAGCTTCATCCTCTTTATGCCGCGCGCATCCATGGCGTTGATATCCGTAAACCCATGGATGCGGCCAGTCTTGCGCAGATCAAAGCCGTCGCGGCGGAATATGTGGTCTGCGTCATCGGGCATGACACGCCGCCCACCAATGACGAGCATATTGCCTTCAGCGCAAAGTTTGGCCCTTTGCAAAGAGGCAAAGCGCCCAAAATTGCGGGCACAGAAATGCGCATCGCGCATCCAGAAATTCTCGACCAAAGCAATCTCGATGAAGTTGGCGAAATCTATTCAGATGATGATCGCCGCCTCGCCTATAAACGCGCCAATCGTCTCTGGCATACGGATATGAGCTTTTATGATGTGCGCGCGACTTATTCGCTCCTCGCTGCGCACCTCGTGCCACCCGCAGGTGCCGACACGGAATTCACCGACATGCGCGCGGCATGGGATGCACTGCCCGACGCGCGTAAGGCCGAGATCGCCCATCTCGAAGTCGAACATTCCTATTGGTACAGCCGCGTCTTGGGCGGCGGCCCCCAGCCAACCGATGAAGAGCGTATCACGCGCCCACCCGCCCGCCACGCCATCGTGCATCTGCATGCGCCATCAAACCGCAAAGCGCTTTATCTGGCTTCCCATGCTCAAAATATTGTCGGCTGGCCGGAAGAGAAGGGACGCGCTTTGATTGACGAGCTGATCGCTTTCGCGACACAGCCGCGTTTCGTCTACGCACATCAATGGCGGCTGGGTGATATTCTGATCTGGGACAATCTGGCGACCATGCATCGCGCCACGCCCTTTGATGATCGCACTTTTCGACGCGACATGCGCCGTACGACATGCCGCGAGCGTGAGATTATCGACGCGTAAAGCCTCGCCTTAGAACAGCAAGGAATCGTTCAAGCCCATCTCACCGGCCAGCTTTTGCAGATCAGCCAGCGTGTCAGCTGGCAGAACCAGACCATTGGCGCGATTTTCAATTTCTTGGCGCGCTTCCATCTCGCCCGGATAATAGATTTCGTCAAACCCTTCCGCGCGCGGCACTAGCTTCATCCGTGCAATCAACTCTTCGACACGCGCATTGAACTCGGCGAGTGGCTGGATCGCTTCAATATTGATGGCGATCATAAAATGGCCAGCACAACTGCGCTTCTTGGCCTGATAGGGGCCAAAAACATCGGTCGAAAAACCACTGCCCGTGAGAACGCCCGACAACATGTCCATCATCAGCGCAATCGCATAGCCCTTGTGTTCGGCCATAGGCAGAATGATGCCTTGGATCGCTTCAGCAGGATCTGTTGTTGGCGCGCCGTCTGCATTGATCGCCCAGCCAAGCGGAATGGGCAGTCCCTTTTGCTTGGCGAGATAAATCTTGCCGCGCGCCACGCCCGTATTGGCCATATCCAAAACCATGGGCGCATGACGACCGGCCGGACAGGCCCAAGAAAACGGATTATTGCCGAGCACTTTTTCGCGTCCACCCCATGGCGCCATGGCGGGGCTGGCGTTGGTCGAGAGAAAGCCGATGCAGCCCGAACGAGCCGCCATCAATGTGTAATAAAAGGCCGTGCCAAAATGATTGGAATGGCGCATGGCCACTGCCGCAATGCCATGCTGCTTGGCGCGCGCAATCGCTTCTTGAGCGCCAAAGGCTGCCACCACCTGCCCCATGGCTTCATGACCATCAATCACAGCCATGGCACCCGCATCCAGCGCAAGGCTTGGACGGGCTTTGGCGTCACAGACGCCCGCTTGCAAACGCGCGACATACCAGGACAAGCGCAAGACGCCGTGTGATTGATGCCCACAGAGATCCGCCTGAACCAAGGAATCCGCACAAAGATGCGCCTCATCCGGCGGGAGGCCCGCCTTTTCATAGGCCGCAGCGGCAAAGCGCAGAAGTTTGGCGGCATCGACTTTAGGCAGAGCGGACATTGGTTCCTCAAGCAGCAGGATCGACGCATCTTGCCGATCCACACTCACATGACAAGCGCCTTGCCAAAGCCCCAAGGGACGCCTTTAATCAGACTCATAAAAAAAGTCTGGGGAGGCTGAAGAATGTCTTGGGGAATCCACACGCGCGCGGCGCTTTTTGGTCTTGCCTGTCTTTCGAGCGTTCAAGCGCAGGCGCAAGACGCAGCCAATTTCTTTGCGGACAAAACCATCAACTTCCTCGTCGCCTCGGGGCCAGGCGGCGGCTACGATATGTATGCGCGCATACTCACGCGCCATTTCGGCCGCAACATTCCCGGCAACCCCTCTTTCGCTGTTCAATATCTACCCGGCGGTGGCGGGATTGTGGCTGCGAACAATCTCTACGGCCTGTCCAAGAAAGACGGCACGGTGATGGGCCTGCTGGCGTCGAGCACATTTTTGCTCGCGGCCGTTGGTGATCAGCACACAAAATTTGAAAATCTCAAATTCACCTTCATTGGCAATATGAATGAAGAAGCCGATACATGCTCTGTCTGGCACACGACAGGCATCAAATCCGTCCAGGATTTGAAATCTCGTGAGGTGATTATTGGCACAGCGGGCGTGGGTTCCAATTCTCACACATTCCCGGTCGGCATGAATGCGGTGATTGGCACGCGGTTCAAACCAATTCCCGGCTATTCAGGCGGCGCACAAATTCGCACCACAGCTATGGAGCGCGGTGAGCTGCACGGCTCCTGCGGGATTTTCGTTTCAACTCTGGGCGCGCAATTTGGTCAGCCACTCTCTGAGGGCAAGCTGAATGTCGTCCTGCAAATGGGCCTGACGCGTCATCCCAAATATAAGGATGTGCCTAACGCGCTGGAACTCGCAACCGATGATGCTGGGCGCCAATCGCTTGAATTGCTGTTTGCACAGCTCGCCCTGGGTCGTCCTATTCTCGCCCCACCTGATGTGCCGCAAGATCGCGCTGCACTTCTCAGCAAAGCCTTTCAAGACACAATGCGCGACCCACAATTTTTGGCGGAAGCCGAAAAAACCAATGTTGAAACCAGATGGTTTGATGGCGCGCGCATGCGCGACGTCATGATGAAAATGGAATCCGCCCCCGCCCCTATCAAAGCGCGGGTGAAAGCCATTCTCGATCAGCAAAGCTGAAGGACAGAAGAAAATGCAATTTGGACTCTATGGCACGAATGGCCATGTGACCGTCGGCTCGCCAGAAATTGCCCAAGCTGTCCTTGAAGCGTGCGGGCCTTTGCCTGAAGGGCGTCAAGACAAGCAATATGAGTTTGGCCTCGACATGATGCTCGAAGCCGAAAAAGCGGGCTTTGACATTATTCTCTTCGCTGAACGACATCTCGGGCCCGATCTTACAACATGGGTTGTCGCTGGCGCGATTGGCTCACGGCTGCAACGCCTGCGCTCGATGGTTGCTGTCCATCCGGGCCTCTGGCATCCGGCTGTGATTGCTAAACTGTCCATGACGCTTGATCGCGTCTGCAAGGGGGGCATGGCGATCAATCTGGTGACGGGTGCTAGTGAATCCGAGTTCCAAATGTTTGGTGGAACGGCCTTGATGGAGGACGCCGCGAAACGTTACACGCGCGCGTCCGAGTTCATCAATTTCATCAAGGGCGCGTGGACGCATGACAAATTTTCGATGCCTGGGGAGTTTTTCCCGACCGAAAATTTTGAATTGCGTCTTCGTCCACGCAATGCTGCGCCGCCCGAAATGTTCACCGCCGCCAATTCAGAGGGTGGACGCAAAATGGTTGCCGAGACGGGTGATTGGTGGTTCCTACCCTATGACCGCAACATCACCACGACGGATGAATTGCTGCGCGAACTCGAAAAATCCATGGCCGATATGCGCCAGCGCATGAAGGCTGTTGGTCGCCATATCCGTTTTGCTTTCAATCCATTTGTCGGCTTTGGCGATTCCATGCAAAGCGCGCTGGATGCCAGCATTGCGCGCATCATTGCGCATGAACAAAATCCTGATACGTCGAAAATTCAACGCAGCATGCTGCCCGCCACTTTAGGCGGCTGCATGGGTCGGCCAGAAGATATTCGCCGCCAGATCGATCGCTTCCGCGACATGGGGATCGAACTGCTGCTCTTCAAAATGACAGCGGGTACAGATGATGTTCGCCGCATTGGGGAAGAGATCATTGCGCCGTTCAGAGCAGAGGCAAAATGAAGATGGTCCGTCAGTAATCGCTAATATCTGACCGACCATCCGCATATTTCTTCATGGCAATACGGATTGGGAAGTAAAGCACTAAGCCCGAAGCCGAGAAGACCAACCACTGCCAAAGCTCAGAACCCGACGCGGCCGAGGGATTGAAATAAGCCCACGCCGCAACCGCAAATCCAGCTGCTGAAAACGACACAAAAAAGCCAATCGCCGTGAGGGCTTCAAAGATCAAAAGCCCTACGGCGATGACGGCCCACAGAGCCCAAATCTCAATTCCGGTTAAAGCGCTGAGATAGCTCACTTCTGCCTCACCACGTCGAGCAAAGTCTCTACCGTTCCAAGCGACTTTGTTATGTCGGTTGGAATGACGATCAATTTTGAATTATGCGATTTTCCTAATTCAGCAATGCTGCTGATCTGCTGCTTCTTGATTTCAAAATCAATCGCTGCCTGACCGTTCTTCTGAATCGCCTCACCAACTGTATTGGTGGCATATGCTTCAGCTTCTGCGAGTATACGACGAGCTTCTGCCTGTTTTTGCGCCGTATATAATTCGCCATCCGCTTTAAGCTGCTGCGCTTGTCTATCACCTTCAGCTTTTGTCACCGCCGCTCGGCGTTCACGTTCGGCATTGAGCTGTTGCTGCATAGCGGCGCGCGTGGACTGGTCGACAACCACATCCAAAACTTCAGTCCGGGTAATTTCGATACCCCAGACCGCGCATGCATCAGAAAGGGACGATTGAATTTGTTCGTTGATGAATTCACGCCGAGACTGAACTTCATCAAATTCCATCTGACCACCAGTTGAGCGAACAATGCTCGTCACCGTCGTACTCACCGCTTGGGCAATGTCTGAGATTCTGTAAACCGACTTTGCTGAGTCAACGATGCGGAAAAAAACAGCCGTCGTGAGATGAACTTCAACATTGTCTTTGGTGATCACGCTGATCGATTGAGGGGTCAATTGCCGCTCAATTATGCTCACCTTGTGAGCCACACGATTCAGAATAGGAACGATAATATTCAATCCCGCTTTGAGCGTTGTGACGTATTTTCCAAATTGCTCAACAACATATTCCTGCGATTGTGGCACGATCTTAATGCTACTGATCGCGACCAGGATGAAGAGGACAATGAAACTAAAAAGAACAAAACTCTCGCCGCTCATGACTGCCCCTGAGATATATTAGATGAATAATTCGTTTTTTCGCTTCCTGACCGCCCTCAATATATCGCCGAGTGGTGCCCAACGCTGAGTGACCTCAAAGAAGCTTAAGTCGCCTAGGGTACCTTCCACGCTTAAGATTCGTCTACCCAAACCTGCGGAAGCGGCACGGGGAGCGTCCTGATCACAGAGGGGCGGCCCCGGATTTGATGGCGGCAATCGAAGGGCGGTCAAGGGAGCCTTATAGACCCAGATCATTCCTGAGATGCTGGATGAGGTAAGTGGATCGCATCAGACAGCTTTCCTGTTCCGTGGGCGCCTGTCGACTGCTGAAGGAAGGGTCATTCCTCCGATCCAAGGCCAGCCTTAAGCCAGCCGCCGCACACACCTAAACATATCTCTCCAGCGTGGACCGGAAGACCCCGCCCTTGAGGAGCAATTGACGCTCTGCGGGTGTGCGCGCGTCGATCCGCATCCGGAATGATGTCTTGAATGAAGGCCGGCTGGCCTGCACATGAATCACACCTTCGCCATTCAGCGCATCCATAAACGACGAGAATCGATATTCTTCCGACCCGTTCAGACCCAATGCGGCGGTGCTTTCAGACGGCATGAAGATCAAAGGCACAATGCCAAGGCCAATCAGATTCGAGCGGTGAATACGCTCAAAACTTTCAGCCAGCACAGCACCCACACCAAGAAGAGCAGGCCCTTTTGCAGCCCAATCGCGGCTGGAGCCCGATCCAAAATCGCGCCCGCCCAACGCAATCATCGGAACATCAGCTGCGCGGTAAGCTTGCACAGCATCATAGAAAGACATGATCTCGCCTGACGGGAAAAGCTTCGTCCACCATCCATCACGATCAGGCACAAGCCGATTGCGAACGCGCACATTGGCATAAGTTCCGCGCATCATCACATAGTGATTTCCGCGTCTCCCAACATAAGAATTAAACTGCGCTGGCGCGATGCCAAGCGACTGCAAATATTGTCCCGCTGGAGATTCAGCCGGTATCTCTCCGCCAGGTGACACATGGTCCGTCGTCACACCATCTTCAAAAAATCCAAGCACGCGCGCGGGATGCTCTGGCTCGCGCATGCCAAAGCTAAGCGTCGCGTCTTCAAAAAAAGGTGGCTCGACAATATATGTGGACTTCGAATCCCAATCGAAAATAGGGCCTTCCCCGCCTTTCACCGACGACCAAAGATTGATCGCTTCATCATCAAGTCCGCGCGTTTCAGCAAATGTTTCCGGCTTGACGAAACGGGCAACTAGATCATCGACCTCTTCACGCGAAGGCCAAAGATCTGCTAGGCGCACATCCTTGCCGTCTTGCAAAAGATCCGTCCCAAAATCGCGCTCGAATGAGCCTGCAAGGGCGGCAATGATCACCATGGCTGGTGATGTGAGAAAACTCGCGCTGACAAGACGATGAATACGTCCATCAAAATTGCGATTGCCCGACAAGACAGCAACGAGTTTTCGACCTTGCGTATGGAGCCCTTGCGCGGCGGGTTTCAGCGGGCCTGATTTTCCACCACATGTCGTGCAGCCATAGCCAATGACATGAAAGCCCAAAGCTTCCATCGGCACTAAAAGTCCTGCGTCACTTAAATAGCGTGTGACTGCGCGCGAGCCCGGCGCCAAGGATGTCTTCACATGCGCCGGAATTTCCATTCCCTGCGCGACAGCATTTCGCGCAACGAGCCCCGCAGTGATCATGGCCACGGGATTGGCGGTATTCGTGCAAGAGGCAATGGCTGCTATGGCAACAGCGCCCTCGCCGCCCTGCGCACTCACGCCCGTTTTGTCTTCGAAAGCGCGGCGCAGATGCGACAGATCAAGCAGATTATGAGGTTTGCTCGGCCCAGAAAAACTGCACTCTACAGATGCGAGATCAAGCGTGATCACGCGTGAATAGACAGGCACTGGTGCATCCACATGCCGAAACAGGCCAGCGCTCACCGCATGGTCGCGCACAAGTGCAACATGCGTATCATCGCGCCCTGTCAGGCGCAGATAATCCAAAGTGCGCTCATCAATTGGCCAGAAGCCCGTCGTTGCGCCATATTCAGGCGCCATATTAGCCAGTGTGGCACGATCAGGCACACTCAGCGATGCAACGGCATCGCCGTAAAATTCAACAAAGGCACCAATCACGCCCTCATCACGCAAGCGGCGCGTTAATGTCAGCGCGAGATCAGTCACGGTGATCCCCGACCGCAAAATGCCTTTCAGCTCGACGCCGACAAATTCGGGATTGGGCAAAGGGTAAGGCTCGCCAAGCGCCACCATTTCCGCTTCAAGCCCGCCGACGCCCCAACCGATAATGCCAAGCGCATTGACCATGGGCGTGTGGGAATCTCCACCCACCACCATGTCAGGATAAACAAGATCATTCTCATCACAGATCACCCGCGCCACTTGTTCGAGATGAACCTGATGGATGATGCCGCTGCCGGGTGGAAAAATATCAAGCCCCGGAAAAGCCTGCTGCGCCCATTTGAGAAAGCGATAACGCTCCTCATTGCGCACATATTCCTTCGCCAGATTTTGCGCTGGCGCATCTGCCTGCCCCGATACATCCACCTGCAGCGAATGGTCCACAACAAGCGCAATCGGTACTTGCGCGCGCACATCTTTAACAGAAAGCCCGCGCCGATGCAGCGCACTGCGCAGAGCCGCCAAATCCATCAACATGGGCACGCCGGAGGAGTCCGGCATGATGACGCGCGGAAAGATGAGCGGCAATTCGCTGGTGCCCGCAGGCACAGTCGGATCCATTAATGCGAGGTCAGACCCATGCCGCACAAGATTTTCAGCCAAAATGCGCGCAGCAAATGGCAGCCGCTGATAAGCGGCCGCACCCAGCACGGATTCGACGTCCACATGCCGGTGGACATGCGCCCCGCTGCGAAATGTCTTCGTTGGAAAAGACATTGTCAGTTGAATTTCATATTGAATTCAGCCGAGAGAAAATCCTGCAAAAACTTAATCGTCGCAGGATCGGTCTTGCTCACTGCAGAAACGCCATCTCGTAACTTCTGACCCACGGTGAAGGAATAGCCCTCAAGCTGTGCTTCGGACGCTTTCAAGAAATCTGCATCCTTGGTCATGGCTTCGACAGTTTGCTGCAACTCACGCATCGCGGGCTGGGGAATATCGGGATGAGCCATCAAAATCTTGCCGCCATTGCCAAAGGCACGAACCGAGGCCTTATAGGCCTCCCACGCTTGCCCCGCAGGCTCCTTGCCATACATGGTGCGATAGACTTCGCCCACCGTCGGCACATTGGGCGCCGCCGGATCAGCGACAAGCTTGTCGCCATCCATCAAGCCCTGCGCAAAAAGAGGATGCGCTATGCCATCACGGATCATCGGCATCACACTCGCATGATAGACGGGCGTGGCCTGACCATCCAGATTGACTTCACCGCGCTCAAGCGCAATGCGCGTGTCATTCTTGCCCGGATAGCCCATAACCGCGCGGAATTTCACATCCAGCACTTTGAGGCCGAGCACCGTGTCCAGCGTGGCAATCACTTCTGGCACGCCGACAATCAAAGGCTCTGGTGGATTGAGTAGCTTTTTGGGATCACTCACACCCAAGGACGTTCTGGCAATGGCAATGCGCCCCATGGGGCTTGCAATAAGCGGCTCCAGATCGTCGGGGCGCGTCTTGGCGCCATCAAGCGCAAGCACAATGCGCAACAACAATTGGCCTGTGCCAATCAGCAAGGTCGTCCCGTCGCGCGGCGCACGCTGGCTAAAGAAGTTGGAAGCCACCACGCTGCCAGCGCCGGGCATATTCTGCACCATGACAACCGGCTTGCCGGGCAAATGCCGTTGCAATCCATCGGCCATCAGGCGCCCGAAAAGATCAGTGCCGCCGCCAGGCGAAAAACCGACCAGCACCTTCACCTGCTTACCAGCATAATAAGGGGTAGCGCCTTGCGCCGATGCTTGGCTGGTGAAGCCAGAAATAAGAGCGGCCCCGCTGACCGCGAGGAGAGCCTTTATCGTGCCCATGCGCTTTTGTTTCATTTTTATGCCTCCCCAGATTGGCAGGGAGGTTAGCAATCGCGCTATAAGTGTCAATCAGCAGAGGTCGCAAAAGGCCCATTGATTCCGGAGGATCATATGCAAAGCAACGGACAGAGACTGCGCGCCCTTCTCAAAGGCGAGGATCTTGTCGTGGCTCCCGGCGTCTATGATGGCTATAGCGCGCGTCTTGTGGAAGCCGCGGGCTTCAAGACCATGGCCACAAGCGGTGCGGCTGTTTCTAATTCCCGGCTCGGGATTGACGATATTGGCGTGATGGACCTCACAGAAAATGTCGGCCATTGCCGCCATATTGTGAATTCTGTCTCTATTCCCGTCACTGCCGATGCAGACACCGGATACGGCAATCCGATGAATGTGCATTACACCGTTCGGCAATTCGAACAGGCGGGGCTGGCTGGCATCAATATCGAAGATCAGGTCCATCCCAAGCGCTGCGGCCATATGCCGGGCAAAGAAGTCGTGCCGCTCACCGAAATGGTGAAGAAAGTCGAGGCCGCCTGCCTCGCGCGCCAAGACGACCAATTCATGATCATCGCCCGCACCGATGCTTTGGCGATTGAAGGATTGGAAGGCACATTGCGCCGCGTCCGCGCCTATGTCGAAGCGGGTGCTGACATGATTTTTCCGGATGCAGCCCGCAATGAAGACGACATCAAACGCATTGTTGAAGCAGCAGGCCCTGTGCCTGTGACCATCAATATGGGCTTTGGCATCCGCGCACGGCCCACCACGCCGTTGATCCCCATTCCTGACCTGAAACGCATGGGCGTGCGCCGCATCAGCCTGCCGCGCATGTTGCCCGCAGCAGCCATTATGGGCATGCAATTGGCGCTCGCCGCCATGAAGACGAGCATCGAGACCGGCGTTCCGCAAGACCGACCGGATCTGGCTGTGGGCATCGACGATATTATGAAACTGATGGGTTATGATGAAATGCGCGAACTCGAGCGCCAGCTTCTCTCGACAGAAGCACTTGAAGCCAAATATGGCAGCCACAAAAACTAAAAAATGAGGGAGATGGGCCCATGATGCTCGGCACCGATATCACCACCACGCGCCAAAAGTCTTTCGATCATTGGACGACATCGCAAGGGCACAAGCTCTATATGAGCGAAAAGCGATCAGTGACATCGCCTGCCATTGGCACGCTCTTGCTGGTGCATGGCTCATCCATGGGCTCGCAAGGTTTCGATCTGGATATTCCCGGCGACCCCGATGCCTCAATCATGGATTATTTCACCACCCGCGGCTTCAACGTCTGGCGCTTTGACTGCATCGGCTATGGGCGCTCGGATAAACCGGCCGATCATCTGGCGACCGTGGCACAGGCCGTGCCCGACCTGCTCGCTGTGACGGATTATATCAAAGCGCAAGGCAATCCTGATCAGCTCATGCTGCTTGGCTATTCATCAGGTGCTTTGCGTGCTGCTCTCTTCACGCAGCAGCATCCAGAGCGCGTGAAGCGCCTCGGGCTAGAGGCCTTCGTCTATACCGGCAAAGGAAGCCCCACGCTCAAGAAACGCGCAGAGAAAATGAAAGAGTGGAAAGGCTCGATTCGCCGCCCACTCAGCGCAGAATTTCTGATGTCGACAATGAAGCGCGATCATTCAGAGACCACGATGGAAACGCGCGCCCTACCCTATATTGAATCCATTCTGGCGCTCGAAGATTCCGTGCCCAACGGCACCTATATCGACATGTGCGAAAATCTGCCGCTTGTTAATCCGCTCACAATCACAGTCCCGACCGCACTTTTGCGCGGCGAATTCGACGGCATTGCCAGTGATGAAGACGTTTTGGAATTTTTCGGATTGCTTCCCAATCCGGACAAAGAATTCATCTTCATGCCCGGCATCGCCCATTCAGCCGGCACATCGAAAAACTATCTGCGCTTCTACACGGCGGCCTATTCGTTTTTCGCCCGGCCCGAGACCGTCTTCAAAGGCTAAGAGCCACTAAGGAGCAGAGCGAAATGAAACTGCGGCAATTGCAGCTCCTCCTTGCGGTTGCGCGCAATGACATGAATATTTCAGCCGCTGCTGCGGCTCTCAATACGTCACAGCCCAGCGTTAGCCGCCAAATCATCCAGCTTGAAGAGGAGCTTGGCGCGCCTCTCTTCACACGCCGCAAAAACCGCATGATTGGCCTCACCCCGACAGGCGAAGCCGCCTATGAGGCCGCGCGGCGTATCGAAAACCAGATTTCCAATATTGATCTGATGGCGCGCGAAGCCCGCGATCCGAATGAAGGCACATTTAATCTCGTTACCTCTCACCTGCACGCCCGCTATACAATGCTCCAGCCCATGCGCGAATTACAGCGCAATTATCCCGGTGTGCATGTCACGCTGCTGCAAGCTGACCCTGATCGAATTCCCGATCTTGTGCGCGATGGCGATGCCGATATTGGATTGAGCACCAGCGATCCGAAAGGTGAGCCATTACCTGGCCTCGTCATGTTGCGTGGTGAGCTGCTACGGCGCACCGCCATTTTCGCAAAAGGCCATCCGCTCGCAAAGAAGCGCGAAGTCACGCTTGCTGATCTGTGCGAATATGATGTGATTGGCTATAATCATCGCTCACGGACAGGCCGCATTATTCATGAGGCGCTTGAAAATGCGGGGCTGCATCCGCGTATCAGCGTGAAGGTGAATGATTCCGACGTCATCAAAGCCTATGTGGCCGAGGGGCTCGGCGTCGGCATTGTGCCAGAGATTACTCTCTCACCGCATGATGCACTCGTCACCCGCGACATCACGCATCTTCTGCCCAAATCGCATATTTGCGTCATTCTGCGGGACGACATGCATCTGCGTCAAAGTCTCGTCGCCTTGCTCTCGACCATCTGTCCGCAATGGAGCGCGGGTGCCTTGCGCCGTAAAATGCGCAAGGCACAAGTAGGTTCCTAAAGTCCCTATTTCTCGTCGACGTTGCGCACCACAGGTTCCCAAAGCGCGAATTCAGCGCGGATGAATTCATCTGTCTGCTCAGGCCCCTTCCAAGCTGGCACTGAACCAATATCGACAAGACGTTTCTGAAAAGCAGGTTCAGCAACAATCTCGCGCAATTCTTTAGCAAGACGCGCACGAACGGCGGGGCTCACACCCTGCGGCGCGAAGAGCCCGGTCCATGACCCGACATAATAACCGGGCAAGCCAAGTTCCATCACAGTGGGCAGTGGCGACACAGACGTTCGCTCAAGCGACGTGATACCCAAATTTTGGATTGTGCCAGCCTCGCCCTGCGCACTGGCAGTGGGCAACGTCAACCACGCGAGTTGAATGCGCCCACTGATCAGATCTGTCAGCGCTTGTGACCCGCCGGGATAAGGCACATGCGTGAGCTTCGTTCCCGTCTTCATCGCAAAAAGTTCGCCCGCAAAATGCGTGCTGCTGCCTGTTCCACTCGACCCAAAGAAAAGCCCGTCCGGACGCGATTTTGCGATGCTGACCAGATCAGCAAGGCTTTTGACACCCAACCCCGGCCAGATGCTCAAAGCCAGCGGCACATCATTGATGAGACCGATCGCTTCAAAACTCTTGCGCGGATCATAATTCGAATCTTTTTTGGTGAGATTGGCGAAGACATGGCTCGAAGCCGAGCTGATCAGCAATGTGTAGCCGTCAGGCTTGGCACGCACGACAGAGCCCACGCCAACATAGCCCCCACTGCCGGGCTTGTTTTCGATAATGACGGATTGCCCAAGACGCATTTGCAATTCAGGCGCGAGCAGACGTGCAGTGACATCATTTGAGCCACCAGGCGTAAAGGGAACCACAATTGTAATCGTCTGTGTCGGCCAGTTCTGCGCCTGCGCCGACAATTGCGTCGGAACAAGCAAGGAAAGGACACCAAGGGCGCCTGCGAAAAATGCTTTCATATTCCCCCCGCTTCTGTGTTGTTCCAGACGTCTTGTTGCGCCCTTTTCAGAAAATCAAAGTATGCACATGATGCGACGTGTATTTTTAAACTGCGACCGCATTCTTTCGGTCCACGGCGTTTTGCGCGCGATAAGCCCCTCAGGACTCTCAAAAGCATTGCGATCTGTCAGATCATAGGCCGTCAAAAACATCGGAGCGCCAGCCACAGCTGTAAATCGGCGCGCACGCAAAATGCCGGGCACCTTCACAAGACGCGGTAAATGCTCTTCGCCATACCAAGCATTATATTCATCCAACAGCTCGGGCTCGATATCGGTATGCACGAGATAGACAAAGGGCGTGTGCTGGCCCTCGCTCTGCCCGACTTCCTGCGTTTGCCGCAAAAGTGTCACACGCGCTTGCGGCTCATTGGCAATATGCGGGAGCGAAACATATTTGGACCAGATCAGACGATCTTCCGCAACGCCTTCCGTGCGGTAATGACGCACGATGTGAGGCTGCGGAATTTGCGCTAGCACAGGCATCGGCGCGAGCGGCCCAGCCGCTGCACCTTCTGCCTGCCATTCGACAAGTGACAAAAACATGGAGGCGCTCCCGTAGATCTTTTTTCAGACCGGAGCTTCGCCCTTGACCATCAGACGATAAAGGTAACGCACTTCTTCGACAGGATAATCGCCATTGGCTTTGTGCATGAGGCAACGATTGTCCCAGATGACCACATCGCCAGACCGCCACTTATGGCGATATTCATTACTCAGATCGATTGAATGCTCAAGCAACTCGCCCAAAAGATTCTGCGCATCGCCATCATCCATACCAAGAATGGATTCGATACGGATTGGATTGATATAAAGTGCTTTCTTGCCGGTGACGGGATGCGTGCGCACGAGCGGATGGATGACTTGCGTGGGCACGACAGTCTTCTTTTCACCCGCCAGCGCCATTAACTTCCGCTCGCTATATTTGCTCTGATAGACATGCACGCATTGCAGGCTCTCGATACGCTTCTTCATCGCCTCAGATAAAGTCTCGTAAGCGCGGTACATATTGATGAATTGCGTGTCGCCACCAGTATTGGGCAATTTCACAGCAAAAAGCATGGTCGCTTTTGGCGGCACAGCATCATTGGAATGATCTGTGTGATAACCTTCGCCTGGAATATAAATGCGGCCATCTTCAAACTTGTCTTGGTTCGAGATGTAATGGATCAGCGGACAGTCCGGCACCGAGAAGCGCGAATTATGCTGCGGAAAAATGTCGCCAAAAATCTCACCCACTTCATAGAATTGTTGCGCGGTGAGATTCTGATCGCGAATAGCAATCACACAATGATTGGCAAAGGCGCGGTTCAGTTCTTCCCGGACGGCGGAATCTTTCATCCCATCGCGCAGATCGACCCCCAGCACTTCGGCACCCGCATGAGAAGAAGAAAGCGGATTCACTTCGATATGCCTGAATTGTGCGACAGCCATAGGCCCCCCCGAATATTTTTCTGCACCGAGACTAAGCTGACGTCGACATTCAAGAAAAGACTGAATTCGCATTAGACCATGCCTGGGAAGCATGGGAAGGCGTCCAAAGGCCATGCCTAGAGTGCACCCCGGCAAAAACGAATGTGAGGAGCCGAGGCATCGAAAGAAGACGCCATGGAATCAGCGGTATCTGAGGGAAAAGCGGAAATCAGCTAAATGCTTGATCCCCAAGGCCTTCGATGGTGGGCGCACTAGGGCTCGAACCTAGGACCCGCTGATTAAGAGTAAGGCGCTATTTTTGCTACTGAGTGATACCAAGCATATGCGGACCCATCAAAAATGCAATTAAATTGGGTATTTTTATAGTAGCACCTTATATTAAGCGATACAGAGTGATATCTAATAGAGCACTTAATGGGTCCGCATTGGGTCCGCAAAGGTGCTCTTATGAAGCTGACCGAAAAAATCATTGCCAGCCTCGCCTGCGAAGCGGGGCAAAAGGACCGCCTCGTGTTCGATGACACGGTCAGAGGGCTTGGCCTCCGGATCTCCCAGACGGGGGGCAAAAGCTTCTTGGTCCAATACCGTAACGCATTGGGCACCAAGCGGCGGCTCCCAGTCGGGGCATGGGGCGCCATCACCCTTGAACAGGCCCGGCAAGCCGCACAAAGCGTTTTGGGGCATGTCGCCAGCGGCCGCGACCCCTACTCAGAGAGAAAGACTGAGAAGGAAAACGCTCAGCGAGAGGCAGACGGCGATAAACTGACCCTTTCCGCCCTCCTGCTGGATTGGCAGTCCATCGGACTTGCGAGCAGGCGGGAAAGCTACCGGCGCGAGGCCGTCCGCGCCGTTTCGTTTGCCTTCACCCCACTCTTGAAGCGCAGGGCGGATGCTCTTCGCAGAGCAGACGTGGTTAGCGTCTTGGATGCCCTAGTTAAGGCTGGCAAAGGGCCGACTGCCAACCGCACGACCGCCTACGGTCGGGCTTGCTACAGTTGGGCTGTGAAGCGGGGAAAGCTTGCGGAAAATCCGTTCGAGCGCGTCCCAAGCCCCTCCGACAACGGCTCCCGTGAGAGAGTTCTAAGCGACGACGAAATCGGCGCAATCGGCCGAAGCATGGACGAATTGGGATACCCCTTTGGCCCGCTTTTCAAACTGCTCATGCTCACAGCGCAGCGGCGGGACGAAGTCGCACGGATGCGGTGGAGCGAAGTTTCCACGGACCTTACCACTTGGACGCAGCCCGGCGAAAAGACAAAGAACAAGCAAGGCCACATCGTGCATCTCGCACCAGAGGCCCGCGCGGTTCTAGTGTCCCTGCCGCGTCGCACGGATACGGACTTCTTATTCAGCACAAATGGCAAAACAGCAGTCAGTGGCTTTTCTAAAGCAAAGAGCCGCCTCGATGACATCATCGCGGAGAAGGACGGCGGTCAAAAAATCTCGGACTGGCGCCTGCACGACTTCAGACGCTCTTGCGTCACTTGGCTTGCTGGCGCTGGCTTTAATCCAGCGGTTGCAGACAAAATCCTGAACCACAAAACGGCCACCGGCATAACAACCGTGGGAAAGGTTTATCAACGCGCTGAGTATTTGGTGGAGCGAAAGCAAGCGTTGGAGACCTGGGCGCTAAACGTTGAAGCATGCTGCACCCGCGTTGAGAGAACCGAGAATATTCTTATCTTTCCGGAGGCCGCGCGATGAGCAGCAAACCTCTGTCTAATACTATAAACCCTGAAGCCATAAGAGATGCACTCCAATACATTAAAAGACCCGGCTCGTTTGAGGAAAAAATTACAGAGCGGATGACAGAGCTCCTAAAGTCAGCAAAAGCTACGGCCTTCGATATTGAGATGGACAAAGCCCAACACTATGCCGGACTCCGCCCTCAAGATAGGCGTGACCAGTTTAACCGAATGGCAGGCGACATTGATGGCGTCGCAGAGGAACTCAAAGTTTTCCAAGCGCCTCTGTTTCGATACGCTAAGGACCGAGATACACCTCCTGTGCGACCAACAGGTCTTAGCGCACTAAGGAGATCTCTGGGTGACAACCTTAATGGGACACTCTCGGTCGACTATATTAATACCTTCGGGATCCAGCCATTTCAGTTCGATCGGCAAAATGTATCTCTCGGGCCGATCAATACGCGCAATCGCGCGGAGGCCATCAGTGCCTCGGGGGAAGAAATACTAATCGACCTCCTCAAACAGATATCGGGATCTCTCCGCGCTGCCGAACGCCTAATAGCCGAACATACGAAAAGCGGTCCGCGCGAATGGCCATTCCGGCATCGTGTGCTGGTTAATCTTGTAGTAATCTGGCAAGAGATACACGAAGACAGTGGCGAATTGTCCTACGGTGGTGGCAAATCTGCATTCTTCGAGTTCTGCCTTGCGCTATGCAGAGCAATGGATGCGGGTGAACTTTGTACGCCGACCCATCTGCAAACGGCGGTCGAATACTACAATAACGAAATAGTCGAGAAACCTACCCCCGATCCGACCCAAGACTCACCGATAACCGGAATTGAGAAAGCGCATTAACGATTATGCCTAACTGCAATCAAGCAGTATTGAGGCATATAGATGGACCACGCGACAACGAACCCACAGAACGCTGTTCTTACCGAGACAGAAGCTGCGGCATTATTGCAAGTGACACGCTTTGCACTCCGCAAATGGCGCCGTTCGGGCCTCGGTCCCCGCTTTGTTCGCTGCGGCGGCCGTCTTGTTCGCTACGTGCAGGCCGATATCGATAGCTGGCTTTCACAGCGCAAATTCAATTCCAACGCTCATGAACTGAGCGCGGCACCTCCGAAATAAGCAGCCGAGCCCCCTCTTACGAAGGGTGCCCGGATGCGCTGATAGCTGTCTTGGAAACACGGCTAAGTTAGCAAATTTCTTGCGCCCTCGCAAACGGCGGCTCGCTTTCAAGCGAGGCCTCAATGCGCATCAATCTCGACCAAACAATTGACGCTTGCTACCGGCTCGATCCGGCCACATTCGCTCAGCCCCCTCCCTCCCCTTGATTGAACACGTCGCTAAAGCGGCGAATGCGAAATTACATTTTTTTCATCAAAGGTGTGACGCGTCACACCCATGCAGAACAGGTTCAAAAATGACTGAACAAGCAAATGATGGCGGCTCAGAAAAGCTGCCCAAAGACACGCCTATCATTCCGGCTGCAGCCGAAAACATCTTCGAAAAAGCACTTCGCGCAAAAAATGAGCGCGCAATGATGCCGACGAGCCGCGTTGTCAAAACTCCGTCACGCATCAAGCCTACCACGAAAATCAAAGGTTGGTTTCGTTGCCACCCAACGGTTTTGATCGGCCCCATCGATGTCTTCTATCCTAAGGATGAAGACGGCCTCGGCGACGAGCCAATTTTTGTTTACCCGGATCTTGCAACTGAGTTGCGCCTGAAAAATACGGCTTTTGAAAACGCCATCCGCGAGATGGTCTGTTATCTGGTAGCGACCAAAGGCGGTGCGCTGTATCTGTTCCTCGCCACTGTGCCGGATCCAACTACGGGGCGCCACCACCCTGCAATCGAACAGAAAATCGACGCGGTTGAAGCGGCGCGCACCCAATGGAAACGCCTCGAATGGAGCAAAACCGACCGGCAGTTTGAGGAATTTACCGCCCTTGGTGAGATTGCAGAGCCGGTTTGGCCGGAGGATGTTTCGGACGTTGCAATTCTCACTCGTGCTTTTGGTGAACGTAATGTCATCAAGCGCGACGACGACCCTCTCCTCATCAAATTCCGCGGGGAGGCGTAACAATGATTGGCGCACGCTTCCCACTCGTCCAGTACGCAGTTGATTACGAGTACATCCCCCGCGATGACGGCGGCTTGGATGTAGTCTGCGGTGTGGCCAAGAACTTGTTCACTGGCCACACAGAACGCCGCTGGCGGGATGAAATGGTGCGTGCGCCCTTCTTCGATTGCGGCCCGGAGGCCGTCCTGATCGCATATAACGCCCAAGCAGAAATGGAGGCCCACCTCGCGATGGGGTGGCCGCTCCCTGAAAATGTCATTTGTCTGTTCGCCGAGCACATGCTGGACACCAACGGCGCGGAATTGCCAACAGGCACGGAGACACGCGGGAGCCTTCTCGCCGCACTTAAGTGCAACAATCTGCCAGCGCGTGAAGCAAAAGAGAAAAAAGCTCTGATTGATCGGATCCTCGCGGGTCCGCCCTACTCCGACGCCGAAAAACTTGCGATTTTAACCTACTGCGAAACCGACGTTCTGGATGCGGCGGAACTTTTTTTCGTTCTTTGGCCGCGTATGGCTGCAGATCGCCCCAATTACCTTGAACAAGCTCTTCTGCGCGGGGAATATGCAAAAGCACTTGCCCGAATGACGGTTGTCGGGTGTCCGGTTAACGCCCCGCTTCACGATACGATTATCAAGAACTGGGGAGCAATTCGGAAGGGGTTGCTAGAAAGTGTGTCCCACTTCGGCATTTTCGACGACGACGGCACCTTCAAATACGAACGCTTGGCAACGATCATTGAAAGCATCGGCGCATCTGACATTTGGCCGATAACCCCAAGCGGGCGCTATTCGACTAAATCCGAGGACTTTCGCCGCATGACGCAGATCTTCCCGCAACTGGAAGGGTTCCGCGTTGCCTATGAAGCTCTCGTGGGAGGACATCAGCCCTCTCCGTTCCCGATCTGCTCCGACAATCGCATCCGCCTTGGTCGTCGTGAATTTGGCAACGCACGTCTCGGGATTAAAGACGGCAAGACGGCATCTGTCGGGTTTGGAGCGTATCGTTCAAAAACCGGCCGCAATCAGCCATCGGCACGCGAATTTCTACCTGCCTCCGCATCTTGGTGGCGCACTCTCGTGGCGCCGCCGGAAGGCAAAGTGATCGGCTATTTCGACTACAAAAGCCAAGAGTTTGGCATTGCCGCGCATTTGAGCGGCGACAAGGCCATGATCGAAGATTACCGGAGCGGAGAAGTTTACATACCGCTTGGTATTCGTGCGGGCCTGCTCCCTCCCGACGCGACAAAAGCATCGCACGGAGAGTTCCGGGACAAGGTGCTGAAACCAGTCCTACTCGGCGTTCAATACGGCCGCCAGCCCAAAGGGATCGCGCTTGCCATCGGTGGCGGCAATCCAGAAACCTACCGCAGCGACCTTAGCATCGCCGAGAAAATCCATCGCAAGCATAATGAAGCCCATCACGTCTTTTGGCATTGGGTGGATGAGGGAGCCCAACAGGCTTTTCTTTCCGGCCGCATCGAAACAACGATGGGCTGGCGGATGCTTGTAGGCGACCCGCTGACCCGCTCATATGAAAACGGGCGCTGGCAGGAGTATGGAACGAAGCCGCTCACCCTGATGAATTGGCGCATGCAGGCAACAGGTGCCGACATCATCAGGGTAGCTTGCGCTGCGCTGACGGCAGCCGGCGTTGACGTCATCTACCCCGTCCACGACGCGATCCTCTTCATAACCGATATCTCCTGCATGGAAGACGTTGGCAATTTTGTCGTCCAAACAATGGAGCGTGCCGCTGTGACGGTTCTGGGTGCACGTATCCCCGTGGATCAGCAATGGGTTCTGCCCGGAGAAAATTGGCGCCCTAAGAAAGGGGACAAGATGTGGGCCGTGGTTTCTAAGGCGCTCGAAGGCGAGCTCTCATTGAGGGGGGTGAAATGAAAAAAAATCCGGATGACAACTTTATTGAGGAGACCGTTGTAATCGACGGGGTAACAGCCGTGCGTCGCCGGAAAGCTAAAGTCAGCGGAGGCAACCGCTCCCCCTACCTGCACGTGCCGATGGCGAGCATGACAATCTTGGCCAACGCCAATCTCCCTCCAAGTGGCTGGAAGCTTGCTATTTGGATCCTCTGGCATCATCGGGTCTCTTCCGGAGAGGCCGCAACCATCAGCGCTACTTTCGCAAACCGCGCAGGCTTAACCACGCGTGCTACTCGGCGCTACGCGGTCGATGCTCTTGAGGCAACGCGACTGTTTGACGTCATCCGCAAGGGTAAGGCAGCGGTAAAAATTAACCTCGGCGCCAAGCTCAAATCTGCGTTGAAGAAAGACGAATGAATGGTCGTTGCACAGCCAACCCAATGGTTGCTAAGCGACCATGCTTTGGTCCCACTACAACCAACAGGTCTATTACTTATAATTATTATTATTCTTCATTTGTTTAATCCGGCTTGAGATCCTAGCTGAGAAATTTTCAGTGTGATGTGTTATACTTTTTTTTAGTTTTTTCGGAGCATTCACATGCCTTCCACAGGTGCCTTACGGCAGCAGCTATACCGCCAACGCAAAAAGCGGGGCCTTCAATGCATTCAGGTCGAGATACGTCACGCTGAAATACAAGCCCTCATACGCCGGGGTCTTCTTGTCGCCTCCGAAGCCTCTACTGCCACGGCCATTCGTTCAGCGTTATACAAACACCTAGACCGAACCCTCGCATGAGCAGCAGTCTCAACCCCAACGCATCTGTGACTCTTACTTCTTGCCGCCAAATACGTGCGGCGCGAGCCCTCATCGGTTGGACACAGAAAGACTTGGGCAATGCCATCGGGGTCGACGAGCGGCAAATACGGTTTTGGGAAAGACGACTCCCCACAAATCCAACGAAACTTCGCACCCTGATCGAGGCATTTAGAGCCGCCGGGGTGGAATTTATTTCTGCTCCAACGACTGGTGTTCGCGGAATTAGTAACGCGTAACGGTCAAAAACGCCCCAAAGGTGGCACGTCACCGACCCTGTTCAGAAAGAGTTTTCAGACACCAGTGCGCGCGCGTGCGCGCGACCGGTTTTAGGAAGCGCAAACTAAATCTACAAACTAGTTATCAGGAGGCTAAAATAATTATCAAATACCGAAAAGTACGTTTTAGTCATTGGCCCCACTAAGACAATACCGATAAAGAATACCGTTGAACAGACAGAGGTATTTATTAAAAAAATAAGCTGCCGATTCGCCAGCAATAACATGAAGATCATGTATTACGTTGCTGGAAAAATATGATCCTTTTAATTATCAGGGCCTTCTTTCTTTTTATAGCTTTAAGCTTTCCCGCTAAGGCAGCAACAACATACGACGTCGGGACCATCGGATGCAACGACGTCAATACACTCTATACGATAACGCAAAATGCAGCCGCTGGAGATATAGTAAAATTTACTCCGTCGGGAAATCATTGCTTTTGGTACAGCGGAAGCTACCACACTCCCATAAACATATTAAAAGTTGAGCAAAATGGTCAGCAAATAACTGCATCAAGTCACAACAGTACCGCGGCTAGCGGATCCTACTTAACGTCCGGCATCCCTGTTTATATTTATTTATCTAATAGCCAACCACCGCCAAATTCTACTTGGTCGATAATGATTGCGACTTCGACAACGATTTTTTCAAACGGAGGCGGGGGTCAAAAAATAGAGGGGGCTCTAAAAATAAGCCAAATCCTCTCGGGCTTCGCTCTGAGCTCATCGAGTGTCGTCTATGGAGCAGCCGCTCCAACCATTACAGCACCGACCTCTGCAAGCTCCGGCGCCATCACCTATTCATCCAGCAATACAAGCGTGGCAACCGTCAGCGGCTCGACCATCACCATCGTCGGCGTCGGGACAGCGACACTCACAGCGACACAAGCAGCAAATGGTAATTATGGCTCCGCAACAACCACCGCAGCCCTGACCGTTACAGCCGCAACCCCAACCCTGTCGGGCTTCGCTCTGAGCTCATCAAGTGTC
>CANGFE010000040.1 GCA_947453155.1 Beijerinckiaceae bacterium | reverse complement strand
TTCTGCCCATCCCCGTCATGGATGATGTGTTTTGAGGCTTGCCCTCGGCCGGGCCGGAGCCCGGCGGCGCTCGTCCCTTATTCGCTTGGAGTCTCAGCAATGAGCAACGCGCCCCTGATGCCCAAGGCCACGGCTGTGTGGCTCGTCGACAATACCGCTCTGTCCTTCGATCAGATCGCTGATTTCTGCAAACTCCACCCGCTTGAGGTGAAGGGCATTGCCGATGGCGAAGTGGCCGCTGGCATTAAGGGCCATGACCCGATCACCTCGGGCCAGCTGACCCGCGAAGAAATCGCAAAAGGCGAAGCAGATCCTGAATATCGCCTGACGCTGGCAAAATCGAAGGTGGTGCTGCCGGAAGTCAAAAAGGCCCGCGGCCCTCGCTATACGCCACTCTCGCGCCGTCAGGACCGCCCCAATGCAATTCTCTGGCTGGTGCGCAACCATCCCGAATTGAAAGACGCGCAGATCATGCGCTTGGCCGGCACGACCAAGTCGACGCTCCAGCAGATTCGCGACCGCACGCATTGGAATTCTGCTGCGCTGACGCCGCTCGATCCTGTTACGCTCGGCCTGTGCTCGCAGCTTGATCTCGATCTTGAAGTGAATCGCGCTTCCAAGGATCGCCCCGCGCAAGTTGAAGACCACGGCGCAACACTCGTTCCGGCTGAAATCACCACAGCCCCGCGCCAGCCTGCCACGCAGGAAGATGTGTTTGGCACAGCCCAACCGGCACCGCGTCGCGAGCAAGAAGACGATCTCGATCTCGATGCGGTCTTCGGAAAACTCAATGCGCTGAAGCACGGCGACGACTGAGTTCTGATAACCAATTTCTTGTGACCTAATTCAAAGGCGCGGCCGATTGCGGACCGCGCCTTTTCAATGCAATGTTTTGCGCATGACGACGTGGGTGCTCCCAAGCAGAGCCCCGCCGACCGGGGGATGAAATGCTGAAGGACCATGCGGACATGCGCCGCCCGTGGCTTGCCCATTATCCGGCAGGTGTGCCGGAAAAAATCGACGAGACCTCGCGCGAAACCATTGCAGATGTCATCCGCCATGCGGCGACAGCTTTTGCGGATCGCCCCGCGGCTGAAAGTTTTGGTGTGCGGCTGACCTATGGCGAATTGGTCAAACACGCCGAAGAGATTGCCACTGGCTTGCAGCGCTTGGGCCTGCAAAAGGGCGATCGCATTGCCATCATGATGCCCAATGTCATGGCCTATCCGGCCATCATGTTCGGTGCATTGCTGGGCGGCTATGTCGTCGTCAATATCAATCCGCTTTATACGGCGCGCGAACTCACCCATCAGGTGAATGATTCCGGTGCGCGCGTGCTCTTCGCGCTCGAAAATTTTGCGCATACTGTGCAAGAAGCGCTGGAAGATCTGACCGCCGAAATGGCTATTATTGTGAAGCCGGGTGATCTCATCGGCTTCAAAGGCTCGATCGTCAATTTCGTCTCGCGCTATATCAAGCGCAATGTGAAGCCCTACAAGCTTCCAGCCACTTTGCCGCTGTCGAACTTTTTATTCTTCGCGAAGCAGGGCAAATTTACGCCTGTCGAGATTAGCCCTGATGACATCGCCTTTTTGCAATATACGGGCGGCACGACGGGACGCGCGAAAGGCGCCATCCTGCTTCACCGCAATATTATTGCCAACGTCAACCAATGTCAGGCATGGCTGCGCTCCTTTGCCGGCGAGCGCGATGATCATGTGATGGTGACGGCTCTGCCGCTCTATCACATTCTGGCCCTCACTGCCTGCTGCCTGTTTGTGGCAAAGCTCGGCGGTTGCCAGATACTCATTCCCAATCCGCGCGATTTCCCAGCCTTTGTGAAGACGATCAAGAAAGTGCGCATGACGATGATTGTTGTCGTCAACACACTCGCCAATGCGCTGGCGTCACGTGATGATTTCAAACAGGTCGACTTCTCGCAGCTCGCTTTCGCTATTTCGGGCGGCATGGCGACACAGGCCGCTGTTGCGAAGAAATGGAAACAGGTCACGGGGCGTCCGCTGATTGAAGGCTATGGCCTGTCGGAAACCTCGCCTGTGGCGTGCGTGAACCGTCTCGACATCGAGGAATTTACGGGTGGCGTTGGCTATCCTGTCTCTTCAACCGATATTTCGATCCGCAATGACAAGGGCGAAGAAATCGCCATTGGCGAGGCGGGCGAGATTTGCATCAAAGGCCCGCAAGTCATGGCGGGCTATTGGCAGCAGCCGGAAGAAACCGCCAAGAGCTTTACCAGCGATGGCTATTTCCGCACGGGTGATGTGGGTGTGATTGCCGAAGACGGGCTTGTGCGCATTGTTGACCGCATCAAGGACATGATCCTTGTGTCGGGCTTCAACGTCTATCCGAATGAAGTGGAAGATGTGCTGGCCCAGCATCCGAATGTTGCAGAAGCTGCCGTGATTGGCGTGCCGGATGAACATTCGGGCGAAGCGGTGCGCGCTTTTATTGTCACGCGCGATGGCAGCAAAATGGATGAAGACGCATTGCGTGAATGGTGCCGCGAGAAACTGACGGGCTATAAAGTGCCACGCCAGATCGAGACGCGCGAAAACTTGCCCAAAACGCCAGTCGGTAAAATCCTGCGTCGCGAATTGCGTGATGAGACGATGCGGGGCTAACGAACCGTCATTGCGAGCGAAGCGAAGCAACCCAGAGGCCGAGCGTGTGGCTCTGGGTTGCCGCGTCGCCTGCGGCTCCTCGCAATGACGAGGCTAGATGCCCTTCGTCTGCAATGCTGCGGCGATTTCATCCAAAATCGCTGGATCGTCGATGGTCGCTGGCGTTGTCCATGCATCGCCGTCGGCGATCTTCTTCATCGTGCCGCGCAAGATTTTGCCTGAGCGTGTCTTGGGCAGACGGTTCACTGTGATCGCAATTTTGAACGCCGCCACGGGGCCGATCTTCTCGCGCACCAGCGCGACAATTTCTTTCTCAACCTCAAGCGGCGATTTGGTCACGCCCGATTTCAGCACCACAAAGCCGCAAGGCTGCTCGCCCTTCAACTCGTCCTTGATGCCAATGACCGCGCATTCAGCAACCGCTGGGTGGGAGGCGAGCACTTCTTCCATGCCGCCTGTCGAGAGACGATGGCCTGCGACATTGATGATGTCATCCGTGCGGCCCATGATGAAGAGATAGCCATCTGAATCTTTGAAACCCGCATCGGCTGTTTTGTAAAAGCCGGGGAATTCTTCGAGATAGCTTTCTTTCATGCGGCCATCATTCTGCCAGAGCGTCGGCAAGCAACCCGGCGGCAAAGGCAGCTTGATCACAATCGAGCCCATCTGGCCATTGGGCACAGGTTTTGCCGCTTCATCAACAATCTGCACGTCATAGCCGGGCATCGGCACAGTCGGCGAGCCATGCTTGATCGGCAAAAGACCGAGGCCCACCGGATTGCCCACAATGCCCCAACCGGTTTCGGTCTGCCACCAATGGTCAACAACCGGAACGCCGAGAACTGTTTCAGCCCAAGCCACAGTATCAGGATCAGCGCGCTCACCTGCCAAGAACAAAGTGCGCAAGCTCTTGGTCGAATATTTTTTCAAGAAAGTCGCATCCGGATCTTCTTTGCGGATCGCGCGGAAAGCGGTCGGCGCAGTGAACAGCGCAACCGCTTTATATTCCTCAACCACGCGCCAGAAGGCGCCCGCATCAGGCGTACCAATCGGCTTGCCTTCATAGACGATGGTCGTGGCGCCATGCAGCAACGGGCCGTAGACAATGTAGGAATGACCAACCACCCAACCCACATCTGACGCTGACCAAAACACTTCACCGGGTTCGACCCCGTAAAGATTCTTCATCGTCCATGTGAGCGCGACCATATGGCCGCCATTGTCGCGCACGACACCTTTGGGAATCCCGGTCGTGCCGGACGTGTAGAGAATATAGAGCGGATCGGTCGCCTTCACCGGCACACATTCTGCGCGCTTGCCGGCTTTCTTTGCGGCCTCAACAAGGCTCGTCCAGTCATGATCGCGGCCTGCAATCATCTCTGCCTTCGCCTGATCGCGCGCAAACAGAATGACATTCTCGGGCTTCGACGATGACAGACGGATCGCTTCATCGAGCAGCGGCTTGTAGGCCACCACACGACCGGGCTCGATGCCGCATGAGGTTGTGAGCACGAGTTTCGGCTTGGCATCATCAATGCGGGTCGCAAGTTCTTTTGCTGCAAAGCCGCCAAAGACAACCGAATGGATCGCGCCAATGCGCGCGCAGGCATACATGCCGATCAATGCTTCGGGGATCATCGGCATATAGACGATGACGCGATCACCCTTCTGCACGCCGAAATCCTGCAAGACAGCAGCGAGCGCGCTGACTTCATCGAGCACCTGCGCATAAGTGAGCTTGCGCTTGGTGTTGGCGACGGGGGAATCGTAGATGATCGCTGTCTGGTCAGCGCGGCCATTCTTCACATGGCGGTCAAGAACATTGTAGCAGGTGTTGCAGGTCGCATCGGGAAACCAGCGGCCATAGGGGCCTTGCGCGGCATCGAAAACTTTTTTCGGAGGGTCGATCCAGTCCACGGCTTTGGCGGCTTGGCCCCAAAAAGCCTCCGGGTCTTTCTGCCAAGCGGCATAGACTTCGGCGTAAGAACTCATCGATCCCTCCCAAGGGTCCTGCAATACTTCCAAACGCTGGGCCGGGGCCCGCAGCTGCCGTCTTTGTTGCGCCCGAGACCCTCCAAAGCAACGGCTGCCAGATTGGCTCTTAGGCCTAGCCAAAAGGGCCAAGATGGGCGAAAGCTGGGATCCGATGATGGATGTCACCTTTTACCTCGCGGCCATTCCCGCCGTTTTGTTTCTGGGCCTCGCCAAGGGCGGCTTTTCAGGGCTGGGCATGGTCACGCTGCCGCTGATGGCGCTGGTCGTCCCGCCTTTGCAGGGCGCGGCCATCATCATGCCCATTCTGATGGTGCAGGATTTTGTCTCGCTCTGGGCCTATCGGCGCACATGGGATCGCAAATTGCTCGCCATGTATCTGCCCGGCACGATTGCGGGCCTGCTGACGGGCGCGTTGCTCGCCAGCTATGTCTCCAATGCCATGGTGGAATTGATGGTCGGGCTGATCGCCACGATTTTCGTTATCCAGCATTGGATGCGCAAACCGCTCACCAAGGATGAACCACCCAAAAAGCCGCGTTTCGCTCCGGCTGTTTTCTGGGGCTTGTTGTCAGGCTTTACCTCTTTCATTGCCAATACGGGCGGTGTTCCTTTTCAGGCCTATACGGTGCCACTGCGCCTGCCGCCGATTGTCTATGCAGGCACATCGACCTTTCTTTTCATTTGCATCAATTGGATCAAATTCGCTTTGTTCGTTCTGCTGGGCCAAGTCTCGCAAAGCAATTTGATGATTTCAGCCACACTTTTGCCCGTCGCCGTGGCGGCGACATTTTTGGGCGTGTGGCTCGTCAAGCGCATGGAAGCCAGCCGCTTCTATGGCATCGTCACCACGACGACTTTCATCCTCGGGCTGAAACTCATCTGGGATGGCGCGCGCGATATGGGATGGATTTAAAGCCGCACGAAAAGGCGCGAGCGGCTTGAAGGACCCGCGCCTTTACGATCTCTGACAGATGTTTTTTAGAAAACGAACGCGTCTCTAATGGAGCGTTGCGAATCCGTCTTTCATGCGCAGCTTTTCAATCTCGTCGCGCAAAGCCAACTTTTTTCGCTTCAATTCTAAGAGTTGAAGATCATCGGTAGCAGGATGGTGTTTCGCGTCGTTAAGCTGCTTTTCCAGCGCCTTATGACGGCGTTCCAATTCAACGAGATGATTATGCAACGACATCGGGCAAATCCTTCGCAAGAGATTGCTGTCGACATCGCAAAGTCTGGCATGAAACCGAACAGTTGCAAGCGGAAAGACGCGGCTGCGCTGGCAATAAATGCAGAACCCTTGTGAGGCCTGCACATCACGCTGCGTTGCACAGACACCTGCCGTTGCGGGGGCCCATGTGTATCAGAAATAGAAATGCACTCATTTTCGAGCAGCTTGCATTTAGATAAGAGACGCGCACATTATGCCTCTGCAGCAGAAAGCGGCAGTTGAAGAGTCTTGCCTGGAAGTTTTGGCGCATGGCCGAAAAGTTGAGCGAAGAAGAGCGGGCTGCATTTGAGGCCGAGGCGCTGCGCCTGCGTGAAGAGCACCGTGACCTCGATGCCGCCATTGACGCGCTGGAACTGGTCGGCAAGGGCGACCAGCTGCAAATCCAAAGGCTGAAGAAGCGCAAACTCTTCCTGCGCGACCGCCTGTCCTTCCTCGAAGACCAGCTGACCCCGGATATTATCGCCTAAAAAGGGGCCCCAAACCCCTCAACTTGCCCTTGAGGCTGCCTTCGTCTATCTCAGGCCGCTTCTTTCTTAAGGAGCCTCTTCCCATGGCCCGCATCCCTGTCGCCATCATCATGGGCAGCCAGTCTGACTGGGCCACCATGCGCCATGCTGCCGAAATGCTGGACAAGCTCGGCATTGCCTATGAGGCGCGGATTGTCTCCGCTCACCGCACCCCTGACCGTCTCGTCTCCTTTGCCAAAGGCGCCAAAGCCGCTGGCTTTCAGGTGATCATTGCAGGCGCTGGCGGCGCCGCCCATCTGCCGGGCATGACAGCGGCCATGACCGCCCTGCCGGTCTTCGGCGTTCCTGTCGAATCCAAGGCTCTCGCGGGGCAAGACTCGCTGCTCTCCATCGTCCAGATGCCGGCTGGCATTCCGGTCGGCACTCTGGCCATCGGCAAAGCGGGGGCGGCCAATGCGGGCTTGCTCGCCGCCAGCGTGCTCGCTTTGCATGACGAGGCGCTGGCCAAGCGTCTTGATGATTTCCGCGCGGCGCAAACCAACTCGGTCGCCGAACACCCCAAAGACGACGACGCCAAATGAGTGTTGTGCTGAAACCCGGCGACATGATCGGCATTTTGGGATCGGGCCAGCTTGGCCGTATGATCGCCCTTGCAGCTGCACGTCTGGGGATCCGCGCGCATATTTACTGCCCTGATCCGGGCCCGGCTTTTGACGTCTGCGCGCAATATACGATCGCAGCTTATGACGATGAAAAAGCGCTCGCGGCTTTTGCCGACAGCGTTGCGGTCGTGTCTTACGAATTCGAAAATGTGCCGGCCAAGACAGCCGCCTTTCTCGAAGCGCGCCGCCCCGTGCGCCCCGGCCCGCGGGCGCTGGCCATCACACAAGATCGTTTTTCTGAGAAAAGCTTTTTGAATGATCTCGGCATTCCGACCGCGCCTTTTGCTGCTGTCGACAGTGTCGCCGATCTTGAAAAAGCGGTCGCCAAACTCGGCCGCCCGAGCGTCTTGAAAACGCGCCGCTTTGGTTATGACGGCAAGGGCCAGACGATGATCCGCGAAGGCAGCGATCTGGCTGAGGCTTTTGCATCAGTGGGCGACGGCGCCTGCATTCTCGAAGGCTTTGTGCCCTTCCAGCGTGAAGTCTCTGTGATTGGCGCACGTGGGTTTGATGGTTCTTTCGCAGCTTTTGATGTCTGCGAAAATGAACATGCCCATCACATTCTCTCGCGCACCATTGTGCCGGCACATGCATCAGCTGCGACGCAAAAGGCAGCCATTGACATGGCCGGCCGCATTGCAGCCTCGCTCGATTATGTTGGCGTAATGACGGTGGAAATGTTCCTCGTCGAAGAGGCGCAATCCGAGCGCATCGTCGTCAATGAAATTGCACCGCGCGTGCATAATTCCGGCCACTGGACGCTGGACGGCGCCGTGACTTCGCAATTCGAACAGCATGTGCGCGCGATTTGCGGCTGGCCTTTGGGCTCACCGCGCCGCCATGGCCGCATTGAAATGCACAATCTCATTGGCGCAGAGGCGAATGAGTGGAACGCGCTTTTGCAACAAGAGGGCGTAGCGCTGCATCTCTATGGCAAGCATGAAGCGCGCGAGGGCCGCAAAATGGGCCATTGGACCAAGGTCTATCCCGAAACCTGATATCTGATTATCCCGCACGGATCATCGCCGCTTCAAGCGGCGATCCCGCTTGCGGCGCACCCGCTGTGCAAGTGGAACACGGCGCTGTGCGCAAATGTTTCCCCACCATGGATTTGCGCCAAGATGCGGCGGCGGCATTGGCATAGGTGAGAAAGATCGGCTCGCCTTCCATAACTTTGCCCGTGCGATATTCCGCATGTTCGGGCGTGTCGCCACGCAAATGGCAACAGGGCACAACATCGCCCGCATAGCCCACATAGAAATGCGCGAAGGGAAAGAAACATGGCGCTGTGCGATCAGCTGCACGCACCATGTCTTTGATGAGACCACCGCGATCTTGCCCCGTCTTCCAATAGTTCAAAGCGCGAATTTCAATTTCGATACTTTTATGCGGAATGCGGCCGATCATGAATTCGCCGCCGCGCACGCCTTTCATTTTCACGGGTCGCCCGATGCGCGCGCAAATCTCGCTGATGCGCTCCATCGCATAAAGATCGCTATAGACATCATCCGGCTTCATATGGATGGAAATATGCATGTAGCTGAGACCAGCCTCCGCCAGCGCATCGATGAGATCGGGGGTCAGATAATCGCCATTCGTGTAGATGAGGATTTGCGCGTGCGGCAAAGCGAGACGCGCCTGCGCGATGCGCGCGAGAATGGCGCGATCTGCCAGCGGCTCGTTGTAATGACTGAGAACCAGCGCGCCGCGGAAATCGACCTCGGCCAGATCGTCAATGATCCGGGCAAAGAGCCCCTCGGCCATGCGGATATTGGGGCCGAGCCGGTCGCCCACGACATTGGGGCAATAGCCGCAGCGGCGGTTGCAGTAGGAATGGGTCTCGACCTCGACCCGCTGGACATTGCGCCGGAACAGCTCACGGGCGCGGGCAGGGTCAGTGAGACCCGCAAAAGCATCGGGTCCAAAATCCATGAAAAAAGCCTCAAAAGAATGGTTGGAGCATAGAGGCCGGCCGGCCGGGCCTCAATGGCCGAGGGGCGCACCATCCCCAGCCAGCCCCAGGACTTCTCCCCGGCTCAGGTGAAATACGCCCTTCCCCTCGGGAAAGGGCACTGAATCAGGCCTGATTCTGCCCTTGGGCGGCTGGACAGCCCCCTAGGGTTCTGCTATTTCCCGCCCCACGTTGTGATGCCTCCTGATCTTTCAGGCCGCATCCCATTCCCCGAATTCCACGCTTGCCCCTCAAGGCGAGCCCCTATGACAGGATCTTCTGGTGCAAGTTCTCGTTCGCGACAACAATGTCGATCAGGCCCTTAAGGCTCTCAAGAAGAAGATGCAGCGTGAAGGCATCTTCCGTGAAATGAAGCTCCGTGGCCATTACGAGAAGCCGTCTGAGAAGAAGGCCCGTGAATCGGCTGAAGCCGTTCGCCGCGCTCGCAAGCTCGCCCGCAAGAAGATGCAGCGCGAAGGCCTGCTTCCGATGAAGGCAAAGCCGGCGGCTCGCTAAGCCAAGCCAGCTGATTTTTGAGAATTTTGCGGCGCCTCCGGAGAAATCCGGGGGCGCCGTGGTTTTTTAACCACTCGTCAGCCATCTTTGGGCCAATTGTGGATGTGGACGCGATTCCTCCGCATTTCAGATTTACGGGCGGCACACGCAAACTTCTGCCGCATGTTGGAACAAGGCCTGATGATGACCGCGAAAGCTCTCCCGCTCCCGATGCCCCGCCTCGGCGCCCTTGCCACAGCCGGCGCGCTCGCGCTTCTGGTTGCCGCCTGCGGGCCAACCGGCCGCTCTGTCTCGTCGGCTGGCGTTGCTGAACTCGAACAGCGCAGCGAAGCCACCGAGACCAACATTGCTTCACTGAACCAGGTTGTCTCGGCCAACCCCAACTCGCCCGAGCCCTACAACACACGCGGCGCTGCCTATGCGCGCGTGGGTCGTTTCCAGGAAGCGATTACGGATTTCTCGACCGCGATCAAAATCGATCCGAACAATGTTGCGGCCTATACCAACCGCGCGCTCGCCTATCGCCAGATCAATCGCAATGATGCCGCCATGTCGGATTTCAATGCAGCGATCAGCGTCAGCCCACGCCATGCGCCGGCCTTTTTGGGCCGCGCCAATCTCTACCGCACGCAGGGCCTGCTGAGCGAAGCCATGGCTGATCTTGATGTCGCCATTCGCCTCAATCCGGAAGCAGCACCCGCTTTCCATGCGCGTGGCCTGATCTGGCAGCGCCAAGGCAACCATCCGCGCGCCATCACCGATTTCGACAATGCGATTGATCGCGATCCGTTTGCCTCAGCGCCCTATCTCGCGCGCGGACAAAGCCTGATCATCGTTGGCAAATATGATGCGGCGATTGAAGACTTCAACGCGACGCTCAATGTCGACAATCGCAGCGGCGATGCTTGGGCTGGATTGGGTCTAGCCTATGAACGCCAAGGCAATCGCACCAAAGCGGTTGAGAGCTATCAACGCGCGCTGGTTGTCGACAACAGCAGCAAACTCGCGCGCGATGGCCTCGCGCGTTTGGGCGTGCGCGCTTAATTTTGCCGCATATTTTTACGCCGAAGCTCCGCTTCGTCGAAATATGCTTTAGCGCTCCGAACCGGTAAAGGCGATCCGCACCATATTGGTCGCGCCCGGCGTGCCGAACGGCACGCCCGCGACGATGATGACGCGATCACCTTCTTTCGAAAAACCTTCGCGGTTCGAAAATTTGCAAGCGCGTGCGGCCATGTCATCCAGATCGCTTGCATCTTTCGTCACGACCGGATGAACGCCCCACACCAGCGTCAAGCGACGCGCTGTGTTGCGATTAGGGGTCAGGGCCAGCACCGGCGGCTGCGGACGTTCGCGCGCAATGCGCAAAGCTGTTGAGCCCGACGACGTCCAAGCAATCACCGCTTTCAAATCGAGCGTCTCAGCGACATCGCGTGCGGCGACCGCAATCGCATCCGCGCCCGTGGCTTCGGGGGCTGCGCGTTGTGCATTGATCACGGTGCGGAATACCGGATCGGTTTCGACCTCTTCGGCAATGCGGTTCATCATCGCCACGGCTTCAATCGGATATTGGCCTGCAGCGCTTTCTGCCGACAGCATCACCGCATCCGCGCCTTCAAAGACAGCGGTGGCGACATCCGACACTTCCGCGCGCGTGGGCACGGGTGAGGTGATCATGGATTCGAGCATTTGGGTTGCGACCACAACAGGCTTGCCAAGACGACGCGCCATGCGGGTGATGCGCTTTTGCAAGCCCGGCACTTTCTCGACCGGCATTTCAACGCCAAGATCGCCGCGCGCCACCATCAAGGCATCCGACATTTCGACAATCTCATCGAGACGGGCAATGGCTTGCGGCTTCTCAATCTTGGCGAGCACGGATGCGCGCCCGCGCACGATCTTTTTCACTTCTGCAATATCATCGGCACGCTGCACGAAGGAGACGGCAATCCAATCGACACCTTCATGAAGTGCGGCATCAAGATCGGAGCGATCTTTTTCGGTCATGGCAGAGACAGGGATTTCCGTATCGGGCAGGCTGACGCCCTTGCGATTGGAAATGCGTCCCGCCACATCGACCACGCAGACGGCGCGGCCTTTCGAGACTTCACTCACATGCAAGCGCACTTTGCCATCATCGATCAGCACCGTGTGGCCGGGGCGAAGAGCTGAAAGAATTTCGGGATGGGGCAGATGGACACGCGTATGATCGCCCGGCGTCTTGTCCGCATCGAGAATGAAATGCGCGCCTGAAGGCAGATCAACACCGCCATCGGCAAATTGACCCACGCGCAATTTCGGCCCCTGCAAATCAGCAAGGATCCCGATCGGGTGGCCGATTTCTTTTTCCAAGGCGCGAATGGTCTGCACGCGCTCTTGCAACATGTCGTGGCTGGTGTGGCTCATATTGATGCGGAACACATCCACACCCGCTTGCACGAGTCTTTTCACCACAGCTGGATCTTGCGAGGCAGGACCAAGTGTCGCCAGAATTTTCACGCGGCGCAGACGTCTCATCTTTGACATGTGCTTATCTCTGTCCCGGCTGGTTGGTGTCGGTCAGCTGAACGGTCCAGCTGCGCGCATCCTTGCCTGTATCAATTTCGAAAAAGCCTGTGCGATCGAACCCGCGCACCAGACAATTTTCGCGGCCCTCAATGCGAAACTCGCGATCGCGCGTGCACATATAGGCCTTGCCCTTCCACTCGCCGCCGCGCTCGTCCATCGCATAGACATAGTAGAATTGCGCGGCGAGCGGTCCGCGCAGCAATGTTTCGCAGGCCCCCTGTTTGAGGTTCCACCAACCCTCCGTCACCCAGGTCTGCCCGTCCGTATAGGAAATGGCGACACTGGCGCGGCTGGAGGCATTGTTGCACAGGCGGAAATCAGCCAGCGCTGCGCTGGAGCCCAAGGACAAGGACAAAGCCAGAGAGAAAAACGCGATACCGCAAAGTTTGGACAAGATTCGCGAAGACAAGATGACAACCATATTTGGCCGAAACGGGAGACAGAATTGATTCGGCTCTTCTGAACAACTCGACCCCATCCTGTCAGGTCTGACGCCCTCAAACAATCTTTGAGGAGATGGCCTTCGGACTTGTGAGCGAAACCGCCCCACCTCTGGTCTTGGCAAGCCCGCCTCCTTAAAAAGGGATCATGCAGCAGCCTTCTCTCCCCAACGCCCCTTTTGCGCCCCTGAGGCGCATCAATGGCCGCATGGCAGGCGGCGTGCTGTTTCTGTGCGACCATGCCAGCCCGGCCCTGCCGCAAGCTTACGGCGATCTGGGGCTCACGCCGGAGCATTTCACGCGCCATATCGCCTATGACATAGGCGCAGCCGCGCTGACGGAAGCTTTGGCGGCTCGTTTTGAAGCGCCCGCCCTGCTGACGACTTTCTCGCGCCTACTGATCGACCCCAATCGCGGCAGCGATGACCCGACCCTTGTGATGCGCATTTCTGACCGCGCGCTCATTCCCGGCAATGCGCGGATTGACGAGGCGGAAGTGGCCGAGCGCAAAGTGCGCTATTGGCAGCCCTATCGCGACGCAATTGATGAGACCACGCGCACCATGAAGGCCGCTGGATGCGTGCCGGCCCTCATTTCCATTCATTCCTTCACGCCCATCTGGCGGGGAAGCCCCCGCAAATGGCAGGCTGCTGTCTTGTGGGATTGCGATGATCGGCTGGCCAAGCCTCTCTTGCAGGGACTTCGCGCCAGCGGCATCGAGACTGGCGATAATGAGCCCTATGACGGGGCTTTGCGCGGCGACACCATGTTCGACCATGGAACTTTGCCGGGCCTACCCCATATTCTGATAGAAATCAGGCAAGATCTCATTGCCGATGCGGCAGGTGTGGCCGAATGGGCCGCACACCTCGCGCCCCTTTTGCAGCAGGCGCTTGCCGCACCGGGCGTGCAAGAGATCAAACATTATCCGAGCCGTGCAGCGGATGCTGCCACGCTCGCCAGATTAAGGGAGACACAAAAATGAGCATCGACGCCAAAACACAATTGGAACTGGAAGCCGCTGCCTTTCGCCGCCTCGTCTCCCATCTGCGCAATCGCACCGATGTGCAGAACATCGACATGATGAATCTTGCGGGCTTTTGCCGCAATTGCCTGTCCAACTGGATGAAGGATGCGGCCGACGAGCGCGGTGTGGCGCTCGACAAAGATGGCGCCCGCGCGCTCGTCTACGGCATGCCCTTCGAGGAATGGAAGGCCAAATACCAGACGGAAGCGACCCCCGAGCAGAAAGCCGCTTTCGCCAACAGCCCTGCCGGAAAAGGCCAGCACTGAGCAAGGAATAGCGGGGAAACCCGCCCCCGAGCGCTTGACGGGGTGGGCCTCGAGAGCCCATCCATCGCGCGACCTTTTGACGGGGAGGCCCGCTTGTGCCTCCCGCTTCCTGACACGGGATAGACCATGAGCACCAATTCGGTTGATGCCGGCCATTTGCGCGCCTTCCTCGAACGCATCGAGCGTTTGGAAGAAGAAAAGCGCGCCATTTCCGATGACATCAAGGAAGTCTTCGCCGAAGCCAAGGGCACGGGCTATGACGTGAAGATCATGCGCAAGATTATCTCGCTGCGCCGCATGGACCGCGACAAGCGCCGTGAGGAAGAAGAGATTTTGGAACTCTACCTCGCCGCCCTCGGCGAAGTGTAAGACAAGCGTCACTGCGAGCATCAGCGAAGCAACCCAGACAGCGTCACTTATGGCGTCTGGATTGCCACGTCGGGCTGACGCCCTCCTCGCAATGACGGGCTATATCAATCGCGCGCGAAATGGCCGATCAGCGCATTGACGGCGCCTGCTATCACAAAAATCGTGATGAGCAGCGCATAAAGGCCGGGCATGTCAAAGCGCGTATAGATCTGCATAATCAGATAGCCCAGACCCTGATTGGAGAGCTTTGTCTCTCCAAGCAGCACGGTGATGATCGCCGTGCCCATGCCCAGACGCAGACCATTCAAAATCGGCACGCGCATCGCAGGCAGATAAATCTTCATCGCCATCTGCCAGATATTGGCGCGGAACGACCGACCGACCCGAATGAGGATCGGATCAATCTGGCGCATGCCGGCGGCTGTTGACAGCGCAATGGCGAAAAAGGCCGACAAAGCGCCCAGCGCAATTTTCGACGCTGGTCCGACGCCAAACCACATGATCATCACGGGAAAGAGAATGATGCGCGGTGTCGGCGAGAGATAATAAACATAGGGCTCGAAGGCGCGCATGAGAAAGCGATTTGCGCCCAACACAATGCCCGTGGTGATGCCCGCACCAGCGCCAATGGCAAGCGCCAGCATGGTCTCCAGCGCCGTCACCTGCAAATTGCGGTAGAAGATTGGATCAAGGAGCAGCTTGATGAGCGAGGCGCCGATCTTCAACAGCGAGGGCACCACTTCGCCATAGAAGAGGCCTGAGCGCGACATGGCTTCCCATGCGCCAAAGATGACCAGCGCCACAAGCAGGCGCAAAGCCAGAACATCGCGTGATGCGACGCTTATCTTCCCGGCTGCAGCCATGCTTCCACGCGCTCCAGTGCAACAAAGAAAAGAACAGAGACCATCACCACGAAACAAATGCCCGCATAAGTGCCGGGCAAATCGTAACGCTCTGCCAGCTCATTGATGAGCTGGCCAAGGCCGCCGAGATTGATGAGATATTCAACGCCGACGATGGTGATGAGCACAAAAGTCCAGCTCAGACGAATACCTGTGAAGATAACAGGCAGTGCCGAGGGAAAGAGGATTTTCCAGAACATCTGCGAGGGCGTCATTTTCAGACTGCGCCCGACATTGATCAGCACGGGCCGCGTCGAGGCGAGACCTTCCACCGTCTTCAGAATGATCGGCGCCAGACCATGCACAAAGCCCATGACAATGATGGTTTTGGGCGAGCGGCCAAACAGAACGAGAAACAGAGGAAAGGCGAGAACGATCGGGGCAGCCGCCAAAGCGCCGATCCAGTCTTCCATCGCGCGTCGCCACAGGCTTGAGCGATAGAGCAAAGCGCCAATCGGCACGCCCACCAACACAGAGGCGCCGCCCGCAATGATCATTTCAATCGCGGTGTCGCGGCAGCGTGTGAGAATATGCTCTTCGACAATCACACGCTCAAAGGCGAGTAGAATGTCGCTGGGCGGGGGAATGATATAGCGATTGACCACGCCGCCACGCACCAGCGCTTCAAAAACAAGCACGGATGCGACAAGCGTAGCGACACCGAACAGCTCCGGCGCGCGGCGGCGCAGAAACGTCTCAGCCATGCGCGGCCCGCCTGCTGGCTGCACTTTCAGAATCCGCCATGCCGCGCGAGGCTTCTTCGCGCAGATCATTCCAGATCTCGGCGACATAATGACCAAAGGCATCCGAGCCCACCACATCGGAGGTGCGCGGGCGCGGCAGATCAATATTGACGATGCGCTTCACGCGGCCCGGACGATAGGTCATGACCACAATGCGGTCTGACAGCTGCACCGCTTCCGTCAGATTATGAGTGATCAGCAAAGTCGTCTGGTTGAGCTGCTGCTGGATCTGCGTGATCTTGTCACCCAACAGCAAGCGTGTTTGCTCATCGAGCGCGGCAAAGGGCTCATCCATGAGCAGGATTTTGGGCTGCGACACGAGTGTGCGCGCAATCGAGACGCGCTGCTTCATGCCGCCCGACAATTGCGACGGGAAAGCTTTCTCGAACGAGGCCAAACCCACCATATCGATGAAATGATGCGCGCGATCCATGCGCTCGGATTTCGCCACACCCTGCAATTCGAGCGGAAAGGCGACATTGTCGATCACGGTACGCCAAGGAAACGTGGATTCTTCCTGAAAGACCATACCGACGGCTGGATGGGGCGCGCTGATGCGCTCATCACCAATCTTCACCGCACCTTCGTAGTCGCCCAACAATCCGCCGATAATGTTGAACAGCGTGGACTTTCCGCAACCCGACGGACCGATGACGGAAACGAATTCACCCTGTTTTACGGTGAAGGAGACATGATCGACAGCGGTGACAATTTCTTGGCCGCGCCCAAAGCGCTTCACCACATCGTCAATGACGAGCGCAGCCTCGGCCGATTGATTCATGTTGGACGCCATTGGTTTCCATCCCGACGAGACAACCCGCACGCATCCCGCGAAGCGGCAGCGTTTCGGCTCATCCCCACAGCATTGTCTTTGATTGTTCTGCCCTCAGGACTAGCCGTAGATGGCCTGAGCCGTCAACCAAGGCTGGCGCTTAAGGCGCCGCCTTGTCGACGGTCTCCAGAGCCGCCGTCTGGACCGGGCGCAGAGCTGAGCCCGTGAAACGGTCGGTCGGCAAATCCGAGGCCATTGCGCCAAAACTCGTCGGCATTTGCGCCACACCAGCTAGCGCCAAGGAGCGGCCTTCCGCTTTGACCGAGGCCTTCAGGCCCGGACGGATGCCGACATCCTGCGCGCTCACGCTGGCCGTCAGCGCATCGGGCTTGAGCATCATCGTATAATTGGTGCGATCCAAGCGCGCGGCATAGAGCTGCGTCTTTTTGGGCGTGAGCAAACGCGCAGGCAAAACGGTCGCAGGCGCCGAGGCGAGCGAGCCGCGTAAAGCGCCGCGCGTCTCGTCCAAGGCCGAGGCTTGCGTCGGCGCATAGGCCATAACAGCGGGAGCCGGTTCGACGCCTTGGCGGATGACACTGGGCAGCGGGACGGGCGCAGCAGCTACAGCCACACCACCAAATGCGACAGGGCGCACGGGCGGCAGCGGCACGCTGGCCATGGCGACTTGTGCGGGAGCGGGAGCGGGAGCGGGAGCGGGAGCGGGAGCGGGAGCAGGTGCCTGTGCCTGTGCCATGACAGGCACCACAGGCATGGGCTTGCCGCCCATTTCAACCGGACGACGCGGTGGCAGAACATCAATCGCCGCCACTTGCACTGGCGTGCCAATCGTTGTTTCGCCCTTCGGCAAATTGCGTTCGGCGCGCGCAATAATGCCCTGCGCGCGGCGCTGGGCTGGCGTTTCAATCGCGCCAGCATCATCCTTGTCTTGCGTCGTCACACGCGCCACACGCGTGCGGACACGCGGCGTAATGACCGCGCCTGTATCTTCATCATCCTCGCCAATGCCGAAGAGACGTTCAAAGAAACCGCGGGATTTGCGCGGGATATCGGCACTGGCCACCTGAATCGGCGAATCGCCACGCGCTTCAATTTCAGCACGCGCATCATCATAGCGCGCCATCGGCTGACCGTTGGTCGGCAAATGCACCGTCTTGCCATCGGGGAAGAGACGCGCGAGTTCGGGGTAAGACATGCGCGGCCAAGCGCGCACAGAGCCTACATCCAGATGCACAAAGGGCGTGCCCGATGTCGGATAATAGCCGACGCCGCCGCGCTGCAAGCGCATGGCGATTTCGCGCACTTTCGACATGGAGACATCGGTATAATGCATATCCATCGCGCGGCCGAGAATATGCTGCGAATGTTCAGCGACCGCACGCGAGCGACGGCGCAACATGGCATTGGTTTCGGGCGAACGATAGGCAGAGAGAATATGAACCGGCTCACGCGAGCCTGACTCGCGGTAGGTTTCCCAGATCACATCGAACAATTTCGGGTTCATTTTCGTCGGCGCATCGGTGCGCCAGTCACGCAAGAACCAATTCAGCTTTTCAAGTGTCGCGCGATCATATTGCCCATCGACACGGAAGGTCGCGGCAATGCTTTCGCCCGTGTGCACATGATAAAGATAGATCGTGCGCGTATCGCCATTGGCAATGGCATTTTGCGTGCGCGCAGCAGGAAGAGCAGCCGCGAAAGCGAGGCCGAGGGCGCCAGCCGTCAGAAACTTGCGGAGGCGTCGGGAGGAGGCTTTGAACGTCACCAGGCAAACTCTTCAACACGGGGGGCCGTACAGGCCAGACATGGTGAGCAGAGTGTTGCCGAAAAGGGTTAACCGGAGGTCAACAGCAGGCCACGGAAGGGCAGAAAAGTCCCTGACAAAGAGCCTTTTTCTCAGACCGAGAGGCCGAGCGCCGCGCGAACTTTTTGCGAATAGCCGTAAATGTCTTCACGCAGCTGCAATTTGCCGTGTTCATCGACAAAGGCCGAGAAATAGCCGATGTGGATTTGCAGCGGACGGGGCATTTTCACCATGCGCTCGCCGCCACCTTTGAGCGCTTTCACGCGCTCTTCAGTCCAGCCTTCGCCCAGCACGATTTCAGCCAGCGAGAAAGGCTGATCAACACGCACGCAGCCATGGCTGAAGGCGCGCTTGGCATTGGCGAAAAGATTGCGCGTCGGCGTGTCATGCAAATAGACCGCATGTTCATTCGGGAACATGAATTTGATCCAGCCCAGAGCGTTGCGCTCACCCGGCGGCTGGCGCACAGCCACACCACCGCCCTTTTGCGGGATCACCTCATATCCGAGCTTCTTCAGATAATCAGGATCTTCCTTCAGCTTAGGCAGCATTTCTTTTTTGATGATCGAGGGCGGCACATTCCAATACGGATTGACGATCAGGAATTGCATCGCATTCGAGAAAATCGGCGTCGGCGTTTGCGGCTTGCCGACAATCACGCGCGCCTGATGAATGATTTTCTCACCGCGATAGACCCGCACCGTATAGTCGGGAATATTCACCTCAATGCGTTCTTCGCCCATATCGCGCGGCATCCAGCGCCAGCGCTCCATATTGGCGATGAGTTCATCTTCCAGACGTTCCGGCTCACCATCCGACAAAGCATCAATCGTGCGCGTCGTCAGTGTGCCTGAGGCCGGCAGTCCATTCTGCTTTTGAAAATCAGCAACGGCGGCAGCGACCTTTGTGTCATAGACGAGCTCGTCATTGTCTTGCGTCAACGTCAGGCCAAAACGCGCGCGGATCAGCGGCACGCGATCATCGCGCATGCCTGCTTTCAAAACCGGGCCTGTGGGAATCCGCTTTTTCGTCTGCGCGACAGCAGGGGCGGCGTGACGCAATTCAGCAAGCTTGTCGCGCAAATGCTGATAGCCGGAATGTTGCGGATTGTAAGACGCGAGTTTTGCGCCTGCATCAGCAGCCGATGACACTTCGCTCAAAGCACGACTGACATCCACCACATCAGGCTTGGCCGTGATCTGTTTGGAAATGGTCAGCGGATCAACACGTGCACCAGACGCTTGGCGCGCATAAGCCGCGATCGATTCAGAGAGCGCCACATCGGCCGCAGCAATGGCGGCCTCATCCTTGCCCGACAAAGCCGGGATCGGCGTGGCGCGCAGATTCAAAGCATCGTCAGCTGCGCGCTCAAGCCGTGCAATGGCAGAAGAGGCTTTGTCATTCCATTTGGCGTCTGCAATCCAGACCGGCGCATATTGGCGCGCTTCATAGAAAGCAGCCAAAGCTTCGCGGAATTTGCGCTGCTGGACCGTGCCACGCTCAGCGACGCGCGCATCCAGCACAGCCTTCAGCGCCGCTTGCTGCGAATTGAGCGCAACAACGGGTTTTTGCGCAGAAGCGGGTGCCATTTCGGCAGGGCGCTCAGACGTGTTGGGGGCAGCGATAGCCTGTGCATCTGCCGGGACATCACGCGATGCGCTCTCAGGCGCATTGACCACGCGGAAGGAAGGTGACGCTTCTTGTGCGCAGGCAGAGCCTGCAACCAGCGCAAGCGCCAGGCTGATTGCTGTTGCCGAAACTGCCCCACGCACGATCATCTCAATCCCCAAAACGCAGCAACCTTCCCCAACAGGCACGGGGGAAGGTCTTGGTTCCATAGTGCATCACGACATGAAGTTGCAATCATCCGATGTCCCATTTCGGGGAAACCGTCAGGCTGCCACATCAGGCCGTGTTTCAGCCGTTTCTTCGCCCTCATGAAGGCCAAGATCTTTCAGCTTGCGGTAAAGCGTCGAACGCCCAATCCCGAGCCTGCGCGCCATTTCCGACATTTGTCCGCGGTAATGGTTCAGGGCAAAGCGAATGAGCTCGGCTTCGACTTCATCAAGGCGGCGCGCGTGGCCGCTATCATCAAGCAGGCGCAAGAGATGGGGATCGCGCACATCAAAGCGCTGGTCGGCCATCGGCACGCGCAAAGGCGGGGCCATGGCCGGCACCGGCGGAACGCGCACATCATAGCCTGAGACGCGCGCGGCAATTTGCGGAAATTCAGCAACGCCAAGCTCTTCGCCTTCGCTGAGCACGACAGCGCGGAAGATGGCATTTTCCAATTGGCGGACATTGCCCGGCCAATCATAAGTGGCGAGCAGCTGCAAAGCCTCGGCCGAGAGACCGCGCACAGGCTTGCCCTCTTCCGCCGAAAAGCGCTGCGCAAAGCGCTGCGAGAGTTCGGCAATATCATCCGGGCGCACGCGCAAAGGCGGCACGGTGATCGGGAAGACATTCAGCCGGTAATAGAGATCTTCACGAAACAGACCCGCTTTGACCTGTTCAATCAGATTTTGCGAGGTCGCCGAAATCAGGCGCACATCGATCTTTTGCGGGCGCTTGCCCGCCGCTGATTCGATCTCGCCGTCCTGGATGACGCGCAGCAGACGCAGCTGGAGATCGAGCGAGAGACGGCCGACTTCGTCCAGAAACAGCGTGCCACCATGGGCTTCGCTGAATTTGCCCTGTGCGCGGTCCGTACCGTTTTCCATGCCAAAGAGCAGCGCTTCAGCCTCGCCCTCGGGCAAAGCCGCGCAATTGATCGACAGGAAAGGCTTGCCCCGCCGATCCGACGCGCCTTGGATGGCGCGGGCAAAAAGATGTTTGCCGACACCGGTTTCGCCTTCAATCAGCACTGGCAAATGGGCGCGGGCAGCGCGCTCACCGAGCCGGATCGCGCGGGTCATATCTTCGCTGCGGGTGAAAATATGGCGGAAGCCGATGGCGCCCGCCTCGCGGCGCGTGGCGCGGCGGACTTCATCCTGCAAAGCCGAGAAGCGCAGGACATTTTTGATCGAAACTTGCAGACGCTCGCCGCCCACCGGCTTGACGACAAAATCGCCAGCACCCGCACGCATAGCGCTGGTGACGAGGCTCACGGAATTGGGCTGCACTTGCACGATGGCCGGCACACGCAAGCCAGCTTCCCGCATCCGGGCCTGCAGGCTCATGCCATCCATATCGGAGAGAACAATATCGAAAATCAGCAGCGCCACAGGCGCTTCACCCGCACTGGCGAGCCGGGCCAGCGCAGCCGCGCCCGTCTCCACCGCCTCGGTCTGGTAGCCAAAACGGCGCAGCATGGCCTCGAGCAGGCGACACTGCACGGGATCGGAATCAGCAATCAGAATCGTCGACGACATGGGGTCTCTCTGGGCGGGGCCTGTGGCCCACGAGACGACAAGGTGAATGAACAGGGTAAACACGTGATTAACGGCTGTGCCGGAGCGGGACTGTGCGGACCTGCCCGGTTGATCAGAGGCCCATAAACCCCAATATGAAGGCCGACCAACCTTTCACCTGACCCGGACAGACCATGACCTCGCTCGCCTCTGACCAAGCTGCCCTCGGCGCCCTGCCCGAATGGAATCTCGCCGATCTCTACCCCGGCATGGACAGCGCCGAATATGCCAGCGACCTCACCCGCGCTGCGACGGACTGCGCGGCTTTTGCCGAAAAATGGCGCGGCAAGCTGGCGGCGGCAGCCGGCGCACCCGATGCCAGCGCGCAACTCTTCCAGGCGGTGCAGGACTATGAGGCAATCGAAGATCGGCTCGGCCGCATCATGTCTTATGCAGGGCTCATCTATTCCGGCGACACGACCGATGCGACGCGGGCCAAATTTTATGGCGATGCGCAAGAGAAGATCACCAATGCCTCATCTGACCTGCTCTTCTTCACGCTGGAGCTGAACCGCATTGAAGATGCGCTTGTGGAAAAGGCGCTGAACACAGCACCGCTCTCGCATTATCGCCCATGGATTGAAGATGTGCGGCGCGAAAAGCCCTATCAGCTGGAAGATCGTATCGAACAACTCTTCCATGAAAAGAGCGTCACGGGACGCGGCGCCTGGAATCGCCTCTTTGATGAAACCATTGCCTCGCTGCGTTTCAAAATTGACGGCCAAGAGCTCTCTTTGGAGCCGACCCTCAATTTGATGCAGGACAAAAAGCAAGAAACGCGCAAAGCCGCATCAGAGGCTTTGGCGGCGACGCTAAAAGACAATCTGCGTTCTTTCGCGCTCATCACCAATACGCTGAGCAAAGACAAAGAAATCTCCGACCGCTGGCGCGGCTTTCAAGATATTGCCGATTCACGCCATCTCTCGAACCGCGTCGAGCGCGAAGTGGTTGATGCACTGGTGAGTGCCGTGCAAGATGCGCATCCGCGCTTGTCGCATCGCTATTACAAGCTCAAAGCCAAATGGTTTGGCGTGGAACAGCTCAACCATTGGGATCGCAATGCGCCGCTCCCCAATGTGCCAACCAAGACCTATGGCTGGGATGAAGCGCGCGATACGGTGCTCGGCGCTTATGGCGCTTTTGCGCCGAAAATGTCTGACATTGCGCGCCGCTTTTTTGATGAACGCTGGATCGATGCACCCGTGCGTCCCGGCAAAGCGCCGGGTGCTTTTGCCCATCCGACCGTGCCGTCCGCGCATCCTTATGTGCTCGTCAATTATCAGGGCAAGCCGCGCGATGTGATGACGCTTGCCCATGAACTTGGCCACGGCGTGCATCAGGTTTTGGCGGCACCCAATGGCGCTTTGATGTCGCAAACGCCGCTGACTTTGGCGGAGACGGCATCTGTCTTTGGCGAAATGCTCACCTTCCGCGCTTTGCTCAAACAGACGAGCGAGAAAGAAGAGCGCCGCGCCATGCTCGCTGCAAAAGTTGAGGACATGCTCAACACGGTTGTGCGCCAGATCGCTTTTTATTCGTTCGAGCGTAAAGTGCACACCGAGCGTCGCAACGGCGAACTCACCGCCGAAAAACTCTGCGAGTTGTGGATGAGCGTGCAGGCTGATTCATTGGGGCCTGCGATTAAACTCGGGCCCGGCTATGAAACATTCTGGGCCTATATTCCCCATTTCGTGCATTCGCCGTTTTACGTCTATGCCTATGCTTTCGGCGATTGCTTGGTGAATTCGCTCTATGGCGTCTATCAAAATGCCGAAGCTGGCTTTGTGGAGAAATATTTCGCGCTGCTGTCGGCAGGCGGCACAAAACATCATTCCGAATTGCTCGCCCCCTTCGGGCTGGACGCCCGCGACCCCGGCTTCTGGCAAATCGGCCTGAAAATGATCGAAGGCCTGATCAGCGAATTGGAGGCGATGGAGGGGTGAAGCCCCTTCACTTGGAAAGGCCTACGTGTTATACAAACTGTACAACATGGAGGTAGGGTTATGGGTGACTTGAAATTCGAGCATGAGGGCGAAGTCCTTCAGATTCGCAAAATCGGCAACTCCCTAGGCCTTATTCTGCCCAAGGAACTTTTGGCGCGTTTGAGTCTGGCCGAAGGGGACAAGCTGCATGTCGTCGACCAGCCGGAACGCGGTCTCCAATTGACCCCTTATGATCCCGTCCATGCCAAAGGGATGGAAATTGCGCGCAAGGCCTTCAAAACCTATGCGAACACTTTCCGGGAGCTTGCCAAATGAGTGAGCCAGTCTGGCTCACCGAGGCGCTGATCATCGATATTCACTCCGAGCAACTGGCCCTTTTTGGTGGTCCGCCCGGCATTCGTGACAGAGGCCTTCTCAGTTCGGCGCTCGCACGCGCGCCGAACAAATTTGCTTATGGCGAAACGGATCTGGCCGCACTTGCTGCTGCCTATGTCTTCGGCATTGCTAAAAACCATCCGTTTATTGACGGAAACAAACGTGCTGCCTTTGCCGCGCTGATTGTTTTTCTGGGCCTGAACGGAATCGACTTGATCGTGCCAGAGACCCACGCCACGGCCATGATCATCGAAGTGGCGGCTGGCAATATCAGTGAAGAAGGTCTCACGCGCTGGCTGCGTGACAATTGGCCACCGGCTTGAGGGCCATCCGCCACGGTGTTTCCGGCGTATAAAAGCCCATGACCGAAGATACAGAACGCAATCGCTTTTCCGCTCGCGCCACGCGCTATGCGCGGGTGAGCACTCAGGTGGGTGGTGTGGCCGCGCGTATGGCGGGCGCGCGGCTTTTGGGCCTGCAAGATATTCCCGGCAGTGCGGCGGCTTTGCGTGCAGCCCTTGGTGGGCTCAAAGGGCCCCTCATGAAAGTCGCGCAGCTCATGGCGACGATCCCCGATCTGCTGCCGCCCGAATTCGCAGAAGAATTGCAAAAGCTGCAATCCGATGCCCCGCCCATGGGAGCCGCTTTCGTCAAGCGCCGCATGATGGCCGAGCTTGGCGCGGATTGGCGCAGCAAATTCGCAGAATTTGATCTGCACCCCACAGCTGCCGCCTCACTTGGCCAAGTGCATCGCGCCACAGCGCATGATGGCGAGCGCCTTGCCTGCAAGCTGCAATATCCTGATATGGCCTCAGCCGTTGAGGCAGATCTCAGCCAATTGCAGATGCTTTTTGCTTTGCATCGCCAATTCAGCCCCGCCATCGACACGCAGGAAGCAGCGCGCGAAATTGGTGAGCGCGTGCGTGAAGAGCTTGACTACCAACGCGAAGCCAAACATGCGGCACTCTATGCGCTGATGCTGAAAGGCGCTGACAATGTGCGCGTGCCGCGCGTGCGCACAGATCTCTCAACAGGCCGCTTGCTCACTTTGCAATGGCTCGACGGGCGCAAACTGCTCGATTTCAAACAAGCCGATCAAGAGGTGCGCAATCGCCTCGCTGTCGCCATGTTCCGCGCATGGTGGCACCCATTCAGCCAATATGGCGTGATCCATGGCGATCCGCATTTGGGCAATTACACTGTCTTTGAAGAGGGCGGCGAGGCTGCGGGCATCAACCTGCTTGATTATGGCTGTGTGCGTATTTTCCCCGTTCAATTCATTCAAGGCGTAGTCGAGCTCTATGAGGGCCTGCTCGCCAACGACGAGGCGCGCATCGTCCATGCCTATGAGCTTTGGGGCTTTAAGGGCCTGCGACGCGATGTGATCGAGGTTTTGAACATTTGGGCGCGCTTCATCTATGGCCCACTGCTCGAAGACCGGGTCCGCACC
>CANGFE010000039.1 GCA_947453155.1 Beijerinckiaceae bacterium | reverse complement strand
TTGCGCCCGTCTTTTTTCATTTGGCGAAGCTTGAGTTCGATCCAGTCCTCGAGGTCCTTGATCGATTCAGCGCCGACGCAGAGTTTGATGAGATGAAGTGCCATATGCCTCGTCTAGCCGCCTTAGCCGCGTCCGACAAAGGGCATTTTCGTTGCCATGACCGTCATGAACAACACATTCGCGTCCAAAGGGAGGCTAGCCATAGTCACGACCGCCTTGGCCGCATGGGTCACGTCCATGACCGCCTCGGGCATGATGCGCCCATCAGGCTGCGCTACACCGGTCTTCATACGCGCCACCATATCCGTCTCGGCATTGCCAATATCGATCTGGCCAACAGCAATATTATATTTACGCCCATCAAGTGCTGCAGATTTGGTCAGGCCCGTCACCGCATGTTTGGTCGATGTATAGGGCGCCGAATTGGGGCGCGGTGTATGGGCCGAGATCGAGCCATTGTTGATGATGCGCCCGCCCATCGGATCTTGCGCTTTCATCAACCGAAAGGCCGCGCGCGTACAGAGAAAGACGCCTGACAGATTGACATCGACCACCTGTCGCCATTGTCCATAGGTCAGATCTTCCAGCAAGACAGCGGGTGAAAACAGCCCTGCATTGTTGAACAGCAAATCCAAGCGGCCATAGAGACGTTGCACTTCATTGAACAAAGCATCGACGCTCTCTTCATCCGAGACGTCACTTGGCAAAGACAAAGCTTCGCCACCCTGTTTGCGAATGAGAGCTGCCACCTCGTCCAAAGGCTCAGGCCGCCGCCCTGCTAGCACCAAAGTCCAGCCTGCTTCTGCCAATGCCAAAGCGGTCGCGCGGCCAATGCCTGACCCCGCCCCCGTCACCAGCGCAATGCCGCCTGCTCCTTGCATGTGCTTCATCCCCTCATCGCCAGACATCTTAGCCTAGCCATAAATGGCGCGCATAGCAGCCCCGAAGTGACAAGGGTCGCGCCGCTCTCCCCACCGGGCTAATCTGGCCCTCACTCTGATTCCTTCCCTCAAGCCGGACGCCCGCCTTGAAAGACTTTGGCCTGACCACACCCGATCTCCTCGCCTTCGGCTTTTTCGTCGCCGCTTGGGCTGCCTATCATGTGCTGCTCGGCCATGGGCCGGGCGCCGATAAGGGCCTCAATCGTCTGATGGATAATTACCGCGTGCGCTGGATGCTCGAAATGTCCGAGCGTGAAAACCGCATTATGGATTCCTCCCTCATGGCCTCACTGCAAAATGGCACGGCCTTTTTTGCCTCCACCTCACTGCTGGCCATCGGTGGCGTTTCCACCCTGTTGCGTGCCACTGATGATTTGTTGAAGATTTTTGCCGACCTGCCCTTTGGCGCGGATCAGACGCGAACTTTGTGGGAATTGAAGATCGTCGGCCTCATCCTGATCTTCGGCTATGCCTTTTTCAAATTCGCCTGGTCCTATCGCCTGTTCAACTATACGGCGATCTTGGTCGGCGCGACCCCGCAGAAAATGTCACCCGACAAGGAAGAACGCCGCCGCACCGCGATGCGCGCCGCCATGATGAATATTGCGGCCGGGCGCCATTTCACACGCGGACAGCGTGCTTTCTTTTTCGCTTTGGCTTATTTCGGCTGGTTTGCGGGGCCTTATGCCTTTATGGCAACAACAGCCGCTATTCTGGTCGTGATGTCTGCGCGCCAATATATGTCGGATGCTCAAGAGGCCGTGAACTACGAGCCGCCGGAGACACAAGCGTGACTGAGCCCAAGAAAAAGAAACCCACACTCGAAGCGCTGATCATGCGCATGCTGCATGAAGCCGACGGGCGCCGCATCAATCCGATGGTTGTCGCCAAACATTTCGCCGAAGGCCGCAAAGGTGATGATGCCAGTGCCGGTACATGGGCCCGCGAAGTGCGCAATGCCGCCATCGGCCTCGCCCGTGCGGAAAAGATCATCATCTATCGCAAGGGCGAGCCTGCTGATCCGGAAGATTTCCGCGGCATCTATCGCTTGGGCCTGCCGGGTTCCGTGGATGCGGACCCCCCTGCTGATGAAGAGACAGAAGCCTGATCAGCTCAGAGGCAGTGTCAGCACCTGCTGGCACGCCGCGCGCTGCATCATGCGCTGATACCAAGCCTCGACATGGGGCGCAGATGCGCGCTCGCATGGCATGTGCAACCAGCGATGGATAATCGGCGCCATGCCAATATCGCCAAAGCCGTAATGTGCGCCTGAGACGAAATCGCGGCCCTTCAAATGCGCATCAAACATGGCGATGAGGTCAATCACTTTGAGGCGTGAGGCCTCCACCGCCACCATGTCGCGCTTTTCGGGAACGACGCGCACAAGATTATAAAAAGCTGGCACCAGCGCCGTATTCAAACTGCCGCCTTGCCATTCCATCCAACGCTCGGCATCAGCACGCGCACGCAGATCGGCATAATACAGCGTGGTCGGTGCATATTTGGCGCAGAGATAACGCGTGATCGCATTGCTCTCCCACAAAACGAAATCATCATCTTCCAGCACGGGCACGAGACCCATGGGGTTTTTGGCCAGATATTCGGGCGTTTTATTATGGCCGAATTGCAGGCCCGCATCGGTGCGCTCATAAGGCGTGCCGATTTCCTCTAAAGCGAGGACGACCTTCTGCACATTGAGCGAATTGAGACGGCCCCATAATTTCAGCATTGCATCCTCCTATTTAGGGCGATCCTAGCAAAGGAAATCCGTCATTGCGAGCGAAGCGAAGCAACCCAGGGGCCTCACGCGCGGCTCTGGTTTGCTTCGTCGCCTGCGGCTCCTCGCAATGACGGTTGAAAGACCTGCGCCTGCGCCACCTTGTTAGCGGCCTTGCAACCACGCATTCCATTGCGCGCGCGTGCCGGCAAAGGCATTGCGGTCCACTTTGCCGCGAATACCCGGCACGACACCATCGGACTGATATTGCCAAAAGGCCCAGCGACGACCCGGATAGGTGATGGGCGGGGAATGTTTCACACTGCGCACCCAAACTGGATAATCCGAGAATTCATTCGGATGCATGACGTGCTGGTAGAAATCCACCGTGACATAAATCACCGGGCGCTTGCCGTAAGCGCGCTCCATTTCCTGCAGCATGATGCGCATGTCGGCGAGCACATCTTCACGATGCAAAGTGCGCTTACAGCTTTTGGAATCGGGTGTGGCTTCGACATCGAGCACGGGCGGCAAAGCATCGGGATCATTGGGCACATTGGCCTTGAACCATTCGATCTCTTCGCGCGGATCGCGGCACCACCACACAAAATGATATGCGCCGCGCGCAAGGCCCGCCTGTTTCGCACCCATCCAGTTCTGCTGGAATTTGGCATCAACGTGATTGGCACCCTCGGTCGCCTTGATCCAGACGAATTCGACGCCCGAACGGCGAACCGTGTTCCAATCAATGTCGCCCTGATATTTGGAGACATCAATGCCATGCACTTCGAAGTCAGTCGGATAAGGCCCTGTGAATTGCGAGCCCGCAGGCATGCGAGGCCCGCCACAGCCAACGAGAGCAAGAGCGGCCAATGCCGTAAGAAGAAGATGAGGTGTGCGCATGGACGCGAAAATAATCCGCGCACGTCAACAGGGGGTTAATAGGCTCTTACCCGAGCTTGAACCACAAGGTCGCAATACCAAGAAACGCGAAATTGCCGACGACATCAGTGACCGTCGTCACAAAGGCGCCCGATGAGACAGCCGGATCGGCGTCAAATTTTTCGAGCACCAGCGGAATGAGAATACCGCCCATGGCACCAGCCACAAGATTGGTGAACATGGCGAGTGCAATGACGAAGCCCAGTGATGCCATGCCAAACCAGGTGGCGGCTGCAATGCCCGTGATAATCCCAAAGCCAATGCCGTTGATGCAGCCCACCATCACTTCACGACGCACCACGCGCCAGGCATTGGCACGGGTGAGTTCGCGCGTCGCCAAAGCGCGCACGGCAATCGTCATGGTCTGTGTGGCGGCATTGCCACCTTGGCTCGCTACAATCGGCACCAGCACGGCCAGAGCCACCATCTTCTGCACTTGATCTTCAAACAGGCCGATGACGCTGGAGGCGATGAAAGCGGTGATGAGATTGACGAAGAGCCAGGTGAAGCGGCTCTTGGTAATCCACAGCACGGTGTCGGACAATTCTTCTTGCGGCGACACACCGCCCAGCGCGCCAATGTCTTCCGACGCTTCTTCGCGGATAACGTCGACGATGTCGTCAATGGTGATCACGCCCACAAGGCGGTCTGCCTCATCCACAACCGGCGCGGAGACGAGATTATAGCGCTCGAAGAAACGCGCGACTTCTTCCTGATCATCCGTCACCAAAACGCGACGGCGATCTGGGTCCATCAGCTCGTCGAGCTTGGAGGAGCGACGCGCGCGTACCAGCTTGTCGAGGAAAATATTGCCCAACAGGCGATAGGCAGGATCAACTACGAAAACTTCGAAGAAAGAATCCGGCAGATCTTCATCGGAAATATCGTGGATATGGTCGAGCGTCTGTCCCGCCGTCCAGAAAGGCGGCGTGCGCACAAGCGTCGTCTGCATGAGACGACCGGCCGAATTTTCCGGATAATCCAGTGAGCGCTGAATGGCGAGACGATCGACCGCCGGCAGCGCTTCTAGAATTTCTTCCTGATCTTCGGGATCGAGATATTCAAGAATGGTGACGGCGTCGTCGCTTTCGAGATCGCGCACACCTTCTGCCACCGTTTCGGGTGGCAGGTCTTCGAGAATGTCTTCACGGACTTTCTCATCAACTTCGGTCAGCGCGACGAAGTCGAAATCATCACCGAGCAACTCAACGAGGCGTGTGCGCTGATCAGATTCAAGAGCTTCAATGAGCGCGCCGAGATCGGCTTCGTGAAGATCACCCGCCAAGGCGCGCAACGCGTCCGCATCGCCCGCTTCAATAGACGCAGCAACCGCCTCGACGAAGGAAGAACGCAGCTCCCCCTCACCGTCCCGCGGGCTGTCAGGGGCCACAAGGGCCTTCTCGTCTTCTAATTGGGCCATGGACGATATCCGGCTTGGGCTGCCAACGCTCTCAAAGGGTCTTTATAGAGCCATGGGCCGAAGTCAATTGCCCGCGCCAGGGCGCTTGCGCCCATGCACAAGAGGCCCCGTCATGGAACCGTCACCCTCAGGCAGGCGCCTGCAAAAAGGCCAGTAATTCGGCCAAACTGCTCACCTCAAATTTGGCGAGAATGGCGGCGCGATATTTCTTGGCCGTGTCGGGTTTCACGTCGAGCTCGGCCGCAAGTTCCTTGTTGGAATAGCCGCGAATGATGAGGTGAAATGCATCGCGCTCGCGCGCCGAAAGCAATTCACGCTTGGCCTGAATGGAACGCACCAAATCTTCTTGTTTGAGACGGCGCTGATCATGATCGAGTGCAACAGCCACAGCGGTGCGCAAGTCGTCAGCGGAAAAAGGCTTCAGCAGAAAATCCACCGCCTGCGCTTTCAAAGCTAAGATGATTTCCTTGGGCTGGCTTTCGCCAGAAATAAAGACGATGGGCGTGCGCACAGCCTTGGCCTTGAGCGCAGCCTGCAATTCGAGGCCCGACATGCCGGGCATGCGCACATCAAGCACGATGGCCGCAGGCCCGCTTGGCCGCACATTCTTCAAAAATTCGATCGGATTGAGATAGCGAAACACCTGATGCCCGGCGCGCTCCAAAACGAGCGCCACTTGCTGCAGCACGTCGGCATTATCATCGATCACATAAACACTCGTCACCACTCGTCCCCCACGAGCATCAAGGCCCCCGCCATAGCAGGACAGATCAGCTCAGGCTAGACCATGCGTGCCGCCTAGGAGCGGCAAATCGAGGAAGAAAACGGTCTCAGCGCCTTGCACCGTCGGCTCCAAGGCAGGAAACAGCCGCCCACCCCATTGTTGGGCGAGCTTTTCACTCAGCACCAAGCCCACACCCATGCCATCGGGTTTGTCCGAGGCCGCCAGCGTCGACAGATTAAAAGAAGTCAGGTCCCTGAATTGCCCGCTATTGTCGCGCACAGCCATCAGGGCCCGCCTGCCTTTCGCTTCCAGAACCAAAGTGAGGCGGGCGTCGTCCTTGCCCAACAGCGCCTCCACCGCATTGGCAACCAGATTGAAAACGATGCGCTGGAACAGGACACCGTTGCAATCGACGAGGATGGGCACATCCGGAAGGCGGCTTTCAAAGGCAATGCCATTGAGTTCCATCTGCGTGCGCAAGACGGGCAAAAGCGCGCGCAAAGACTCGGCCAGATCAACATCCTCAGTGCGCGCTGAACCGCGGATCATAATGCGGCGCAAAGTGCGAATGATCTCGTCACAATGTTCGGTCTGGCGCGCTACAAATCCCGCCTGCTCCGTCAAATGCGGCGCACTTTTCGCTTCATCCAGCAGGCCCGACACCGCCAGTTTCAACGCCTGCAAGGGCTGGCTCAATTCATGGATAATCGCAGAGGTGAAAAAGGAAATGCCACTCAGCGCAGAAAAGCGCGAGTTGATCAGGATCATCTGATCGCGCTCACGGATGGTCTCTGACAATTCCAGACTGCGCTCTTCAGCCACGCGCTGTCTTTCACGCGCTTTTGCTCCAGCACGTGCTGTGCGCTCGATCACATAGCCTGCATAGCCCGCATTGATAAAAATGACCGCGAGCATATGCCCGACAATCATCGTCATGACCTGCCAATTGAATTGCAGCAAAGAAAAATATCCGCTTTCAAAAACCAATTCATAGAAACGGATCAAATTGACAAAGATGATCAACAGGCCTGCTGAGCTCAGCATATACAAGCTGCGGCTCATATGCAGGCGCGCGCACATGACCCCATAATAGAGAATGGCGCTATTGCCCAAGATCACAGCAATTGTTTGAAAGAGCTGCGCGGGTGTCGCATTGATGGTCTCACCCTGCTGGATCAGCAGCACATGGCAAGCCGCAACCAGCAAAGAGAACGGCAGCAATAAGCGCAAACGGCTCTCACGCCCGGCCTCTTGGCGCAGAATATCAATCAGCAGCACAATATAGGGATAGAGGATGAAAGGCGGCAGACCATAAGCAATGGCAAAACCCCAAGGCCGCAGCGAGATGAGCATCATATGGAGCGAGTAGAACACTCCGCTCGCAAACCAGATCGTCGTGCGTCGATCATCGCCCCATGTCAAAGCAAGCGCCGCCAGCGGCAACACCAGCGCGATGAGAACTTGGGAGATCAGGAAGAGAATGCTGACAGGATCCACGACAACCCGTCCTGCATGCTGGGCGGATGTCGCCGCGATCTAGAAGAAATGGTGCGGCCAAGAAGACTCGAACTTCCACCCCGGTTAAAGGACTAGCACCTCAAGCTAGCGCGTCTACCAATTCCGCCATGGCCGCACATTTGAAATGACGAAGTTGTCCCCGCCACTTGGTAGGCGGCTCGTCTAACAAATCACCTCCCCTGTGACAAGCTTTGAAAGCAGCTTTTCGCCCTCTTTCGCAAAACCTTGCTGATATGCGATGAAAGAGCCCCTCAGGAGAGTGAAATTGTCCCCGAATCCGGCCCCTCAGACACGTGATGCCATAGGCCGCCCCATGGCGGCCGCGCCCGGCCATCCGCCCGTCGAATGGCTCATTGCGGAGGGACTCACACCCTATGAGGAGGCTGTGGCCTTTATGGAGGCCCGCGCCGAGGCCATTGCCGAGGGCAAGGCACCCGAACTCGTCTGGCTGGTCGAACACGCGCCCCTCTATACGGCGGGCACTTCAGCCCAAGATGAAGACCTGCGCGACGCCCGCTTCCCGGTGCATAAGACCGGACGGGGCGGCCAATTCACCTATCACGGCCCCGGCCAGCGGGTTGCCTACGTCATGCTCGACTTGAAGCGCCGCACACCCGATGTGCGCGCCTTCGTCGCCGCGCTGGAAGATTGGATCACGGCGACGCTTAGCGCCTACAATATTCGCGGCGAGCGGCGCGAAGATCGTGTTGGTGTCTGGGTGAAACGCCCAGACAAGGGCGAGGGCTTTGAAGACAAGATCGCCGCCATCGGCATTCGCCTGCGCCGCTGGGTGACGTTCCACGGCATTTCGCTGAACGTCGAGCCGGACCTGTCGCATTTTTCGGGCATCGTGCCCTGCGGAATCTCGGCGCAAAAATACGGCGTGACGAGCCTGGTCGATCTCGGCCTGCCCGTCACCATGCCGGAGGCAGATATGGCTTTGCGCGCCGCCTTTGAAGACATTTTTGGGCCGACCGTTTAAGCAGTCGGTAAAATCGGAAAGCTCGCAGCGACATGCGCGAGATCTTCTTCACGACCGGGGCGCACATCGACACGATCAACGCGCGCGCCAATGGGCCCGCGCCCGCAGGCTTCGGCCAGTGCTGACACGGCATCCGCATCGCCCGAAAAGACCGCTTCCACCGAACCATTGTGACGATTTCGCACAAAACCCGAGAGGCCGCGCAGGCGCGCTTCACGCGCCGCCCAATTGCGAAAGCCCACGCCCTGCACTTTGCCTTCCACGCTGACATGAATGACGAGCATGTCGATCATGGGCGCCCCTTATCAAAGGGCGTGGCAAAACGCGGACGCACTTTGACGCCCTGCACCGATTGCGCGGAACCATCGGGGGCTTTCCGAGCAGGTGCTGTGCTTGCACGCGTGTGGGCTGGGACAAAACCCTGCAATTCGCGCAAATAGGTTTCAGGAAAAGACCATTCGCGGGCCGCTGTCAGGAGTTCTTCCATATAGCCCGGCTGCGCCGCGCCTGATTTCAAACTGCCACCCACATAGACAAGGGCACGCGCCGATGCGCCACCACCGCGCAAAACGGGCTGCGTGATTTTCTTGTAAAGGCCGCTGTGAATTTCCTCATATTTGTCGAGCTCGCGCACATCCGACAAGGCGAGATCCCACAAGATGCCATGCACATCCCGCCGCGGGTCCGCGCAAACCGAGGCCCAGCCGCTGTCCATAATGAAGAAACGGTGACGCGCCAGACGTGCTGCCCCAACTGGCGTGGAGCGCGGGCAACGCTCGGCCATGGCCTTCACATCCATATTGGATCCATATGCAAAATAAAGCGGCATGCCGCCTTGTATCGCAATCGCGCGGCCCCTTCCAGCACAGGATGGAGGCTGATAGGCTCAGGCCATTCCTTGAGTCTCATTTTTTAGATTGTTTCCATGTCCAAAGCTGCCGAAAGCCTTTTCCAAAAGGCCCGCGAAGCTGTCGCGCGCCAGGATCTCCGCAAAGCGATAGAAAATGCCTCGGCCGCAGCGAAAATCGATCCCGGCCGGGCTGAACTATGGACGTTTTTGGGCGAGCTGCATTTCAATGCTGGCACCTTCGCCAAATCAGTCGAGGCCTTGCGTTTTGCCCTGCGTGCGAAGGACGGCGATGCGAGCGCCTTTCACAATCTGGGCGTCGCGCTGAAACGCGAGGGCGCTTTTGCCGAAGCGGAAGCCATGTTGCGCGAAGCCATCCGCCGCGATCCGCAAAAAACAGCGACGATCCTCAGCCTGTGCGATCTATTGGTTATCTGCGCGCGCCAACAAGAGGCGCAAGTCCTTCTCAGCCAAAGCCTGACGCGCGCACCAAACAATTTCGACTGCCTGCGCGAACTCACAAATCTCTACATTCAAGAGGGCCACCATGCCGAGGCTGTGACGCTGGCCGAACAATTTATCGCACGCAACGGCCAAACCATCCCCGCATTGGAACAACTCTCGGTCGCTTATCAATGTGTCAACCGTCTGGATGAGGCACTAGAAATCACAGCCGCCACGATCAAAGCCCGTCCCCCCAAAAATCTGGACATTCGCCTCGCTTCTTATCTTTCCATTGCAGGGCGCATCGCGCGGCTCGACCACCGCGCGCAAGCCCGACACTTGCTTCTGCCTGCCATTGACGAGAGCCTGCCAGAAAATGCCCGACCACGCTGGATGCTGAATGACACGAATGCGCTTCGACGTTTGAGTTTCCTTCTGCCCTATTATGGCATTGAAGATCGCCTGCTGATGCGGGTCTTCAATGCGATCGGCGACACATTGCATGCACGCAATCCCCGCCTGCCCGAAGTGAAACACCGGGCCAGCACCAAATTACGTATTGGCTTTGTCTCCTATAATTTCAGCGAACATCCGATCGGTCATTTGCTCTCGCCGTTTTTTGAAGCGCATAACGCAACAGGAACCGACCTCTATCTTTATGCCTTGCATCTCAATGGCTATGACCCCAGCGATTATGCGGGGCGCATCCGCGCAACAACGCCAAATTATCGCGATTGCCGCAGCATGACCCCGGCGCAGCTAGCTGCACAAATTCGCGCGGATAATATCTCCATTCTGATTGATCTCGACGGCTATCTCGGCGGCGGCCTGCCCGAGGCTTTCGCCATGCGCCCAGCGCCCGTGCAGATTCATTGGCTACAACATCTGGCTGGCATGCCGGCGCCCTTCATCGATTACACCATCGTTGACCGCGTATTGGTGAAAGATGACGAGCGCGACAATGGCAATGGCCCCCTCATTCGGTTGGCCGATGCTTTTCAATGTGGGGATCGGATGATGCTCCCCGATGGGGAGCCGCGACGGTCCGACCATGACCTACCCGATGAGGCCATTGTCTATTGCGCTTTTGGGAATTGGCTCAAAATTGACGAAGAGGTTTTTGCCGCTTGGATCGACATTCTCAAAGCTGTGCCCAACAGCGTGCTCTGGCTGTCAGACGGCCCTAGCGCCCGCTCGCGCGATTATTTGCGTGCCCAATTGGACGCTCAAAGTGTAGATCCTGCGCGGCTCATCTTTGCGCCGCGGCTGGCCAGCAAAGCCGAACACATCCACCGCCATCGTTGCGCAGATCTCTTCCTCGACACATTCACCTTCAGTGCCGCAACGACCACCACAGATGCGCTCTGGGCTGGCCTGCCTGTGCTCACACGCCCCGGCACAACCGGACAATCGCGCCTGAGTGCAAGCCTTCTGCAAGCTGTTGGCATGACCGACACGATTGTGCCTGACACGAGAGCCTATATTGCAGCGGCCATTCGCATCGGGAAATCCAAGCCGCAAAGCGAATTGCTCAAACGCAAACTCGTCCGCGCTCTGCCAAGCGCCCGCCTCTATGATGCGGCACGCCTCGTGGCACAATTCAAAGAAATTTATGAGCAAGTCTGGAAGCGCCACCAAAGCGGCGCTCCACCCGAGCATCTCGATATTGAGCTGGACGCTTAATTAAATTCCATGATCACCGCATCGACGGCGAGGCTGTCGCCTTCCTTTGCGTTGACCTTCTTCACCGTCACGTCTTTTTCAGCGCGCAGCACATTTTCCATCTTCATGGCTTCCACCATGCAGAGCGCCTCGCCCGCCTTCACCTCTTGGCCCTCGACCACCAGCAATTGCTTGACGAGACCCGGCATCGGGCAAAGCAAGACCTTGGACGTGTCAGCCGCCTTCTTCTCCGGCATCAGCGCGAAGAGCTCAGCCTCGCGACGCGTGAAGACACGCGCCTCAATCGACACACCCTGATGCGAGAGCAAAAAGCCATTCAGAATCGGGCGCACTTGCACGGCGGTCAGATCATCATCGACCAAGCCGCGCCACACTTTTGTGCCCGGCGCCCAATCAGATTCGAGATGATGGGCGTGGCCAGCCGCATCAGCAAAGCGCACCAGCAAAGTTTCATCCCCCGCTTCGATCTCAATATCAAAACGAGTCTTGCCAAGCATGACGGAGCGCGCACGCTCAAACGTCACGCCGCGCTGCGTCTGCAATTGACCTGAAATCGCGCGCTTGCGCTCATTCATCACATGATCGACATGCGCCGCCACCGCGACCAGCACATGCGCCATTTCACCTTCGGCTTTGAGCGGCGAAAAACCTTCCGGATATTCTTCGGCAATAAAGCCCGTCGACAATTGGCCCGACTTCCAGCGCGGATGTTGCATCAGCGAGGACAGGAAGGGGATATTGTGGCGAATACCGTCGATGTAAAATTCATCAAGCGCACGGCCCTGCGCTTCGATCGCGGTGAGGCGATCATTGGCATGGGTCACCAGCTTGGCAATCATCGGATCATAATAGATCGAGATCTCACCACCCTCGAACACGCCCGTATCATTGCGCGTGGTAATGCCGTCTTCAACACCTTCTGCCGGCGGACGATAGGCCACAAGGCGCCCCGTGGAAGGCAAGAAATTGCGCGTCGGATCTTCCGCATAAATGCGGCTCTCGACGGCCCAGCCATTCAGCTTCACATCCTTCTGCTGGATGGAGAGCTTTTCACCAGCCGCCACACGGATCATCTGCTCGACAAGATCAATACCCGTGATGAGTTCGGTGACTGGATGCTCCACCTGCAAGCGCGTGTTCATTTCCAGAAAATAGAAGCTCTTGTCTTGGCCCGCGACAAATTCCACCGTACCGGCGGAATCATAATCAACAGCTTTCGCGAGAGCGACAGCCTGCTCGCCCATTTTGCGGCGTGTCTCTTCGTCAAGCAGTGGCGACGGGGCTTCTTCAATCACCTTCTGATTGCGGCGCTGGATCGAACATTCGCGCTCGCCCAGATAAATCACATTGCCATGCTTATCGCCGAGCACTTGGATTTCGATGTGACGTGGATTGACGATGAATTTTTCAACGAAAACGCGATCATCCCCAAATGAGCTTTTGGCTTCAGATTTGGCACGCGTAAAACCTTCCGCCACTTCATCCTTGCTATAGGCAATGCGCATGCCTTTGCCGCCGCCACCCGCAGAAGCTTTGATCATCACGGGATAGCCGATCTCATCGGCAATCTTCACAGCATGTTCGGGATTCTCAATCACGCCGAGATAGCCCGGCACAGTCGACACCTTTGCCGCATTGGCAAATTTCTTCGATTCAATCTTATCACCCATCGCGGCAATGGCGCGCGGATTGGGGCCGATGAAGATAATGCCATTTTCTTTCAGCGCATGGGCGAAAGCCTCGCGCTCGGACAAAAAGCCATAGCCCGGATGAACCGCTTCCGCGCCGGTCTGTTTGCAAGCGGCAATGATCTTCTCAATGACGAGATAGGATTCGGCGGCTGCGGGCGGGCCGATATGCACGGCCTCATCGGCCATTTCGACATGGAGCGCGTCTTTATCGGCATCCGAATAGACAGCGACCGTCTTGATGCCCATGCGCTTGGCGGTCTTGATGACGCGGCAGGCGATCTCGCCACGGTTGGCGATGAGAATTTTCTTGAACATTGGCGCCCCGACAGGTCCCAGCGCACCCAAGCGCCGAGCGAGTGTTTATCGGGGTCCATCTTTATGGCGACGCAACATTCCGGTCCATTCGCCTAAGGGGGAAGCCGGAGCGCCGCCGCACCCCTTTTCTGCCTTCTTATCAGGCGGCTGAATGGATTTTCTCCAAGCCCGGCCATCCAGCGGCCCGCTCCTTCACCGCCGCCAGAAAGCTCGCGGGGACCTGATGGGCCTCGGCCAGAATATTGACCAGCAGCGCCAGACGGGTGAGCGTCTGGGCGCCATCAGCGCGGGCCAGCAGCCAGGCGGCCTGTTCGGGGCTCACCACGCCGGTCGGGCGCGATTGCCAGACAATGTGGTCGGTCAGGGCTTCGACAAAGAGGGGTGTCCAGCTCTCGGGCTTGGCCGAGGGGGCGGCATCAATCTCAAACAGAGCCTCGGCCTCGGCACGGGTGACGCAGCCAAAGCGCAGCACACGGCGGCGCAAATGGGTCACATCCTCTTCGGTGAGGACGGGGCGGGCCGCCAGCGCGGCAATGGAAGCACGCGGGGTCTCCCCCTCTCCCAGTTCAAAACGGCTCAACACGCAAAGCCTCACTCAGGTTACGCCACTCAACATGCGATCAGACTGAGCCTGCCTCCTTACCCTTGTGTGAATCTGGCGGAACCACCGCGTGGCAGGGTTAAGGGGAGCGGAATCCTTGTGGTTGACGGGGTGTGAATCCCACGCCATGTCATGCCCCATGACACAATGCATCGGCCTCCACCACGTCACCGCTCTGTCTGGCAACATCCGTCGCACGCATGATTTCTACACACGCGTGCTCGGATTGCGGCTCGTCAAAAAGACTGTCAATTTTGATGATGCTGCGAGCTGGCATCTCTATTTTGGAGACACAACTGGCACGCCGGGCACGCTGATAACTTTCTTTTCGTGGGAAGACACACGCGCGGGACAACCGGGCTTTGGCGAAACCGTTGCTGTCTCTTTCTCCATTCCGCCGGGCTCAGCGCCTTTCTGGGCTGAGCGTTTGAGCGATGAGGGCATTGCTTGCGCGCTGGATCATGATGCGAAAGCCCCCGTCATTGCTTTGCATGATCCAGATGGCCTCGCGCTCGAACTGGTCGAGCATGACATCACGGGCCTCACACATCCCCATCTCGATGAGCTTTCACCTGATCACGCCATCACCGGACTGCATGCCGCCACTTTGCTAGTCAGCGATGTGGAAGCCACAGCGCGCGTCTTGATGGATGTGTTTGGCTGGTATGAAACGGGCCGTTCCGAATTGCCGGGCTTTGAACGCATGCGTTTACAAAGCGGCGCCAAAGCACAAGGCGCGCAAATCGATCTCTTGCGCGCCGCCAATGCGCCGCAAGCCAAGCGCGGCACGGGCTCTGTGCATCATCTGGCATTCCGTGCGGCAGATGAGGCCGCCCAAAGCGCCATGGTCGCCGAAATCCGCCGCGCCGGATTAGAGACAACGCCTGTTCTCGATCGTACTTATTTCAAGTCGATCTATTTCCGCGAGCCATCCGGCGTGCTGTTTGAAATTGCGACCGATGCACCGGGCTTTACGGTCGATGAAAATGTCGAGCGTCTGGGCGAGAGCGTGAAGCTCCCCGCAAATCTACAAGACAAGCGCGAAGTGATTTTGGCGAAACTGCCGGAAATCTAGATCCGTCATTGCGAGCCGCAGGCGAAGCAACCCAGGGGCCTCACATGCCGCTCTGGATTGCTTCGCTGCGCTCGCAAAGACAGCGCAAAAAAGGCCCCGTCTCCGGGGCCTTTTATCTGCCGCTCACAGCGGAATGTTATCGTGTTTCTTCCACGGATTATCGAGGCTCTTGTGCCGCAGCGCGGCCAGAGCGCGTGCAATGCGCCGGCGTGTGCCGTGGGGCATGATAACCTCATCAATATAACCGCGCTCGGCTGCCACAAAGGGTGAGAGGAAGCGGTCTTCATATTCCTTCGTGCGCTCGGCAATCTTCTCCGCATCGCCAATGTCCTGACGGAAGATGATCTCCACCGCACCCTTGGCACCCATCACCGCAATTTGCGCTGACGGCCAGGCATAATTGACATCGCCCCGCAAATGCTTGGATGCCATCACGACATAAGCACCACCAAAAGCTTTGCGCGTGATGATGGTGATCTTCGGCACAGTCGCTTCCGCATAAGCATAGAGCAGCTTGGCGCCATGCTTGATGAGCCCGCCATATTCCTGCGCCGTGCCCGGCAAGAAGCCCGGCACATCCACAAAAGTGACAAGCGGAATATTGAAGCAATCACAAAAACGCACAAAACGCGCCGCCTTGCGTGAGGCATCGGAATCCAGCACGCCTGCCAGCACCATCGGCTGGTTGGCAATAATGCCGACCGAGCGACCATCAATGCGGGCAAAACCCGTGATGATATTTTTGGCATGCGCTTCCTGTATCTCGAAGAAATCGCCTTCATCAGCGACCTTCAAAATCAGTTCCTTCATGTCATAGGGCTTGTTCGGATTATCCGGCACCAGCGTATCGAGCGACATGTCGATGCGCTCGCTGTCATCAAACGAGGGCCATTCGGGCACATCATCGCGATTGGATGAGGGCAGGAAGTCGATCAGACGGCGCATCTGCAAAAGCGCTTCGACATCATTTTCATAAGCACGATCGGCAATCGAACTTTTGGTCGCATGCACGGACGCACCGCCCAATTCTTCCGCTGTCACACTTTCATTGGTCACGGTTTTCACCACATCGGGACCCGTGACGAACATATAACTCGTATCCTTCACCATGAAGATGAAGTCGGTCATGGCGGGCGAATAAACATCGCCCCCCGCGCAGGGACCCATGATCATGGAAATCTGCGGAATGACGCCGGAGGCCACCACATTGCGCTGGAACACTTCGCCATAGCCACCAAGCGCCGCGACACCTTCCTGAATACGCGCACCGCCCGCATCAAACAGGCCGATGATCGGCGCACCATTTTTCAGCGCCATATCCTGAATCTTGGTGATCTTGGCCGCATGCGTCTCCGACAGCGAGCCGCCGAAAACGGTAAAATCCTTGGCAAAGACATAGACCATGCGGCCATTGACCGTGCCCCAGCCCGTGACCACGCCGTCCCCGGGGATTTTGGCGCCCTGATCCATGCCGAAATCGGTGCAGCGATGCTGCACGAATGTGTCATATTCCTCGAAGGAGCCATGATCGAGCAGCAGCTCAATGCGCTCGCGGGCTGTCAGCTTGCCGCGCTTATGCTGGGCATCAATACGCGCCTGCCCGCCACCCAAAGCCGCCTCAGCGCGGCGTTGCTCAAGAATTTCAAGGACATGCTTCATTTTTGGCCCCGGGCAACAGCAAATCTTGGTCGAAGAACCCAAGGTCTAGCATGCTGCATTGCGGAGCAGATATTCGACGGATGGAGGGGGTTGGGGATGGGAAGAGAGGCAAGCACCTCTTCCCGTCATTGCGAGGAGGGCGTAGCCCGACGCGGCAAACCAGAGGCCACGCGCGGGGCCTCTGGGTTGCTTCGCTGCGCTCGCAATGACGCAGCCCCTCACCCCGCCATCCGCCATTCCCGCGCGACTTCCCCGCTGACTTCAAACCGCCCGACCAGCTCGGCCAACTCGCGCGCCTCCACTGCCAGATTGCGACCAACTTCCGTCATTTCTTCCACCATGGCCGCATTCTGGCGCGTCGCATGATCGATCTGATTGGCGGAGGAATTGATCTCCGACAGGCGTTGCGATTGTTCGAGCGCGCTGGCCGCCATGTCGGACACAAGCGTGTCGATCTCGCCCACACGCCCCGCCATGCGCGACAAAGCCTCGCCGGTTTCCGCCACCAGATTCACACCCAAATCCACTTGCGTGGTCGAGGCTGAAATCAGCCCCTTAATCTCCTTGGCCGATTCCGCCGAGCGGCTGGCGAGTGCGCGCACTTCTTGCGCGACCACGGCAAAGCCCTTGCCTGCATCGCCCGCACGCGCGGCTTCCACACCTGCATTCAGCGCAAGAAGCGACGTCTGGAACGCGATCTCGTCAATCACCCCGATGATTTTGGAGACTTCCAAAGCTGAATTGTGAATCGCACCCATGGCTTCCACCGCGCGACGCACCACATCGCCGCTGCTTTGTGCATCCTCGCGCACGCTAGTGACGGATTGGCGCGCATGGGCTGCGTCTGTTGCCGAGCGTTTGAAAGCGCCCGTCATATCCTGCAAGGCGGCAACCATTTGCTCAAGGCTAGCGGCCTGCGATTGCGTGCGCTGCGCCAATTCATCTGACGACGATGAGATTTCGCCCGTGCCATTGCGCGTTGCTTCAGCAGCGCGCGAAATCACCACCATGACTTGTTCAAGGCTTGCAATGGCGGCATTGAAGTCGTCTTTCAGCTGGCGATATTCTTCCGGGAAATGATCAACAATACGGGCCGCCAGATTGCCATGAGCGACACGTGATAAGGCGTCAGCAAGAGCCGCCACCACATCACGGCGCTGCTCTTCTTGTGCACGCAAAACGGATTCATGGCGCGCACGCTCTGCATCAGCTTGATCACGCGCTTTGCGCGCTTCGACTTCCGATTGGCGGCCAAGCATTTCATCTTTGAACACGCTCAAGGCACGCGCCATGCGACCGATTTCATCCTCGCTTTTGACAGCTGGCACTTGTGTCTTCAAATCACCACTTGCCAAACGGTCGAGGGCGCGCGTGATCATGGTCAGCGGCGTGACAATGGAAGTTTGCGCCAGAACGATCAGCGCAATAGCAAACATCACACCCAAAACCGTCAGAATAGCCATGAGATAACGTGCCATCACCGCATTGTGCTTGGCTGCATCTGCTTCCGCGTGATCAGCCTCTGCCACGGAATCCGAGACTTTCTCCATCGCTTCTTCGAGCTCTTTGAACAATTCGCCAAAGCGCACCATTTTGTCTTTGGCGGCTTCGCGATCTGTCCCGGCCAGCTTGATGATCTCTCCCGCGCCGCGGATATATTCTTTCAAGGGAATACGGACTTTGGAAAAGAGCAAACGCGTCTCTTCCGAAACATCGGCATTTTCATTTTCCGTAATCTGCTTCTCAAAATCCGTGCGGTGCTCGGCAAAATCTTTCTCCACCTCTTCAAGCGAAAAGCCCATATCGGGGTCACTGGAGAGGAGCGCTGCATAAACATCGGCGCGCAGAGCATCATGCATCATGTCGGCACCCATATGGGTGCGCAAGACGCGTGATGAAGACATGGCGCGATCAAGGCCGCCGGACAGCTTCACCGCGACCCACATGCCGGCCCCCGAAGAGGTGACGACAAGGAAGAGAACGGCAAGCGCCGCAATGGTCATTTTCCGCGTGATGGAAATCGAGCGCATGGGAAATCCGCAAATGAAAAAGAAAAAGCAATGCGGAGAGTATTGCGCTCAAAAATTGCACAAAGATAAATTTTTGACGCCAGTCTGGCGTGAAATCACAAATAGTTTGCGTGACGTAAAGTGAGAAATGCTCTGACCTCACGTCAGATTTTTGATGCCCGCAACAGATCATAGGCGGCTTTCATGTCCAGCCAGCGCTTGTCACGTCGCGCAAGCGCTTCCGCATCGGAACCCCAAATGCGCATTTGAAAATCTTCATCCGCATGCGCAGCAGTCCATGCTGCATCCAGATCAAGATGATCTTGCACCAGCGCCAAAGCAATCAAAGCCGAACCCGTGAGCGTGGTCATCACATGAAGGGCGGCCAAGGCCATTTCACCTTCGACCGCATCCACCGCACGGCGCACAGCAAGGAGCGCATGATCGGGCTGTTCAGCAAACATCACGCCTTCGGCCAAAACCAAACGCGCGCCTAGTTTTTCGCGCGCAAAGTCGAGCACGGGATCCCAGAGTCGCGCTTGTGCCTCAACCAAACCATCCGGCTCAGAGGCGCGATAGCAGACAAGGTCGGACCCCGCATAACGGGCAATCTCTGCGCGCACCGCATCCATCTCGCGCGCCACGCCATCAATCGCTGAATTGACGATACGCGTAACGGGCATGGTATTTGGATCAATCTGCTCGCCCTGTGCCTGCCATTCATCAGCAACCAATTGCGCCGCAGCTGGCGTTGGCAGCGCGATGCGATTGCGGCCCGGTGTTTGTGCAGGCCGCCCATCGAGCAGCAGCGCATGGGCGCCGTCCCGCAGATCAAAATGCGCTTTGGCGTAAAAGCGCTTGGGCAAGGGTTTCTTCAAATCACGCCGCGCCATTTCGACGGGATCGATCTCCTCGCCATGAACAGGCAACAGGTCTTTGGACAGGTCTTCGCGCATGGTCATGAGTTTAATTCCAACAGCGGCCGGAGGCCAAAAGCGCCATCAGCTCATCAAAAGAATGGACCAGATGTTCCGCGCCACTTTCCAGCAAGCGCGCGTGATCATGATAGCCCCACGTCACGCCGATGCGGCGCACGCCCGCACTGCGGGCCATTTCCATATCAAAGCCGGTGTCGCCAATCATCATGGCATCATGCGGCTCCATCCCCGTCTCGCTCAAAGCTTTGAGGATCATGGAAGGATCGGGCTTTGACGGATGATGGTCGGACGTTTGCACAGTGACAAAATGCTGGTGCCAGCCATGCTCATCAAACATATGATGCACGCCTTTCACCGATTTGCCTGTCGCCACGCCGAGCAGCACATCGTCGCGCTGCGCCAAAGCATCGACCGCCTCGCGCGCGCCGGGGTAAAGCGCATCGGCATAATTAGGGTCGGTGCGCATCACATGCCAAGCATCGCGATAGGCTTGCGCCAGCGTCACCGATTTTTCAGCATCCCCCGTCAGCTCGACAAAGGCCTGCACCAGAGAGAGGCCAACGATGGAGAGCATTTTGTCGCGCGAGGGCGGCACCATGCCGTGAGCGGCAAAGGCGCGCGTTTGCGCTTCGACAATGAAATTCTGGCTGTCGACCAATGTACCATCGACATCGAAAATGACGAGTTTCATTCGTCGGGCGCATCCATGATCGGGTCATAGGTGCTGATGTCAAAACCCAGCAGATCGAATGTATTCTGCATATGCGGCGGCAGCGGCGCAGTCACATCAATCGTACCGCCCTTGGGATGGGGCAGAATGAGACGGCGTGCGAGCAAATGCAGCTTGCGCTCAACCTGTGTGGGAATCGCGCGCAAAGGATCTGTCCGGCGCGGATCATTTTCAGGCCGCGTGCCATATTTCGGATCACCAATGATCGGATGACCAATGGCTTCCGCATGGGCACGCAATTGGTGCGTGCGACCTGTAATCGGCTTCATCGAAAGCCAAGCCAGACGCGGCGAGACTTTGTCGACAGTCGCGTAAAAAGTCACAGAATGCTGCGCATCTTCATCGCCATGTTTGGCAATGCGCATTTTCTCAGGGTCGCGGCGCTCCGTGCCGGGCTTTCGTGGGCCACGGCGATCATCACCCATGCCGGCACCCTTGGCCAAGAAGAGCGAGATGCGCCCTTGTGTGGGCTTTGGCACGCCTTCCACCACCGACCAGTAAATCTTCTTCGTCTGGCGCGAGCGGAACAACTCGCCCAAGTCGGAGGCCATTTTGCGCGTGCGAGCAATCAGCAGCACGCCCGATGTATCGCGGTCCAGTCGATGCACGAGCAGCGGGCGATCACCTTTGGCATCGGCCATCGACATGAGCATGCCGTCAATATGGTGCTTGGTGCCCGAGCCCCCCTGCACCGCCAAACCATAAGGCTTGTTGAGCACGATGATGTGCTTGTCTTCAAAGATCGTCATCTGGCGGATGGACCGCACATCTTCATCTGAGACAACTGCACGCTTCACCGCAGGCTTGGCGACGGCGTCATCAAGTTTGAGCGGCGGCACGCGCACGGCATTGCCTTCCGCAAGGCGGCTCGATGTTTGCACACGTGATCCATCAACGCGCACTTGGCCGGTGCGGCAGATTTTGTTGAGATGGCCGAGCGACAGGTCCGGCACGCGCCGTTTGAACCAGCGGTCAAGACGCATGCCATCTTCATCGGCTGTCACGATGAAGGTCTGCACGCCGCCCGAATTTTTTGTCTCACTCACGAAAATGACCTCACGACCGACAGGCCTAAGAAGAGGCCAACAACGGCGAGTACGACACTCGCCACCACATAGAGCAAAGCGGAAGCAGCGTCTCCGCGCTCCCACAACAAGATTGTCTCAAGCGAAAAAGCCGAGAATGTGGTGAAACCACCGAGCACCCCCGTCATCAAAAATAGACGCAGGCTTTGCGTGGAACCCTCGCCCGCTTGGAAAGCAAAGAAGCCCGCAAAAAGCCCCATCACCAAAGAGCCCGCTGCATTGATGAACAACGTGCCCCAGGGAAAGCCCTCTTCAGCCACACGCACGGCGACCATGTTCACGCCATGGCGCAATGCGCCACCAAGCCCGGCGCCCAAAAAGACAAGAAGATAAGACTGCATGGGACGTGAGGGGCTCTCAGAGATTTAGCGGTCATTGCGAGGAGCTAAGCGACGAAGCAACCCAGAGGCCTCCCATGAGGCCTCTGGGTTGCTTCGCTGCGCTCGCAATAACGAGGCGTTTATAGCCCAGCCCCCGTGCCGGAGCCAGTTCTATTGCCCCCGCTCACGGCGCAGCTTGGCCCAATAATCGAGCCTCTTGCGGATGTCGCGCTCGAAACCCCGCTCGACCGGCTCATAGAGCGATTGGCGCCCCAAGGCGTCAGGCCAGTAATTTTGGCCCGAGAAGGCCTCCGGCTCATCATGGTCATAGGCATAGCCATCCCCATAGCCTTCCTTCTTCATGAGCTTTGTGTGGCCATTGAGGATGACTTTGGGTGGCATAAGCGAGCCATGGCTCTGCGCCAGCGCACGAGCAGCCTTATAGGCCAGATAGGCCGCATTGGATTTTGGGGCGGTCGCGCAATAAATCACGGCCTCAGCAATCGCCAGCTCGCCCTCGGGCGAGCCTAAAAAATCATAGGCCTCCTTGGCCGCATTGGCGACGACAAGGGCTTGCGGATCGGCAAGGCCAATATCTTCCACCGCCATACGCACGACGCGCCGCGCCAGAAACAGCGGATCCTCCCCCGCATCAAACATGCGCGCAAGATAATAGAGCGCCGCATCAGGGTCAGAGCCGCGCACGCTCTTATGCAAAGCGGAGATCAGATTGTAATGACCCTCTTGCGCCTTGTCGTAAATCGGCGCGCGGCGCTGGACGATCTCAGCCAATTGCGCGGGATCAAAAACCTCGCCCTCGCCCGCCGAGCGCCAAACTTCTTCAGCCAGCGTCAACAGAGCACGGCCATCGCCATCGGCCATGCGGATGAGCGCGGCGCGCGCCGCCTCATCCACCGGAAGGGGACGCCCTTCGATTGTCTCGGCACGTGCCAGCATTTTTTCGAGCGCTTGCGCTTCCAGCGCGCGGAACGTCAGCACACGGGCGCGCGACAAAAGCGCGGCATTGAGTTCGAAGGATGGATTTTCTGTCGTCGCGCCAATCAGCGTGACCGTGCCATCTTCCATGACAGGCAGAAAGGAATCCTGCTGCGCGCGGTTGAAGCGATGAATCTCGTCGACAAAAAGCAAAGTGCCCCGCCCCAAACGGCGACGCTCACGCGCGGCTTCAAACACTTTCTTGAGTTCCGCCACGCCCGTAAAGATCGCCGAGATTTGCGCAAATTCGAGATCGGTCTCATGCGCGAGCAAGCGCGCGAGTGTGGTCTTGCCTGTGCCGGGCGGCCCCCAGAAAACCAGAGAGCCCAAAGAGCCCGCGCGAATGAGGCGCGTCAGAATACCATCAGGCCCGACAAGATGCGCCTGTCCTGCGACGTCACTCAAATTTTGTGGACGCATGCGATCAGCGAGCGGACGCGGCGCGCCGTCACTCATGCCGGATGTTTCAAACAGATCGCTCATGTTCTTGCGCTCTTCACTGCGTACGTCACCGCACCAACCACAGGTCTTTTGCCCGATAACGCTACGTCATAGCGTGAAAGAGATTGCGCTTCATCAAAACCTATTCCTAAGCTTTGCATATTCGCGGCGCGATTCATTTCAATCTCACTTTAGACCCGCGTTCCCAAAAACGGATTTTTGATCATGCGAAAGATTGCACTCGTCACTCAAAAAGGCGGCTCAGGTAAGAGCACGCTCGCCTCTTGCCTTGCAGTTGCTGCACAAGAGGCTGGTGAGCGTGTCTTTATTATCGATATGGACCCGCTGAAGACGCTGGTCAATTGGTCGAAAATTCGTGGTGAAAAAGACATTCCGGTGGAGGTTGTCCCCGGAGCAAAACTGACGCCGGTTTTGAATGTCCTTGAAAAGCAGGGCGTCACTCTGGTCATTCTCGACACGCCCGGCACCGCCAGCAAGGAAACGGAAGCCGCCATGCGGGCAGCCGACCTCGTCCTCATTCCCGCACGTCCCAATGCTTTTGATCTGTGGGCCAGCGAGACCACCCGCAAAACCGCGCGCGAATTGCGCCGCGATTATTGCTTCGTGCTCAACCAATGCCCGCCCGCCAATCAGAGCGAACGCGTCAAGCAAGGCGCCAAGGCGCTGGAAGCGATGGGCGGTCTTTTGACCCCGCTCATTTCAGCCCGCGTCGATTTTCAGGAAGCCGCGCGCCACGGTTGGGGCGTGAGCGAACTCAACCCCAATGGCGAGGCAGCAGACGAAATCCACCGCCTCTGGTCATCGATCAAGCGCCGCATGCCACGCGAAAAAGCCGCACGCCGCGCCGCGTGATCTCCCGCTCCCGCTTGGGGCAGAAGGAATTCACCCGCCAAGCACGCTGGTGATGATCTGGCCATTGCGAAAAATGGTCAGCTTCCAATAGACCTGCCGCCCGACATTGGTCGCGGCGCGCAGGTCTGCTGTGCGCTCGATCTTGCGATCATTGACGGCGAGAATGACATCGCCTTTTTGCAAACCCACATTGGCGGCTGTTGAGCCTTGCGGCACTTCGGCAATGATGACGCCCTCTTTGGCGCCTTCGACCGATAATTCTTCCAAAGTGGCTGGCGAAATATTCACCGCACTCGCACCATCAAAAGGATTGCGTCCGGATAATTTCACTTCTTCGCGTGGTGGTGTTTCGGGAGCAGCTGCGAGCTTCACATCAATGGTCGTGGCCTTGCCGCGACGCAACAGCGTCATCGTCACCGAGCCGCCAAGCGCGCGCACGCCCATGCGATAGCCGACCCCTTCCGGATCGTCGACCTCCTTGCCATCCACTTGCGTAATAACATCGCCACGCTGCAGACCAGCCTGTGCGGCAGGCGAATTGTTTTGAATGTCGGAGACGAGTGCGCCGGCCGGGCGATCCATCCCAAGAGATTCCGCAATCTCGCGCGACACGCCTTGCAAGGTTGCGCCCAACCACGGACGACGCACCTGACGCACGCCACCTTTCGCCGCCGCGACAACCAGCTTCACCATATTGACGGGGATGGCAAAGCCGATGCCGACTGATCCGCCCGATTGCGAGAAGATCGCGGAGTTCACGCCGACCAATCGGCCCTGCATATCAACAAGTGCGCCTCCCGAATTGCCGGGGTTGATCGCCGCATCCGTCTGGATAAAAAATCCATAATCCGTAATGCCAACCTGCGTGCGCGCGAGCGCAGAGACAATGCCTTGCGTAACCGTCTGCCCAACACCAAAAGGATTGCCGAGCGCCAGCACAATATCGCCGACCTCAAGTCCGTCGGAATCGGCCAATTCCATGGCCGGAAAATTGCCGCCGTTGCGAATGCGCAAAACCGCCAAATCTGTGCGCGGATCTTGCAGCACAATGTCAGCATCGAATTCGCGCCGATCTGCGAGCGCGACTTTCACATTGGTCATGCCTTCAATGACATGATGATTGGTGATGACTAAACCGCCCGTATCGACAATCACACCTGAGCCCAGCGATTGCGCTGTCTGTCCACCGCGGCGCTGCTCGCCGAAGAAGCGGCGAAACACCGGATCATCAAAAAGAGGGTTAGACGAGCGCCGCTCGACACGCGACGCATAGACATTGACGACGGAAGGCTGCGCCTTCTTCACAATCGGCGAGTAGGAGAGCGTCACCTGCATGCGACTGTCAGGCACAGCGCGCGTCTGCGCATGGAGTGGCGCAACAAAACTAGACAAAACAGCCAATGCAATCATGAGGCAGCGCAGCATCGAACACCCTCTCGCGTCGGCCCTAGGGGCTTCCTCGCAATGACGGAAATAATATAGGAAGCGGGACCACTTTCAGCAAAGGCCTAAACAAAAAGGACGACCCGAGGGCCGCCCTTTCAAATTCCAAATCCGAAGCGCTGATTATTCAGCAGCCTCAGCAGCAGCTTCAGCGGTGGGGCCCGAATCCTGACCGCGTGCATTCACATCGCGATCAACGAATTCAATGACAGCCATCGGCGCATTGTCACCAAAGCGGAAGCCTGCCTTCAACACGCGCGTATAGCCGCCGTGACGATCCTTGTAGCGGGGAGCAAGCACGTCGAAGAGCTTGCGGACGAGATCAACGTCCTTCATCTGCGAAATCGCCTGACGACGCGCATGCAGATCGCCGCGCTTGCCGAGTGTGATCAGCTTTTCGACAACCGGGCGAAGATCCTTCGCCTTGGGCAGCGTGGTGATGATCTGCTCATGCTTGATGAGCGCCTGGCACATATTGGCAAACATCGCCTTGCGATGTTCGGCTGTGCGGTTGAAACGACGCTTGGAACGACCGTGATACATGTGGCTCTCCTA
>CANGFE010000038.1 GCA_947453155.1 Beijerinckiaceae bacterium | reverse complement strand
TGCATTCGGTGACATTCTTGCCCGTCATCTCGAGATGCACACCACCCGCATAAGTGCCTTCAGCCTTGTGAATGGTGAAGAAGGAGCGGATCTCGCTCATGATGCGCTCGAAAGGACGCGTCTTGAAGCCAGAAGCCGAAATTGTATTGCCATGCATCGGGTCGCACGACCAAATCACCTTCTTGCCTTCGCGCTCAACAGCGCGGATCAAGGCTGGCAGATGATCGGCAATTTTGTCAGAGCCGAAACGCGCGATCAGCGTGAGACGCCCCGCTTCATTGGCGGGATTCAAAATGTCGATGAGGCGCAGCATATCGTCGGGCTTCAGCGACGGGCCGCATTTCAGACCGATCGGATTTTTGATGCCGCGGCAATATTCAATATGCGCATGATCGACCTGGCGCGTGCGGTCGCCGATCCACAGCATGTGACCTGATGTGGCATAGGGATCACCGGAGGTGGAATCAATACGCGTCAGCGATTGCTCATAGCCCAGAAGCAAAGCCTCATGCGACGTATAAAAATCCGTCTGGCGCAATTCCTGATGCGCTTCGCTATCAAGGCCGATGGCCTTCATGAAGTTCAGCGTCTCGGTGATGCGATCCGCCAATTCCTGATAGCGCGAGGATTGCGGGCTGTTATCGACAAAGCCCAACATCCAACGATGCGCATTTTCGAGATTGGCATAACCACCGGTCGCGAAAGCGCGCAGCAGGTTCAGCGTCGCGGCGGATTGACGATAGGCTTCGATCTGGCGGCGCGGATCAGGCGTGCGGCCCTCCAGGGTGAAGTCTGAATCATTGATAATGTCGCCGCGATAAATCGGCAGCTCGAGACCATTGATCGTTTCCGTCGGATTGGTGCGCGGCTTGGCGAATTGGCCCGCAATGCGTCCAACCTTCACCACGGGCGAGGAGCCCGCAAACGTCAGCACCACCGCCATCTGCAAAAAGACGCGGAAAAAGTCGCGGATATTGTCGGCCGAATGTTCGGCAAAGCTTTCAGCGCAATCGCCGCCCTGCAACAGGAAAGCTTCACCCGCCTGCACTTTGGCGAGTGCTTTTTTGAGTTTGCGTGCCTCACCCGCAAAAACCAGCGGCGGGAATCCGGCCAATTGCCGTTCCACATCACCGAGCGCTGCGGCATCCGGATAGACCGGGGCCTGCTGGATCGGCTTTGAGCGCCAAGATTCCGGGGTCCAATGTTCGAGCGGCATCACAAACTCCAATTGATCTGTGCGAGCCCGCGAACCCCTCCCCGGTCGCAGTCCAACACGCGTGGGCCTTATACATCAAAGAATCATGGCAGGGGGACATGAATTTCCGCGACCTTTGTCGCAGTGCCGTGATCAGACCGAGGCCTCAGGCCCCCGATGCCTCGCGCGTGTAGCGAGCGGTGCGGGTGCGCAAAGTCACCAGCTCTTCGGAGGCTGTCGGATGCACCGCCATTGTGGCGTCGAAATCAGCCTTTTTCGCCTTAAGCTTCACAGCAATACCAAGCAGCTGCGCCATCTCTCCGGCCTCATGGCCCAGAATATGGACGCCCAAAACCTGATCCGTTTCACCGTCGACGATGATCTTCATCAGCGTCTTTTCGGGCCGGCCCGAGAGCGTGCCCTTCATCGGACGGAAACTCGCCTGATAAACATCCACCACATTGAAAGCCCGCCGCGCTTCGGCCTCGCTCATGCCGACCGTGCCAATTTCCGGCGTGGTGAAGACGGCGGTCGGCACAAGCGAATGATCGACCACGACCTCTTTGCCGCCAAATTGCGTGTCGGCAAAAGCATGGCCTTCGCGGATCGCGACAGGCGTCAGATTGATGCGGTTGGTCACATCGCCCACAGCGAAGATGGACGCGACATTGGTGCGCGAAAAAGCATCGACCTTGATCGCGCCCACGCTATCCATCTCAACGCCAGCGGCTTCGAGCCCCAGACCACGCGTATGCGGGCGGCGTCCTGTGGCGAGTAAAAGCTGGTCGACAATGCGTGTCTGTCCATCCGAACAGGTCACATGCAGTCCATCGCCCTTCTTCTCGATCTTGGTCGGCAAAGTGCCGGCATGAATATCAATGCCCGCATGTTGCAATTCGACGCGCAGGCCATCGCGAATATCTTCATCAAAGCCGCGCAGCACATTATCAGCGCGAAACAGCAGTGAGACTTTGGAATCGAGCCGCGCAAAAAGGCTGGCAAATTCCACCGCAATATAACCGCCGCCGATCACCATCAGGCGCTTGGGAAATTCTGGCAGATCGAACAGCTCATTGGATGAGATCGCATGTTCGACTCCCGCAACAGCGGGCTCAAGCACAGGTGTTGCACCCGTTGCGACCAGAATCATTTTCGCCGTGATGCGACGGCCGTCTTTCTTCAAAACCACCGTATGAGGATCGACGATCTCGGCGCGATCCTGCAAGATCTCGACACCTGCCTTGCCAAGATTATTGCCATAGATAGCCGAGAGACGCGTGATTTCCTTTTCCTTGGCCGCCACAAGCGTCGGCCAATGAAACACGGGCTTTTCCGGAAACGTCCAACCAAAGCCCGCCGCGTCCGCAAAATCATCGGCGAAGCGGCTGGCATAGACATAAAGTTTTTTCGGCACGCAGCCGCGGATCACGCAGGTGCCGCCCATGCGGAATTCTTCGGCGATCATGACCTTGGCGCCATGGGTGGCCGCAATGCGCGCGGCACGCACGCCGCCCGAACCAGCGCCTATGACGAAAAGATCAACATCGAAGGACATGGGTGGCCTTTTCTCGCTTAAAGGTCGTGACCCTTTTTCTTCATCTCCGCGCGCACGCGGTCGACCACGGCGACCGACAGATCACGGTTCCATGAATCCATGGATTGCATGATCTTGTTCATCGAAGCGGGCTGCGTCTCGACATATTTTTTGCCAGCAGGTGTCTTCAAGAAAGCGACCGTCTCTTTCAATTCTTGCTCGCTCATCGTGGCGGCCAGAATACGAGCCGATTGGTCGACCATTTCAGCGGTGCGCTTGTTGAATTCCGGAAGAATGATTTCGCGCAGAACCTTGTCGAGATCAGCGGCGATTTCCGGACGTGTGCGCGAAAAGGTCATCTGCAATTCGCGCAGAACACCTGGAACAAAACCCTCAAAACCTTTATCGAGGCCAGACAGCATGACGAGCTCGCGGCCCATCGCAAATTGCGCATCCGTGACCGGCGGCTGCGCCGGCATGAAGGCGGGCGCCTTGGGCTGGGCCTGAGCGAAAGCGGGCAAGGGAGCGGCAGCGATCAGCGCCAGCGCGGCCAAGCGAATGAGAGTGGACTTCATCTGTTCGTCTCCTCAAAAAATCTCAGGCGAGATCGCCAATCACTTCGACACCCGCTTCATCTGCCACAATGACAGCTTTGGCGAGGCCGATGAATAATCCGTGTTCGACCACGCCCGGAATCACATTCAGGGCAAGAGCGAGGCCGTCGGCATCCGGGATGACGCCAAAGAAGCAGTCGAGAATGGCATGTCCGCCATCCGTGACCAAAACATGGCCGTCAGCGGTACGGCGCAGCTTCACCTCGCCCGAGCAGCCATGGGCTTTTCCGGCCGCGATCACATGCAAGCGGGTGGATTCGAGCCCAAAGCGGTCCACTTCGACCGGCAGTGGGAATTTGCCCAAAGTCGCCACTTGCTTGGAACGATCCGTGACCACGACCATGCGAGCCGAGGCCGCCGCCACAATCTTCTCACGCAACAGCGCCGCCCCGCCCCCTTTGATGAGGCGCAGCTGCGGATCAAACTCATCCGCGCCATCGACCGTCAGATCGAGTTGCGGGGTCTCGTCCAAGGTGGAGAGCGGAATATTGAGCTTTTGGGCCTGTTCGCGGGTGCGCTCGGAGGTCGGCACGCCGATGACCTGGAGACCCTTCGCGACCTTCTCGCCCAAGAGATCGACGAAATGGGCGGCTGTTGAGCCCGTGCCCAGGCCAAGCTTCATGCCGGGTTTGACAAGCTCTACCGCACGGGCGGCCGCGAGGCGTTTGGCGGCTTCGGCTTTATCGGTCATGGGAGCGCTCCGGCCAGGCAAAAAGGACCCTTCGGCGCTTAAAGATTTCCGGGTGGAAAGGCAATTGGCGTGATTTGACGCTGCCCTGTTTTCCCCCTAGGCGAAGACCATGATCCAAACATTCCACGCCCCCATGCTGGTTTTCGACCTCGACGGCACATTGGCCGAGACGGCGGGCGACCTCACCAATACGCTCAATGTCATCCTAGAACGCGAAGGCCTGGCGCCCGTGTCGCTGGCTGAGGCCCGCCAAATGGTGGGGGCAGGCGCCCGCGCATTGATCCAGCGCGGCTTTGCCGCCGAGGGGCGCAGCGTGGATGGCGCCAAGCTCGATCAGCTCTTTGCGGACTTCCTCGACCATTACGAAGCTCATATTGCCGACGTCAGTCATCTGTATGACGGCGTGGTCGCCGCGCTCGACCGTTTTGAAGCGGCGGGTTTCAGCTTTGCCGTCTGCACCAACAAAGTGGAAGTGCCTTCCAAAAAGCTCTTGAACGCCCTCAAGGTCGACCATCGCTTCAAGGCGATCTGTGGTCAGGACACTTTTAAAGACAATGGCCGCAATATTGCCAAGCCCGATCCGCGCATGTTGCTCATGACCATTGATCTGGCGGGCGGGCATCGGGCCAATACCATTATGGTCGGCGATTCACGCACCGATATTGATACGGCGAAAGCCGCCGAGATTCCGGTTGTGGCTGTCGACTTCGGCTATACCGACCAGCATGTCTCGACATTTGCTCCAGACATCGTGATCAGCCATTTCGATCAATTGTGGGATGCTGTCTCAAAGATCGAAAAGACGAGGGTGTAAAGAGAATGATCCGTGACACACGATTGGCCGTCGGCATGGGCGTTGCCTTCCTGCTCGGCATTCTCTGGGGCGTTTTTGAAGGCGGCACGCCGGGCGAAATTTTTCTGAATGGCTCGCTGGCGGTTGGCTTTTCTGTCATCACCTGGCCGCTGTGGCGTCCACGCAAAGATTGATCAGCGCGTGCCCAAGCTTGGGCCCGTGAGTTTTTTTCGCTGAACCCAGCGAAAACCCTCATGGCGTGTGATCACGGCCATATCAATCGGGCCACCCACCGTCTTGGGCTGCAAATCTGCACGAAAGCGCACATAGCCAATCGTGGCATCCATCAAAAAGCGCGTGAGTGCGACCGCATCATGAATGGGCATGCCTGGCGTCACCAATGTCGGGCTTGAGGCTTCATTCGAGCCATCCATGGTGAAATCATCGCTCATCAAGCGATGCAGACATTCCCCCGCCCCCTCCCAGCAAATGCCATATTCGATCGGCGACCAAATTTGCGAGACGCTGACGCCATCACTGGAATCGAAAACGAGGTTCCACACTTCTGGCGTGTCTGAATGCGATGAATAGCCCGCGATGATCAAAGTCGAACGCAGCTTGGCCACCTGCATCGGCGCCATCGAGCGCAGATAATCCTGCAAGCGACGCACAACCGCTTCGACCGTGAAATTGCTCTTGTCGAAAGAGCCATGACCGTTGCGGTTCTGCGCGCCAAAATCTTTCAGCACATCAATGAAAGCTTTGTTGTTGATCGCCGCATCACCAGCCACCAGCACGCCAATCGGCATGCCCTTGATGAGCTGCATGGTTTTTTCGGCCGAATAATAGACTTGGCCCCGATGCTCGACAGCGCTATCAGACGCGAGCACGACGCCGTCTTGAACGGAAATGGACATAACAATTGTCAAAGGCAAACCACTCAGCAAATCGCTCGAAAGCACAAGCTACGCAATAGTCGCGCATCGAGGACTGAGTTTATGAAACATCTGCCTTCACCCGACAAGGGGCTCGCCGCCGCAGCACATCACGACGTGATAAGAAAAAATTAGCTTGCTGGTCGCTGAGAATAGCCACGCTTCTGCATACATTGAACAAAAGCGTTGCGGTTGAGTGTGCCGCCCGATGTCGCCTGATCGCGACACTCGGCCTGATCCTTTTGCCCCTGGCGCAGCAGTGCAGGATTGGCCGACATGCGCTGCCCGTCATTGCGCGCCCAAACGTAAGACTCAACGGCCGGCGCCGACTGCACCTGGCGCGCAGAAGACGCGAATGGATTGCCGCGATCCACGCGTCCCGCGCAGGCGGTGAGCGCCAGACAGGCCAAAAAACCGGCAATCAATTTCGGCAACATATGCGCACTCCACGTGACGAGACAGGGATGAGCATAGCCCAATGCGCGCCAAGCCCTTATCCGCAATAAGACGATAAAAGCAGAATGAATTACCGACGCTGCGGCTCAAAGGCGATCAACGACCCATAAGGCGAAATCTCGCGCGGCTTCACGACAACAGGCTCAGATTGCACCAGACGCGTTTCGACATGTGCAGAAAAAGCCAAAGCCTCCTGCGGGCGCTCAACACTTGGCGGTTTTACAGCCGGTGTTGCAACCGCGCGTACAAGGGGCGCTTGTTTTTCAATCACCGCCAAAGCGTCTTGCTTTAGCTTAGGCTGCTCCACAGGATCACGTGTGACCGGCTTGATGCTGGCTTCGCGCATCTTGCTCTTGGCCGAAGCCTTCGCCTTATCATCAAGCTTGGACTCAGCCTTATCGGCTTTGCGCGAGAAGGGCCAGAAATTGAAAATGCCTTCAGAGGCGGCTTCATCTTTCTGCTGACATGCACCAAGAGTGGGCCGGTAGACCTCATTCGCCGCGCAACGCTTGGCGGCTTCAGCGGGGGATAAAAAGATAGCTGTGAAAAGACAGGTGGCGGCGACGCTTGCGCCAGAACAAACGCGGCTTGCAGGCATGGACAACCCTCCGAGGCCCCCCGAAGTGAAGCAGATGCCTGCCCTCCGCCGCCCAAGAGAACAAGCAAAACCATGCTGCATAAAGAGAAATGACAAATCAATCCCCTGGGGCACGGGTTTTTTGAGCGTGTCGAATGCAGACATTGGGCGCTGCCAAGGGACCGCGGGTTATCCAGCTTGATCGCCACCAGAGCGCATTCCCAAGAGCCGCATCCTGTCTATACTCTCCTCATAAAAAAGATCAGGGAGGGAGCCAAAATGCTCATCATCGACAATGCGACCGTGAATGAAATCTTGTCCATGAAGGATTGCATCCGCGTGCAGGAAGAGGCGTTCCGCAAATTACCGGAAGGTGGCGCCATCCATCGCCCGCGCATCGACATGTATTTTCCCTGCGAGCGTGATGATGGCTATTTCCGTTGGGGTTCGATGGAGGGTGCGAATGATGGTTATTTCGCCATTCGCATGAAGTCCGACATTATCACTTGGCCCAAAACAGAAGATGGCGGTTGGACCGAAGACAAGTGGTGCGGAGAGCCCGGCACTTATTGCGGCGTCATCTATCTCATCTCGACCAAAAATGCTTTGCCGCTGGCTTTCATCAATGATGGCGTGTTGCAACACATGCGCGTGGGCGGCGGTGCTGGCATTGGCGTGAAATATCTCTCGCGTGAAGATTCTCATGTGGTGGGCATGTTGGGCTCGGGCGGCATGGCACGCACCTTCTTGGAGGCTTTCTCCTGCGTGCGCGACATTCGCCAATGCAAGGTTTACAGCCCTAACCCTAAAAACCGCGAAGCCTATGCGGAAGAAATGTCGAAGAAACTCGGCATTGAAGTGATTGCAGTCGACAATCCCAAGGCTGCCCTCGATGGCGTCGATATTGTTTCATCTGCCACCGACAGTATGAAGCCCGTCTATGATGCTGATTGGCTGCGCCCCGGCCAGCACGTCACCAATCTCGGCCGCCGCGAAATGCCAGATGCAGCGACAAATAAATTCGACGTCGTAGTGCGCCAAGGCACGGCCGGCTTGCAAATGAAACAGACAGAACGTTTTCAAGCTGAACGCGGTCTGTCACCCGCCGCTTATATTGGCGGCAGCGTCGAGCAGATGAAGCGCATTCCGGAAAAGAATCCGCAGCCCGGCTTTGGCGGCGACAATCCCGAATTTATGGATCGCGGCAAAGGCGGCGACAAGCCCGACTTCGCCGATCTCGTCACCGGCAAATGCAAAGGCCGCACCGATCGCGACCAGATCACTTTCTATCGCAATGTCGGCAATCAAGGCCTGCAATTCTCCTCCGTCGGTGGCCTCGTCTATGAAGAAGCGCGCCGCTTGAAGAAGGGCCGCGAAATTCCGACTGAATGGTTCTTGCAAGACATCCGCGACTGACGGAGATCCCTCATGCTGCGCCGCTTTGCTCTCACGCTTGCAACTTGTGCCGCCCTCACCGCTCCCGCAGCTGCGCAGAGCGATGCGGATTTCTACAAGGGCAAGACCATGTCCGTGCTCATCGGATTTGGTCCGGGCGGCGTGAATGATGTCTGGTCACGCCTACTCGCCCGCCACATGCCGCGTTTCATGCCGCATGAGCCAACCATGGTGGCGCAAAATATGCCGGGTGCGGGCACGCTAAAACTCGCTAATCATCTGGCGACAAGCGCGCCCAAAGATGGCACGGTCTTTGGCCTGATCAGTCGCGGCATTCCGCTCGAGCCCCTGCTCGGCGGACAGAATGTGCAGCTTGATCCGCAAAAGATGAACTGGATTGGCTCGCCTGACAAAGACACAACCGTCTGCGCCACGCGCAAAGATGCCAAAGTGCAAAAGCTCACCGATTTGCGTTCCATGGAACTCGCGGTGGGCGCAACAGGGTCTGGTGCCGACAGCGCCATCTATCCGGAATTTCTGGCTGAGTTTTTGGGGCTGAAATTCAAAACCATCAAAGGCTATCCGGGCTCCAATGAAATTGTCATGGCCATGGAGCGCAACGAGGTGCAAGGCATTTGCATTGCCTTTTCCTCCATTGCGCGCACGCGTCTCTACACAGATGGCGAAATGAATCTGCTCTTCCAAACGGGGCTCGAGAAAGATCCGTCTGTCCCAGCGGGCGTGCCACTCACCACCGATATGACAGCCGGCGACACACAAAACACGGAAGCCCTGCGCCTGTTCTTGGCCCGCGCCGCACTGGGGCGACCCTTTGTAGCGCCGCCCGGCGTGCCAGAGGGACGCGTGAAAATTCTGCGCAAAGCCTTTGATGACACGATGGCGGATAAAGCCTTCATTGACGAAGCCATCAAACTCAAACTCGCGGTGGAGCCGATTTCGGGGGAACAACTCGCCAAAATCATCGCCGAGATTTACAAAACGCCGCCGCAAATCGTACAACGCGTGACGAAAATCCTCGGCAATGTCTCGGGGCCTGCGCAACAATAAGAAGAAGCGAAGTCAAAAGAGAATGGCCGCACCCGTTTCCGCAGGCACGCCGCAGAGCCCCCTGGCTCTCTTGCCGGGCATTGCCCTTGCTAGCGCTTTGGCGGGCGCGGCCCATTTCGCCGCACCGTTTCTCGCGCCTGTTGCGCCCATCCCGGCCCTCGTCATCGCGCTGATCATCGGCATCTGGCTGCATCCGCTCGCCGCACGCCCACTCTTTGCACCGGGCTTGCGCTTTTGCGTCTCCACCATCTTGCGCATTGCCGTCGCCCTGCTCGGCCTACGCGTCGCTCTGGGCGATATTGCAGCGCTCGGTCTCTCCACCGCGCTGATCATCATCATGGCCATGGCGGCAACAATCGCCTTCGGTCTGTGGCTCGCAACTTTTCTTGGGCTCTCGCGCAGCTTTGGTGCTTTGGCGGGTGTTGCAACAGGCGTCTGCGGCGCGTCAGCCGCGCTCGCAACCTCCAGCGTCTTGCCTAATTATCAGGGCAAGGAAGCTGACACGGTTTTCGTCATCGTTGCCGTCAATCTGCTCTCGACAGTCGCCATGCTGGCCTATCCGCCGCTCGGCCAAATGCTCGGGTTTCAAGAGACAGCCACAGGCACATTGCTCGGCGGCACCATCCACGATGTCGCGCAAGTGGTGGGCGCAGGCTATGCGGTCTCCGACAGCGTCGGCGCCTCTGCTGTGATCGTCAAACTCTTCCGCGTGCTGCTGCTCTTGCCCGTCATTCTGATCATCGGCCGCATGTTTGCCAGTTCCAACACGGCCAAAGTGCCCGTGCCGGTTTTCGCCTTTGTCTTTCTGGCGCTGTGCTTGGTGAATAGCGCCATGCCGCTCGCGCCCTCGTTGATGCCGATTTATACGCCTGTGAAATCTCTCGCGAGCCTCGTCTCGACTTGGGGGCTGCTGATTGCCATTGCGGCTCTGGGCTTCAACACCTCCGTCACCTCCATCGCAAAACTCGGCATCCGCCACATCACGACCGTGATTGGCACAAGCGTGATGATTTTAAGCGTGGTGGTGAGCGGGCTGATCCTCACGCATTGAATCAAAAGGGAGAGAGAAAGATGACATTGATCCTGTCAAATGAAGATGTCGAAAATCTTCTCTCCATGCCCGATTGCATCGACGCACTGGAAACAGCCTATCTCGATCTTGCCGAAGGGCGTGGCGTCTCGCGCCAGCGCACCGATTGCATCACGCCCACCACTTGGCATGAAGATGCGGTCTATGGATTGAAGAGCATGGATGGTGTTGTGCCAGCCCTAGGGGTCGGTGCCATCCGCATCAATTCAGACATCATCACCAATCCGCTGGTGGGCAATTCGCGTCGCCGCGTGAAAGTGCCAGCCGCCCCCAATGAGCGCTATGTCGGTCTCGTGCTGCTGTTCTCCACACATAATGGCGAACCGCTGGCCATTTTCCCGGACGGCGTGTTGCAGCACATTCGTGTGGGCGCAACCAATGGCTTGGGCGTGAAATATATGGCGCGCGAAGATGCGACCTCCATCGGCATTCTGGGCTCAGGCTGGCAGGCAGAAACGCAACTCACCGCCGCCTGCGCTGTACGAAAAATCGAAACCATCCGCTGCTTCTCGCCCAACCAAGACAATCGCGAAGCTTTTTGCACGCGCATGAGCGACGTCCTCGGCATAGACGTGCGCCCCGTGGCCCAGCCGGAAGAGGCCATTGCGGGCGCAGACATTGTCATGTGCGCGTCCAATTCCATTGACCCGATTTTCTTTAAGCAATGGATTGAGCCGGGCATGCATTTGTCGTCGATCAAAAAGCCGGAGATTGAGCCCACCGCCATTCGCGCGGCCGACAAGATTGCCGTCCATACGCATGATACCGATCCGATTCTTGTGGTGGCGAAGAATGCAAAATTCCGCGAAAGCTCCAAACAAGCGGGATGGAATGATGCCGCAAAGCTCGACTTCAAATCCTTCCCAACCTTGCCTGACCTGATTGCGCATCGCGTCACGGGCCGTGATGCGCCCGAGCAAGTCACCTGCTTCCTCAACAATCTGGGGCTGGGCTATCAATTTGCCGCCGCGGGCTCGGTGATTTATCGCCGCGCGAAAGAGCGTTCTGTCGGACACGAATTACCAACCGATTGGTTCACGGAAACCGTGCACCCTTGATCAGGAGAAAAGTAAATATGAAAATTCTTGCAGCTGCCGCACTCGTGCTCCCTCTTTTGGCAGCGCCTGCTATGGCGCAACAATTTCCAAAAGATTTTCAGGGCGAGTGGATCGCTGACGGCGATGAACCCTCTGTCTGCAAGCCGGGCGCTTTCGACCGCATGGAATCGGATGCGATCTTGAAAGTCACAGCGCGCGACACGTCGCAGATTGAATCAGGCTGTCAGCTGAAAGCGTTCAAGGGCCAGACTTTTGGCGCAGCCGTGCGCCTGTCTTGTTCGGGCGAAGGCAGCACCTGGCAAGTGAATGAAGTCTGGAGTGTGCGCAAAGTGGCCGGTCGCACGTTGTTGATCACAGCCAATGCCAAAGACAACCGCATCTCGGTTTTGGCAAAATGTGAGTAAGCAAGACTTTGCCGCGAGACAGAGGGGCGACGATCACTCGATCAAACTCCCTCTGTCTTGCGATCAAGATGAACGCTCATAGGTTGGATTTTCAAGACCCTGTTCAATCACAATCCCATTGCATCGGATCGATGAAAGTGTCACGCGGGAAAGGTTGCTTTCCGGCGGCATCGTACAGGCGGCCTTGCCAGACGCGACCAGACTTTGCGTCCAACCATTTGACAGTGCGAAACGAGACGCCATCAAAGTCACGGACCTCGCGCAGCTCTTTCTTCATGTCGGCGTCAGCATAAATTTGCGCATTGCTACCAGACGTCACCGTGCAAGTCGGCGCTTCGCCAGCCGACGCTGATGTCGCTCCCGCGCAAAGGGCAAGGATGATCAAGAAACGATTCAACATATTCTCCTCAGGACATCTGACGCGATAGAAGGACGCTGATTCACGCGCCACAATGCCTGATCAAGTATCAGAATTGACTCGGCAAACAAATGCCAAACGCAGACATGCCGGCGAAACGCAGCGCGCCCAAAAGCGCCACGCTCGCGACAGGGCTGAACGTCTAGCGCTGAGAGGAACCTTCTTCCATTGATGGAGAGGCCATTACCCGCGAGATAATCTGGCTAACTCTAAACCGCGCGCGAGCATGGTTTCAGCGAGCAAGACAGCAGCGGGCGCATTTTGCGCCTCTCCATCCGCTCCCACTTCTGAGACAAGCTCTGGACTGCGCGCAAGCATCGGGCCGCCAATGATGACGCCGATCTGCGGATTCATTGAACGCGACCTGATCGACTTGATCATTTGAGACAGATCATCAATCTCGACATGCGTGCTGATTGAAATTCCGACAACGGCAATCCACTCGCGCGCGACGATATCAGAAGCTTTTTTTGTTTCACTGCCATCCAGAGCAAGAACAAACCAACTGGCCGCCCGCAAAAACCTCTGAACAAGCTGACTGCCAAATGTATGGTCTTCGCCAGGCGGCACCAGCATCAAGGCGCGACGCTTTTGGTCATAGGGTGCGATTTTATCGAGATCAGCGAAATGATGGACGATGCGCTTCAAGCGGCCGATCCCAAGTGTCACGGCAAAGAAATCGACCTCATCAACAGTCCACAATTCGCCGAGATGCCGAGCTGTCGGCTCCAACAATTCCAAATATAAATCATCAAGGGTGAGGCCCTTCTCTCGAAGCGCATTTATATATTCAAGTGCATCGCTATTATCTGGCCCGAGAATAAGCGAGCTTAATTTTGCAATGTCTGCTTCGGTCGGGTGGCCGGCGACATCAGATTTGGTAATCTGCAGATCTTGATTGCGCACCAAAAGTTCGGGAACGATTGTGCGCGCAACAATCTTGGCGAGAACAAACTCGCTATCCGAGCTGCTGCCACTTGTTGAGACATGAGATTGCCCATCCGAAACAGATGTTTCAGGACAGAAAAAATCTACTTTTTGGCCGACTGCCTTGTTTGACGCGCTTCTGTTCGCATCCATGCCCGCCCCCATTTCTATTTGTTTTTTTTGAATGCTGTCAGATATGGGTGGCTTTAACAAGAGACCTGCGAGTGCGACCTTTGATCATCAAACAAAGGTGATCACTTTTGCTGACTTCATTGCCATGAGATGGACTCACATAGCCCAAGGGTGCAGCAATCTTTGCAACTCAGATGATTGTCCTCCTAACTTGCCGTTGCAGTCATGAGAGAACAGCAGACCATCGGCTGCGGAGATAATCAGGAAAAGGGCAAGAAATGGTGGGCGGTACAGGGATTGAACCTGTGACCCCTCCCGTGTGAATTAAAATGCTCACAATAAATACCCCTCTAAAACAGGAATTTCCTTCTATATATAAAAATCCGTTTATGAACCGTTTAATTATAAGCTAAAATTCCTAAGATATTCTAGAGTCCAAACTATCGTTTTTTCGAGATTTTAACGGCTAAAGAACGGAGCTAGAAATCATTCTTGGATTTAATACCTAAAGATACGCTTTCGAGAAATCGAAACCTAAAAGCAACGCTTTTGAAAAAGACAAAGTTTTTTAAGGCAAAGCCCGTTTCACGTAATACAGCCGCCTAAATAAAAGTGGCGAACCGCTCCATATTTGAGTGCCAAACCTGTCGAGACTGCTACGGGCGTGAAAACCCAAGCCGTACAGAATTCAGTAAGGGCACATTTTCTTTTGTTATTAGGTTCCGTCAAAAGTTGATGGTTTCATTTGAAACTAGGGACACGATGAGGGCAACGGTGAGAATTGCGCCCCTCGAACACTCGATAGTCGCCTGATTGGCTTCGAATGTGTTGGCGTTGATGAACAGGACAGAAACGGGAGATAGCATAACCGCCCCGTACCTTCTCGAAGGTGTTCCTAATCAGGGTGTTGATAGGGGGCGCTGTACGCTAATCCTTGGATACATGTTGGCTGTAAGAAGCCGAAGTGTATCCAAAAAACACTACCGCTAATAAGGCAGAATTAATTGATTAGCTAATTCATAAAACGAAGAAGAAATATTCTAGGAGCGAGCGAACGAAGAGAGCGAGTGAGTGTTCCGAAGGAACCAATTAATCGCTCTTAGAAATTAGACCAAAAATAATAAGAAAAGGATTTATCGAATGAACTTAATTTCTATAGAAGAAAAAATAGAACTTCTCAAAAACCTGTTAGCGGATCCTGATGATATTGTTAGCCGAGAAATACTGTCTCTCGCCTATGGTTATGAAGAAGACCAGCAGCGAAGCGAAGCGAGCTTGCCGAAGGCAATAAATAGTTCGCCCGTAAAATCATAAGCTCCTCAAAAATAACCATTTAAATCGTCGAATTTTAATTACTTGATCGATCGATTCCTTATCAAAGAAAGGATTTTCAATGAATATTATTCACAACCAAAACGTCGGATTTCGTTGCCCGAACACTCTCAGGGAGAAGCTTCAGGCTTATGCTGATGAAAACCACCTACGTGTTTCAGCAGTTATCAGAAATGCTTGTGTCAGCTTTCTTCGTAAAGAGCAGGCTGCTAGTTTTTCAACATTCCCAACAGCGCTTTATGCCGATCCTAATCTGAAGGAGTTGGCACGATGAATGGGAAGAAAACAACCATCAAGAGTAAACTGGAAGCTATGGCATCAAAGACGCCGAAGCGCCTTATGGGCTTCCGTGAATGGTGTGAGAAGGTTTGGAATCCGGCTAAAAAAGCCAAAACCCCAACATCTCCTAATACTCTCCCGGAAACTGTCCACGAGCTACGTTGAGAACGACCTTTTCCGCTTTTTGAATATAGCGGCGGAGGTTTCTCATGGCTCGGATTTTATCACCATCAGAATCATACATCAGTGCCATGGGAATCTTCGCCCATCGCTTGTTTTTCCTACCAAGATAATACCGATGTGTAGCTTCCAGCAGCTTTTCCCCCTTGAGCTTCTGGTGCTTGAGGTAGACGTCTCGATAGACCGACAGCATCTCCCTAACGGCATCGAATTTCGGCTCTGACCCTTCAGTGAGTTGATAATAGGCGGTTGGCTTTTTCTTTCCCTTTCGTTCTGTTCTCTCACGAGCATCGAAGGCGGCTTGAATAAGCTCCTTCGCCTTTTTCGTAAGAATGGTCGGCGACTGGGTGAGGGGAACTTCTATCAATAAGGCGTCGGGATCTAATGGCGCTTCCCCAGCCTTTAATTCTCTGACGAAGAACTTTTCTTCAAACAGATGACCGTGTGTTTTCCACCACGTATCAAACTTGCTCGCCTTAGTTATCTCCCACTGGCGATAATACGGTTCAGATACAATCAGCGCCGCCTTGACCTTTGTGTCTTTGCTGAAGTTGGCGATCCTCAAATACTCGAACCATAAACGGAAAGCCTCTTTACGGGCGGCAAGGTTGGTTTGAAACTTCTTTTCCATTTTGAAATTCCAGTCATTTCTTTGTTTCAGACAGCTGTCCGGAATGCTTCTTCTGCCGGCGAAAAGATTAGCCTCCAGAGTTATTATAAGAATATCGGATGAACAAAAAACATCCGAGCAAACGAAACCAAACTAGGAGACTAAATATGAATAGCATCAGTACCGTGGTCGAAACTTTTCCAAATGGAAATTTGGAAATCAAGCCCGAAATCCAAAACTTCATAAACAGATACCAAAGCTCTCTTCGGAAAACAGCAGAGTCGATCCTTGGTCTTTCTGAAACGCTCGTACAAGCGGAACGTAAATTGAACGCCGTCGACTTCCTTATTTTCTGTCAAAAAGTCGGACTAGAAAAGGGGAGCCCAACCTATTCAAAATTGAAAAAAATTGGCGAGAAAAGCGAGAGGTTCCGCCCTTTCGTTGATCGTCTCCCTAATACTTGGACAACTATCTATAAACTTTCAAAGCTTGAACCGGATCAGTTTTCACGGGTCTCGGCTTCACTGACTCCGTTCATCACGTCTACGGAAATTGATGAGCAGATTGGGATTAATCCGAACGTAAAGACGGTTTATGATTTTAAGATCTCAGCTGAATCTCTTGATGGTGAAAGCAAGGCTAAATTTTATGACAGCTTGTTGTCGCTAAAGGAGCAATTCAATTTCACTTTGACCGAAGGATCAAAGATTCTAAAGGAATTGAAGACCGTCAAACTGGCTAAAGCGGCTTGAGGGAGGATTTCAAAATGGAAAATACCCAACTTCTCTCGGAAATTCTCCGCCCTCGTTCGATCTCCGACATGGCACTTCCGCCAGATATCTCGTGTTCTCTTGAGCGGATGGAGGTCGCCGGCTCTCTGATAAACCTGCTCTTCTATGGAGGGCCTGGTATTGGCAAAACATCGGCCGCTCGTATTTTGATCGAGAACGCTGATGTTTTGGAAATCAACGGTTCCTTCAATAATGGGGATAAGGCCATCTTACGGCTGATTGAAAACTTTGCCTCAACGATGTCGTTATTCTCCAAGCCAAAAGTTTGTTTCATCGATGAGGCGGATTATCTCACTAAGGAGGTTCAAGCGGGCCTTCGCCACATTATTGAGAAATTTTCTGCCACAACTCGGTTCATTCTTACGGCGAATGAAATTGACAAGGTAACTTCGGCCATTCGGTCTCGTTGTACCCCGATCTGTTTTGATATCGCCCCAATGGATAGGGCTATAATCATTGATCAGAAGTTGGCCCGTTACGAGAAGCGACTAACGGAGCTTGGTTATGAATATGACCTTGCTGAACTAAGGGAGACTGTGGGGATCTATTTCCCAGACTGGAGAAGCATCGCTAACCAGCTTCAACTGAGTTTAGGCAAATAGCCCTGTAAACTGGATTAGAACTCCCAAGCGCCTACGGTTTACGCCGTAGGCGTTTGCTTTTTTAGAAACTCATTTTAAAAGGTTCCTTTTATAATGAAATCCAATAAACTATTGTTTTCATTGGCTATTTTGAAACTTTGGCTAGTCTTACTTCGATGAATTCATTATAAAGAGTTGTCGGGACTCGATTTTAAAATGAGGGGTAACCGACAATGGCGCTGGGTAAACAAGCTAAGATTTTGAGCAAGGCCCAACAGGAAGCTGTGCTCGCCTACCTCGCTAAAACCCGTAATCCGATCCGTAACCGAGTGATCTTCCTTCTTTCCGTTAAGGCGGGCTTGAGGGCTAAGGAGATCGCCTGTTTAACTTGGGCGATGGTTACGGACGCTGAAGGGCGGCTGGCGGACGCTATAAGCCTCACAGACGCCGCTTCGAAGGGTAGGCGAGGTGGGCGTACTATTCCCCTAAACAAGGAACTAAAGGCGGCTCTAGTAGTGCTAATGGCGGAAGAAGCTACCGCTACCCGCTGGTCGCCCTTCGTTATCGCCACAGAAAGGTCCCCTAAGACCTCCTCTTACGCTGTCGTGAATATGTTCGCTGGTTGGTACCGTGAACTCGGTTTCTACGGAGCTTCAAGCCACAGCGGTCGTCGAACGGCTATTACCGCCTGGGCTAGGCGGATTTCATCGGTTGGCGGTAGCTTAAGGGACGTACAGCTTTTGGCGGGCCACTCAGCTCTAGGAACGACACAGCGTTACATCGAAGCTAGTGAAGAGGCTAAGAGGCGGATTGTAGAAATAGCGTAAAAAACTACGCCTAATTATTCAATCGGTCTTTATGAGGATGAGCACAAAATCCTAATTTTCAAATATAATCATATCAAATTGATTCTAATAAGGTGAGCTTACGTGAGCAAAGCAAGACTTAGAAACGCTTTATTTTGTAGCGTTGCTGTCTGCTCGCTAGTCGCTATCCATCCCCCTGTTAATGCTCAGGCATCTCCTACAAACGAGGAGTTATTTCAACTCATTCAAGCTCTGAGGGTCGCTCAGGAAAAGCTTGAAAGAGAACAGAGCCGATTAAAAAGCGAAAACAATTATTATCGAGAAAAAAATTTAAAAACTGAAAAAGAGCTTGAACTAACAAAACAAAAATTGAAACAAGCTCAAAATACAAATTTAGCTTCGTCAAATATTTCTACGGCCGGCCAGAATAGTGCTCCGGTCGAAAAATTTAATACCGTAACGCCTGCTGTCTCGGCGCTTAATTTAAAATTAGAAGGTGCTGGTTTTTCTTCGTCTCAAAATAGTCAAGCTTATTCCGTAAGGAAAAGCGCCGAAAGTAGCGGTGGCTATGCCGTTGGTTCGTTCACATTCCCGATGGGAGAATCTTTCGGTGGTGCGATTGACGCCGTGAGTGGCGCTGCTTCTTCATATCCTTTTTTGGGAACGGCATTTCATGGTTTTTGGCGGGATCCAAATAGTGCTTCTATTGGCGTGTATGGGAGCCTTTCATATTTACAGCAGCCCCAAGCTTCTGTGAGCGATAAGTTATATTCTAGGATCGGGCTGACATCTGAAATATATTTAGGGCGCTTTAGCATAGAGAACTTAGTTGGTATTGAAAGATATGCTGCTTACGAAGCAGATTTGGGCGTCAATAAATCTCAAAATCGCTTCTTTAATCAGTCAAGCTTATCTTATTATTTAAACGATGACTTTAAGTTGAGCTTGGGTCAGAGATATTCTTACTCTCAAATGAATTACTCGGTTGGGGCTGAATATCTTTTCAGTTCCAATAAATATTATGGTGTCTCATTCTTCGGCGATGCTAGCCTCGGGCAAATGAATAGCAAGTCGATAAATGCTGGCTTGAGGTTGTATGTAGGCCCAGAGAAAACTCTTATTCGTCGACATAGAGAAGATGATCCTCCGATTTATCTAGCACAACAGTTTCAGGATATTTCACGCTTGAAAGCAACGCCTCAAGCGACAAGTACTGCTTCATCAAGCGTTCGTGGAGCTACAGGCGCCACAGGTGTAGCAGGAGCTACTGGCGCCACAGGCGTAGCGGGAGCTACAGGTGCTACCGGCGCCACAGGTGTAGCAGGAGCTACAGGCGCCACAGGCGTAGCGGGAGCTACAGGTGCTACCGGCGCCACAGGTGTAGCAGGAGCTACAGGTGCTACAGGCGCCACAGGCGTAGCGGGAGCTACAGGTGCTACCGGCGCCACAGGTGTAGCAGGAGCTACAGGCGCTACAGGTGTAGCGGGAGCTACAGGTGCTACAGGCGCTACCGGCGCCGATGGATCACTTTCTCTAATCTCTGCTTATGAGGGGACAGCGAGTCCATCTGGGACCCCCTCCTTTGGTACCCTTTACGTTCAGAAAGGTGGAAACACTTCGAATAATCTCAACTTACTATTCGAGTATACTCCGAGCGGATGGATAAGACTTGGCGAGGGGACATACGTCACAGCTCCAAATAATTATTGGAATTTCTGTAACCCGTTGAATGCCTGCTATGGATCTGGGGCAGGTCAGGTAACGGTCACTACAAATTACCAGATAGGAAGCTTAACTGGTACGCCATACAACGTCGTAACAAATGCTCGGACTAATTATTCTTGGTTGTCATTCTGGGTAGCTAATTCGTCTGGCAATTATGTTTATGTGGGAGAATTACACCCTAAAGATTAGTTAACGAGGAATGGTTAGCTGTGACTCAAAGAAAAATTAGCCTATGTATGATTGTGAAGAACGAAGCCCACATAATCGAGCGGTGTATTTCTTCAGCTCTGCCTTTTATAGACTACGCCCTAATTGTTGATACGGGCTCGACGGACGAAACAATTGCTATTGTTTCCTCGTTTTTCGAATCTAATAACCTTCCTTATAAAATAATAAATCAAGAGTGGAATGACTTTGGAAGCAATCGATCATCCGCCTTGCTAATGATGCGCGAAGAGCGTGAAATCGATTATGCCTTGATGATCGACGCTGATGATGTGGTAAGCATTACTAGCGAGTTAGGTATTGCTGAAATAAAAAATAATCTGAATTTAGATTTATATAATTTAAGGACGTTTCTCTCGGAACATTTCTATCTCCGCCCACAATTGATAAGCAATAAAAAAGATTTTTTCTTTAAAGGGGCAATACACGAATACCTTGATTGTACGGACACCTTTACTCAGGGTGAATTGGATCATATTAAAATTATCTCAATCCAAGATAGTTTTCGGAACAACGATTCAAATAAATTTCTAAAAGATGCTCATTTTTTGAAGCAGTTGATAAAAGATGAGACTGATCCATTCTTGAAAAGTCGGTATACTTTTTATTGTGCCCAATCTTATAGAGACGCGGAAATACATAGTGAGGCCTACAATCTGTATTTAAACCGAACGAAAATGGGTTTTTGGGAACAAGAAATTTATGTAAGTTATTATATGGCCGCTCAAATTGGTTTGAAATTAAATTTGAGTTTTGACCATATTAACGATTTATTTCTTTCTGCTTTTGAGACATGCCCCAATCGTGCTGAAGCTCTTCATGGGCTAGCTTTTAATTGTCGTCTCCATAATAAATTTAACTTGGCTTATCTTTTCGCGAAAAAAGGTGAACTTTTAATCGCGCCAAACGATGCGCTTTTTGTTTCAAACGAGATTTATGAATATTCTTTATTAGACGAACTTTCTGTAGCTGCCTATTGGCTAGGTAAGTATCAGGAGTGTTTTGAAATTTGTAGATTGCTACTGAATGAGCGAAAAATTCCAGAAAGTGACAAATCAAGAATATTAGATAATATGAGGTTTGCTAAGGAAAAGTTGTAATAATCTAAGCCCTATTTTAATAGGGGATTCTATGTTTAATTTCAGAATGGTAATTATTGTTTAGATCCCATTAAATTTTCCGATCATTTGTCGCCAAAACTCTGAAGATTCCTAGCCATCTCCGCTGATAGCGGTAAGTTTCGAGCGTAGAAGCGTTCGATCTGCTCGACGCTGGTGCCAGCATTTTTGGCGGATCATTTCAATCCAACAACCAATCTACAGAACCAGCTTTCTTACCGCCCTTAAATTGACCACCTTTCGTTAGCTCCGCCGCCGAAGCTACATTACTCGTGTGTCCATAATGTTTTTCCAACATAGCGGTGCTAGTTCCCATATTCTTAGCTAAGATGAACTGATGGACGCCTTCCTGTAGTCGAAACGTAGCGTAGGTGTGGCGAAGCGAATAGATCGTCCGCTTCTGTCCGAGGTCGTCGGTTTCGACACCAGCCGATTTCAACAAAGCAGCGAATGACTTCTTGAAAGAGCCTATCGGCGTGCCATCCCGATTACAGAACACATAATCGTCTGGATCTGGGCGTTTCTTTAGCTCCTTCGTTCTTAGCTCTAAAATCCGCTTAAAAAACTCTTTCACTTCGGAGGTTCTGGCAACAACCTCTCTTGCTCCCGTCTTACCTTTGACGAAGAGAGCAATGTCAGCGGCTTTATTGCTCCCTTTCGGTGAGGGAATTTCTTTTAAGTCCGACCACTTCAAGCCACGTGCTTCGCCGACACGTATTCCTGTGTTCGCCAGGATCAGGACGTAGTTCACAAGCAACGTCCTATCGCGGACGATCCAAGGGTAGTCCGCCTTTACGAACTCTCGTAGGTGCCGGGTAAGCTTCGCCCAGTCCTTGTTGTCGAAGTGAGGTCGCCGGTTTTGTTCGCCTTTTATCTTCGGGAAGCGTGGGACGACTTCAATATAGCTCTTCTCGAGACACCAGCCGAAAAACTGCTTTAGGTCGGTGGTGTATCGCTTGATCGTATTCGGCGATAACCGACCGCTACGTGAATTTTCCCTGATCCACTTGTTTAGGTCGATAAGCTTGGGGGTGCCGATCTCTTTCAAGCGAACGTTCTTAAAGAACGGAGCGATGTGTTCGAGGAACTTCGCTCTTGTGGCCGTTGTCGATCGCTTCCCTTCTGTCTCACGTATGTGAACGACAAATTCCTTGATAGCGATAGTTGTCTGTTTGGAATTTACTTCTTGACCACTCGCCGCCTTAACGAGGGTCTTGTTGAATAGTTCGCTGGCGAAGGCGAAGGCTTGGTGTTCGTCGGTGGTTTTAGTTGAACAACTTACGTAGCCCTTAGCGTTAGGGACCTTGACCCGACAAAACCACGTCGGCTTTACGTAATCAGCTCGCTTGAAAAGATAGATCGCGCCGTCTTTGAAAGTACGGCTTTCTAAAATCGCCTTTGGCTGTCGCTTCTTTTTAGACGAATTATCGCTCATAGCCCCGCCCCGTTGGCTAAGCCTACGCCCTAAGTATCTCAAATATATACTAAAACCGTCTTTGGACCAAAATCCGCTTACGATCCGTTTATGAGTTTCTAGGGAAGTTTATAGGCGCCGAATCCGCCTAAGTCATTGATTTTAATGGTGGGCGGTACAGGGATTGAACCTGTGACCCCTCCCGTGTGAAGGGAGTGCTCTACCGCTGAGCTAACCGCCCGCTGTCGGGCAGGCCCGAAGCAGAAGGGGGATGTAGGCCAACCCCGCCTCCCCGGTCAAGCGATCAGTCCCTTTGAACGCCCCTTTTTACGCCTTTCGGCCTCATCGCCTCCCCCTTGGACTGTGGCGCCAAGGCCACGCTGGCTTGTTAAGCATTTCTATAAGGCTGAGGCTTAGTTTCGAACCATTGCATTGCCGCTTTGCTTTGGGGAAAAGCGGCTTCACGCAAAGCCATCCACACCATCTGGTCCCCTCCGGGGGCCACAATCGGGACGTCGACGATGATCAAAGAGATCAAGGCCCTGCTGGCCGCTACTGTTTTGGCCCTGTCTGGCGGTCAGGCCCTGGCCGGTGATGACATGGTCGGCGGCTCTGCCGTCGATTTTTTGAAGATGAATCTCAAATTCGATGGCCGCCCGCAGGCCAGCGCCATTCCGCGCGAGGTCGTGTCCTTTAGCGAGAAACACGCACCCGGCACCATCATTGTGAATGCCAAAGAGCGCCGCCTCTATTTCGTCCTCCCTGAGGGCAAAGCCATCCGCTATGGCGTGGGTGTGGGCCGTCCGGGCTTTGAATGGGCTGGCGCCCATGCCATTTCCAACAAGCGCGAATGGCCGGATTGGACGCCCCCAGCTCAGATGATCAAGCGCCGCCCCGATCTGCCCCGCCATATGGCTGGCGGTCCGGAAAACCCACTCGGCGCCCGCGCTATGTATCTGGGCTCCTCGCTCTACCGCATCCATGGCTCGAATGAGCCCGACACGATCGGCCAAGCCGTCTCCTCGGGCTGCATCCGCATGACCAATGATGATGTCATGGACCTGTATGAGCGCGCCAAGGTCGGCACCAAAGTGGTCGTGATGCGCTAAAGGCTTTCGCCTCACCGCAGTTAAAATTAGGCCGGGCCAGGGTGCCCGGCCTTTTTTATGCGCAAAGCCCTGCCCCGCCTGATCAATCCCCCTTGATAGGCGGGCCTGCGCCATTGAAACCGCCCGCCCCATGGGCGATATTGTTCTGATGAACATTCATACGGGACTGGAAACGCCTGCTGCCGCTGCCCCCTTGGTCGATCCGTTCGGCCGGGCCATCAGCTATATTCGCGTTTCCGTCACCGACCGCTGCGATTTCCGCTGCGTCTATTGCATGTCGGAGGACATGAACTTCCTGCCCAAAGGCGATCTGTTGACGCTGGAAGAACTCGACCGGCTTTGCACGGCCTTCGTCACGCGCGGCACAAAACAAATCCGCATCACCGGCGGCGAGCCGCTCGTGCGTCGCGGGATCATGACGCTCTTCCGCTCACTCTCGCGCCATCTCGATTCTGGCGCGCTGGAAGAAGTCACCGTCACCACCAATGGTTCACAGCTCGCCCGCTATGCGCGCGAATTGGCTGATTGCGGCGTCAAACGCATCAATGTCTCGCTCGATACTCTGAATGCGGACAAATTCCGCGACATCACCCGCTGGGGCGATTTCGCCAAAGTGATGGAAGGCATCGACGAAGCGCAAAAGGCGGGCCTGTCGATCAAGATCAATGCTGTTGCGCTCAAGGGCGTCAATGATCTGGAAGCGCCCGACATGATCCGCTGGGCGCATGGGCGCGGCATGGATATGACCTTCATCGAAGTCATGCCGCTCGGCGAGATTGAAAGCGCGCGCGTCGACCAATATTTGCCGCTCACACAATTGCGCGCCTCGCTGCTTGATCAATTCACGCTGGAAGACTCAAGCTACAAGACCGGCGGTCCGGCACGCTATGTGACTGTGAAAGAGACCGGCGGGCGTCTGGGCTTCATCACGCCGCTCACGCATAATTTCTGCGAAGGCTGCAATCGCGTGCGCATCACGTGCACGGGCACGCTGTATATGTGCTTGGGACAAGAAGATGCGGCTGATCTGCGGGCACCTTTGCGCGCCTCGGAATCAAATGACGCATTGATGACCGCGATGGAAGAAGCCATTGCGCGGAAGCCGAAGGGCCACGATTTCGTCATTGATCGCACAACCAGCATGCCCGCCGTTGGCCGCCATATGAGCGTCACGGGCGGCTGACCTTTTTCATGGAACAGACCCGCATCAATCGCCGCGGCATGGCCGCCATGACCGGCGCGACCTCCGCCTTTGCCATCAATGATGCGGCGATGAAATATCTCGTCGAAGATATGGCCGTGTCGGAATCCGTTATTCTGCGCGGCATCATTGCTGTCGTCGCGGCCTTCGTCATCCTGTGGCAGGCACGACAATTGTCTTTCCTACCTGCCATGTGGACACGCCCCGTTCTCATCCGCGCTTTGTTTGAAGCCGCTGTGGTCGTCACTTACATGCAGGCCCTGCGCCTCATGCCGCTGGGCTTGGCCACCGCCATTTTGCAAGCGACCCCTTTGATGATCACCGCCTTTGCCGCCTTCTCTGGCAAGGAGACCGTCGGCTTTGCGCGCTGGATGGCTGTGCTCGTCGGCTTTGTCGGCGTGCTGTTCATCGTGCAACCCGATTCCTCGGGCATTTCCTGGGCGATGGGGCTTGCCATTCTCACCGCGTTTTTTGTGGCGGTCCGCGATCTCTCCAATCGCCTTGTGCCCCGCCATGTGCCGACTTTTCTCATCGTGCTGGCCGCCTCGATCGCCAATATTGTCGGCGCGGGCCTTTATGGTCTGGCCGCGCAGGAGGTTTGGCGCATGCCCTCACTGTTGGAAGTCGGGCTCATTGTGGGCGCCGCCCTCTTCGTGCTGGCGGCCACGTTTCTGATGACACTCTCTTTCCGCGGCACTGAAGTCTCAGCTGTCTCCCCGTTCCGCTATGTGGGCGTGCCCGTGGCGCTGGTGATCGGCGTCATCATCTGGGGAGAGGCACCCGATGTCCTTGCCACCATTGGGATCATTCTGGTGATTGGCGCCGGAATTTTCGCCATGCGGGATGAAGCCCGGCGCGCCAAAGCTCAATCCCTTGGTGCCTCTCGATAAAAGCTTTCCCTAAAGTCTAAGCGGGCATGGCTGGCCGTGCTCTGGCGGCAATGCTAGTCCTGTTTGTGAACCATGCAGGCTCGGCGCCCGAAGATGGCGCAGCTCTGAGGAGGAAGTCCCATGAACGCCTTGTTGGCGATCAGTCGCGCCATTGATGCGGTGAATTCGGTCTTTGGCCGCATTTGCGAATATCTGGTGCTGTTTGTCTGCTTCATCAGCGCGGGCAATGCGCTCATGCGCTATCTCTTCAATTACAGCTCCAACGCCTATCTCGAAATTCAATGGTACATGTTCGGTGGCATTGTGCTGCTGGGCGGTGCCTTCACCTTCTTGCGCAATGAACATGTGCGCGTCGACGTGCTCTATTCGCATCTGTCGGATCGCGGACGCCTCTTTGTCGATCTGTTCGGCATCATTGTGTTCCTGATGCCAGCCGCTGCCATTCTGTCTTGGATGTCTTGGCCCTTTTTCTTCACCTCGTTTCGTAGTGGCGAAGTGTCGATGAATGCGGGCGGCCTCATTCTCTGGCCCGCCAAACTCTTGCTGCCCGTCGGCTTCACGCTTTTGCTGTTTCAAGCCGTTTCGGAACTGGTCAAGCGCATTGCAGCTCTGCAAGGCGTGATCACGCTCGACACCAAATATGAAAAGCCGCTGCAATAAGCCGCGCTCAGGGAGACAGGTTCGATGTTTTCACATGGCGTAATGCCACCCCTGATGTTCGGCGGCATGATCTTGTTCATGCTGATCGGTTTTCCGGTGGCCTTTTCACTCGCAGCTG
>CANGFE010000037.1 GCA_947453155.1 Beijerinckiaceae bacterium | reverse complement strand
TCTCGTCGAACAAGCTCTATGGCGGCTCGATCAACCAGTTCAATCAGGCCTATAAAAATTTCGGCTGGAATGTGAAATGGGCTGATCCGGATGATCTGTCGACATTCGAAGCCGCCATCACTCCGCGCACCAAGGCGATCTTCATTGAATCCATCGCCAATCCGGGCGGCGTGATTTGCGATATTGAAGCGATTTCCAAAATCGCCAAGCGTGCGCGTGTGCCGCTCATCGTCGACAATACACTCGCCTCCCCCTATCTCGTGCGCCCGTTTGAACATGGCGCCGATATTATCGTGCATTCAGCGACAAAGTTTTTGGGCGGCCATGGCAATTCGATTGGCGGCTTGATTGTCGACGGCGGCACATTCGATTGGATGGCTGACAAGCGCTATCCGATGCTCTCGGCACCGCGCCCGGAATATGGTGGCATGGTGCTGGGCGAAACATTCGGCAATTTCGCTTTCGCCATTGCTTGCCGCGTCTTGGGCTTGCGCGATCTGGGACCGGCGCTCGCTCCCTTCAATGCTTTCATGTTGCTGACCGGCATTGAAACCTTGCCGCTGCGCATGCAGCGCCATTCGGAAAATGCACTCGCAGTTGCCGAATATTTGTCGAACCACAAGGCTGTGAAATGGGTCAGCTATCCCGGCCTGAAGGGTGACCGCTATTACAATCTCGCGCAAAAATATTGCCCGAAGGGTTGCGGCGCGGTCTTCACCTTCGGTCTGAAAGGTGGCTATGACGCAGGCGTTTCGCTGGTTGCCAATATGCAGCTCTTCTCGCATCTGGCCAATGTCGGCGACACGCGCTCGCTGGTCATTCATCCGGCATCCACCACGCATCGCCAGCTGACGGATGAGCAAAAGGCTGTGTCAGGGGCTGGCCCCGATGTGGTGCGTCTGTCGGTCGGCTTGGAAGACAAGAAAGATATTATCGCTGATCTGGAACAAGCGCTGGCGGCGGCGGGCTGACGGCGCAAAGCGCCGTCATTGCGAGGAGCCGTAGGCGACGTGGCAAACCAGAAGCCTCATGTGGGGCTCTGGTTTGCTTCGCTTCGCTCGCAATGACGGAGATTTAAGCCTCGCTCACACGCCGTGCATGCACGACGCACATGGCCAGAACCACCATCGCAAAGGCCTGATGCAAGAGCGCGACGTGCAATTGCACAACCGTGAGCAACGTCACAATGCCGATGGTGGCTTGTGCAATCACGAGACCTGCAATAGCCCTGCCGCGTTTGGCGGCTGATGTGCCGGCGGCATTGCGCATCAGATCAATCGCATGGAACAAAGCCAGCACGAAAAGCGCATAGGCCGTCATGCGGTGATTGAATTGCACCGTCGTGACATTGTCGAGCAGATTGGCCCACAACGGCGAAATGCGCGAGAGATTTTCAAAGGGCGGGATGAAACGTCCATCCATCAAAGGCCACGTATTATACGTATAGCCCGCGCGCAGACCGGCGACCAAAGCGCCCAGACCAATCTGCACCAATGTCAAAACAACAAGCGCCATCGATGTAGACCGCAGACGCGAGGTTGCAGCACCCAAAACTTCCGCAGCCTTCGGCTTCAAACTCACCGCGAGCCAGAGCAAGAACGTGAACGTCAGCGAGGCGAGCAGCAAATGCACAGCCAGACGCTCTTGCGCAACTTCAACGCGACCGGTGAGGCCCGACTTCACCATCCACCAGCCAACGGCGCCTTGCAGACCACCGAGCGCCAGCAGGCCCAAACATTTCCAGCGCAATGCGCCTTGCAAGCGACCCGTGATCCAGAAAAAGGCGAGCGGCAGCGCAAAGGCCAAGCCGATCACACGGCCGAGCATGCGATGGCCCCATTCCCAATAGAAGATGATCTTGAACTGGCCGAGATCCATATTCGGGAAGAGTTGCGCATATTGCGGGATGGCTTTGTATTTATCGAACTCGACCAGCCATTGCGCGTCGGTGAGCGGCGGGATCACGCCCGTCACCACTTTCCATTCGGTGATCGACAGGCCCGATTCCGTCAGCCGCGTGGCGCCGCCCACAATCACCATCAGAAAGACGAGGCCCGCCACAGCAAAGAGCCACAGGCGCACCGGGCGCATCGGGTCTTGTGTCGCTGGCAGGTCAGAGGAGAAATGCGCGGCAAAGGTCATGAACACACTCTGGCTTGATCGGGGGCCGGATTGATCTTCTTCGGGGGACGAGACATAAGCGGCAGCGCAACGCCTGACAACGCTTCCCCCTGTCGCACCCCAAAGGCCTCCCAAACAGATGACCAAACGCACCCGCAAACTGATCGGCGCCTTTGTGATCGTCATCTATGTCGTGGTCTATGCGCTGGTCGCCATGGCACTCGCGCAAGCGCGCTTTGTCCAGGAAGCCCCAGGCTTCGTTCAAGGGCTGATCTATGCCGCTTTGGGCCTGTGCTGGATCATTCCCGTCATGCCGCTCATCGCTTGGATGGAGCGCAAGGATCCGGGCGAAGACGCTTAGGCCGCGAGCGTTTGCGCCCGCGTGCTGCCCATGCGGGCGGCGAGAACATCGCCAGCACCCGCTTCCCGCAAAGCATCGCGCAAAACCATCACATCCGGATTTTGGGACGTATCCTCGCAGGCAATCACAGCCTGATCGGCGCGCGGCGCCAATGACAGAGCCAAAGCGCGTGCCGCCTGCGGGTCTTCATCCAAAGCTGCCAGCACGACGAAATCATAGGTCTCTGCCAGCGCGTCCATGACCATATTAAGGCCCTGGCCTGGCACCGTGCGGCTGTGACCGGGGGGCAGAATATGGAGACGCGAGCCCGTCTCGCGGTGAATGGCTTCCGAGAAAGAGGCCGTGCCCGAGACGAGCTCGGACATGCCTAGACGACGGCCGGAGCCCGCTCCGAAAATAACGAGAATGGTGCGGCCTTCGAGCGCGAGCGCGCGGGCAAATTGCGAGGCAAAGGCGGCGCAATCAAGCCCCGCCAAAGGCGCATCGACGGGCGCGACATGGGCCATCAAAACGCGGCGCACGCGGGCTGGGCGATCTGAGGCCGCCACATGCAGAACAAGCCGCTCGATTTCGTCAATCGGAGATGGAGGCGCGATGGAGGCGGCCTCGGCTGGCGCGGTGACCCGTTCGACCGGAGCGTTCACCACCACAGATGCGGGACGCGGCACTTCACCAATGGCGCGAGGCAGAGCGAGATCGTCTGCTCCTTGCGCTTGCGAGCCGGTGCCAAAGACGCGGTTGATCAGGCTTGAGAAGAAGGAGTTGCGTTCCGCAAATCCTTCGGGATGGGGCTCTGTGGCCCCGAATTCCAAAGACTGCGAACGTGTGACGCGGCTCATGCCCAACTCCCGACTCGATGGTCATGATTAGGCCCAAACATGGTTGAGGCCGAGTTAATGCCACACAGTCGATCCCCAAGTCAGGCGTGCAAACCACCCCTGAGATCGCGCCCATCGCTCCTCACACTTCTGTTGCATTTGCGCAGGCAAACCATTTGAAAAACGACACTTTTTGCTCCCAGAAAGGTAGACCCTTCCCGTCCTCGCCGGCGGCAAGCCTTGCTGGAGGGATGGAAGAAGGCTACCGCTCAGACGCTTAAAGCGGGTGATCCCATGAATGACTTTCTCAGCCTGTCCAACCGAATCCTGACCATTCTTGCAGGCCTGCTGGGCGCGGCCGGTGTCGCGGGCTCTGCCGTTGCGGCTCATGGCGGCTATGGCGAGACATTGAACACAGCTTCCCTTTTCGCGCTCATCCACGCGGCGCTGACCATTGCGCTGACGCGCGGTGCGCCCACACGCCTCTCCACTTTGGCGGGCGCGCTCATCATCATGGGAGCGCTTCTCTTTTGTGGTGACTTGGCCTTGCGGGCACTGGCGCAACGCGCACTCTTTCCGATGGCCGCACCGCTCGGCGGTTTTCTGATGATCGGTGGCTGGCTGATCAGCGCATTGAGCGGTGCCTTTCGCCGAAATTAAGCCTTCAGACCCACGCGTGCGCATATATTACTGTTCTGCTTGCACATTTTAGAACTTGGCGACATGCTGTACCGCAGCGTGGGACCATTCTGAGACTTCAAACATGATGGACGAAGAACACCATCCCGCATTGCTGGGCCGCCGCATCCTCATCGTTGAGGATGAGCCGATGATCGCTTTGACGATCGAGGAAATGCTCAGCGAAGCAGGCTGTCGGGTCGCAGGCACAGCCACGCAAATCAGCGACGCCTTGCGCCTGATTGCGGAAGGCGGGATTGATGGTGCTGTACTCGACGTCAATCTGGGCGCAGAAAAGATCGACCCTGTGGCCGATGAATTGGCTCGCTTGGGCTGCCCTTTCATCTTCACTACAGGCTATGGCGCACCCGGCGTCCCGCATGCCCATGTCCGCCAAGGGATCGTGCAAAAACCATTTCGCAGCGCAGACCTCGCCAACACCCTGGCTCGAGCCTTTCCGCGCCCCGCTTGAAGCGGCTTATTTGTCGCAAGCGTTTCCCCGACCAGACCGCAAGAAACGCGCTATCGTCCAATCCAAGTATCCATCTCGCTCGAACAGAGATGAGATTGTCACAAGCAGCGGCGAGTTTCGCTGCAATGCAGCGTAAGCGGTTGCCCAAAGGGCGTGAATTTTCGTCCATGCGGACGTAAAGTCCTTGCCAAGCCACCTGCCAATCAGGCCAAATGTCAGAACTCACTTGAAAAAACAGCCGGGTAGGCAAAAGCACCCAAGACCGGCACGGGAGACTAGGAATGAAGCTTGTCAAATCCCCGAGACTGATGATCGCCGGTGCGGCGGGTCTCGGCGCCGTTGCCTTGATGGCTTCAACTTTTCTGTCTCCTCATGTGAGCATCACGCCCGCACAGGCCCAGCAGAACGGCGGCAATAATGCCGCGCAAAATCGGCCGCCCGTGAATGTGCGCATTGCCAAATCCGAACGCGGGGCCCTGCCCCTGGTGACGGAAGCTGTTGGCACCGTGCAACCCATTGCATCCGTTGCACTGCGCTCGCGCATTGATGCGCAGATCGACACTATTCTTGTACCCGATGGCGCAGCGGTGAAAGCTGGCGATGTGCTGGTCAAACTCGACTCGCGCCAGATTGAAGCGCAGATCAAACAGGCGGAAGCCACGCTCGCCAAAGATCGCACCGCCCTTGAACAGGCCGAGCGCGATGTGGCGCGTTTCAGCGAACTCGTCTCGCGCCAGACCGGCACACAGGTCGCGCTCGACAATGCCAAAACCGCGGCCGCAGCCGCCCGCGCCGCCATCCTGGGTGATCAAGCGCAGCTCGAAAATCTCAATGTGCAATTGAGCTGGTACACGATCAAAGCACCGATCACAGGTCGCGTTGGCACTTTCTCGCAAAAAGCGGGCAACATCATCCGCTCGGGTGATGCGACGGCAACGGGAACATTTACGACGATTGTGCAGACGACGCCGATCTATGTGTCCTTCTCCGTGCCGCAGCGCCTTCTGTCGGATTTGCGCGACGCTGCCGGGCGTAATGATTCCGAAATCATCGCCACCCCACAGGGCTCGACCAAGAGCGTGAAGGGCAAGCTGGCCGTCATCGACAATCAGATTGATCCGGCAACCGGCACCATCACCGTGCGCGGCTCGTTCGAAAATGCGGATGAAGTTTTGTGGGCAGGCCAGCTCTGCTCAATCCGGATTCAACTGCGCGTTGACCCCAATATCGTGAGCGTGCCGCGTGAAGCGGTGCAATCAGGCCAGAACGGCAATTATGTTTACATTGTCGAAGAAGGTGTGGCGAAAATGCGCCCGATTGAACTCGGCCGCTTTCAAGACAATCGTCAGGTCATTCTCAAAGGCTTGAATGGTGATGAGACCGTCGTCGTGGATGGCGCACTGGCTCTCACCAATGGAGCGCGCGTCGAGACGCGCGGTGCAGAGGCCAAAAAGGGCAATAGCTAATGTCACTACCTGAACTCTGCATCCGCCGACCTGTGATGACGACGCTGTTGATGCTGTCGTTCATCGTCTTTGGCATTTTCGGCTATATGAAACTGCCGGTGGCAGCGCTGCCGCGTGTGGACTTCCCCACCATCAATGTCTCCGCGCAATTGCCCGGCGCCAACCCTGAGACTATGGCCGCTTCTGTGGCAGCGCCGCTTGAGCGCGCCTTTGCGACCATTCCTGGCGTATCGCTGATGACGTCACGCTCGCAAACCGGCCAGACCAATATCACCATCCAGTTCGATCTCGACCGCGAGATCGATGGCGCAGCTCTCGACGTGCAATCGCAGATCAGCGCGACTTTGCGCCGCCTGCCGCCAGAACTCCCCGCGCCGCCCTCGTTCCGCAAAGTGAATCCGGCAGATGCGCCGATCCTGGTGTTGGGGCTGGCCTCCTCGCAGCTGCCGCTCGCCACGACCAATGATTATGCCGAGCAGGTTTTCGCGCAGCAGATTTCGCAAATTCCAGGCGTCGCCCAAGTGTATATTTTCGGCCAGCAGAAATTTGCTGTCCGTATTGAAGCCGATCCAGATGCAGCTGCCGCACGTGGTCTGACGTTGCAAGATATCCGCAGTGCTGTGTCGGCCGCCAATAGCGCGACACCGGTCGGCACATTGCGTGGCCAAGACCAGAATGTGACGCTGACTGCCTCCGGCCAGATTGAACGCGCTGAGGGATATAAGGATGTTGTCGTGGCCTGGCGCAATGGCGCGCCTGTGCGCTTGGGCGAAATCGCCAAGGTCTATGACGGCGTTGAAAACGACCAGATTGCCGCCTGGCACAATAAAGACCGCGCCATTCTGCTCGCCATTTTCCGACAGTCGGATGCCAATACGGTGCAAGTGGTCGATGCGGTGAAGTCGCGTCTGCCCGGCTATCAGGCGCAATTGCCGCCGTCCATCCAGGCCGTCGTGTTGAATGACCGCTCGCGCTCCATCCGTGAATCCGTCGAAGACGTTGAATTCACTCTGGCGCTTTCCATTGCGCTCGTCGTGCTCGTCATCTTCCTCTTCCTGAAGACGATTGCGGCCACCATCATTCCGACTTTGGCTCTGCCTGTGTCGCTGATCGGCACTTGCGCTTTCATGTATGTCTTCGGCTATTCCATCGACAATATTTCGCTGCTTGCCATTACATTGGCCGTGGGCTTCGTGGTCGATGACGCCATCGTCATGCTCGAAAATATCGTGCGACATATTGAAGACGGCATGAAACCTTTCGAGGCTGCACTGAAAGGCTCGTCCGAAATCGGCTTCACCATTCTCTCGATCACTTTGTCGCTGGTCGCCGTCTTTATCCCCGTACTGCTGATGGGCGGCGTGGTGGGGCGTGTGTTCCGCGAATTTGCGGTGGTGATTTCCTGCGCCATTCTTGTGTCCGGCTTTGTGTCGCTGACACTCACCCCCATGCTCTGCGCACGCATGTTGAAGCCCATTGATCATCACGCCAAAAAGCGCCGCTTCGATGTGGCGGTGGATTATGTGATCGATGGTGTGGCCGATGCCTATCGCCGCTCGCTTGATGTGGTCTTGCGTCATCGCCTGATCATGCTCGGCGTGACCTTTGGCACATTCGTGCTCAGCGCTGTTGTGTTCTCGTGGATGCCAAAAGGTTTCTTCCCGATTGAAGATACGGGCTTCCTGTCCGGCTCGTCGGAAGCAGCCCCCGACATCGGTTTCCCCGCCATGGCGGAGAAGCAACGACAGGTCGTCGACATTGTCATGCAAGACCCCGCGGTCGATTATGTCACCTCGAACATTGGTTCGGGCGGCGCGACCAATCAGGGCCAGATCTTTGTGGCTTTGAAGCCCAAGAGCGAACGTGGCGACATTCAAAAAGTCATCACGCGCCTGCGCCAGAAGACGACAGCGGTTCCCGGTATCACGGCTGTTTTCAATCCGGTGCAAAATCTCAATCTGAATGGCGGGCGCCAATCGCGTGCGGCCTATCAATATACGCTGCAATCGGGCGACCTGAATTCGCTCTACAGCAAATCACCAGAAATGCTCGAACGCATGCGCCGCCTGCCCGTCTTGCGCGATGTGACGACCGATTTACAGATCCGCAATCCGCAGCTCTCGATCGATATTGATCGCGAAAAGGCAGCCGCCTTTGGTCTGACCACAGATCAAATCCGCCAAGCGCTCTACAACACCTATGGCAATCGCCAGATCTCGACCATTTTTACGCAAGCGGCTGACTATGCCGTATTGCTCGAAGCCAAAGGCAATTTCCGCGATGATCCCTCGGCGCTGAAACGCATCTTCATTCGCGCGCAAACGGGCTCGGGCGGCACAGTTGCAGCGGCCATCACGCCATCGGGCACGAATACATCGGGCAGCGGCGGCGGCGGTGGCGTGTCGTCTGCACCTATCGTTCCGCTGGAACAAGTGGCGACCATTCGCAATTCGGTGGGCCCACTCACCGTTAATCGCCAATCACAACAACCCTCCGTAACCTTGTCGTTCAACACGGCGGCGGGTGTTTCGATTGGCGAGGCGGTGGAAGCCATTCGCCGTGCCGAGCGCGAAATCGCTTTGCCTGCGACCATCACCACGAATTTCTCGGGCACAGCGGCGCTCTTCCAAGATGCGCAGCGCGGCCAGCTCCCGCTCATTCTGGCGGCCGTGCTGACCATTTATATTGTGCTCGGCGTCCTCTATGAGAGCTTCATCCATCCGATCACCATTCTCTCGGGGCTCCCCTCGGCGGGACTCGGCGCGTTGCTCGCGCTCTGGGCTTTTGGGATGGATCTCTCGGTCATTGCGATCATCGGCATTCTTCTGCTCGTCGGCATTGTGAAGAAAAACGCGATCATGATGATCGACTTCGCCATCGAGAAGAAAAAGGAAGGCATGGAATCCCTGCCCGCGATCCGCGAAGCAGCGATCATTCGTTTCCGTCCGATCATCATGACGACACTCGCTGCCATTCTCGGCGCTGTGCCGATTGCTTTGGGTGCGGGTGCGGGTGCGGAATTGCGCCAGCCACTCGGCATCGCGATTGTGGGTGGCCTCTGCGTCTCGCAATTGCTGACGCTCTACATCACGCCGGTCGTTTATTACTATCTCGACAAGGTCGATAGCGCGCTGGCTGGCCGTCTGCGCAAGACGGAAGAAGCAGCGGGCTCCGGCAGTCTCAAACCTGCTGAGTAACAATCTAAAAAGGGGCCGCAAGGCCCCTTTTCTGTTGGGGCCTCAGGCCGGCTTTACCTGCGCCACGCGATAAGTATGACTATGCCCATCCGCATCGTGGATCGCCACATATTCACCCGCCACAAAGGCATGGGACTCGAAACGGAAACCGTTTTCCTCGTCGCCCTGCCCGAGCTCATAATCAAACACCCAAGTGCTGCCGCCCACGCCTCCGGGACGATGGACGAGAAGCCCATGCTGGACAGTGCCGTCTTTGTCTTTGCGATGTACGAAGCACAAAGCGCGCGAGCGTTTCCACGCATTCAGATCAATATGCCCTTGCGCATCGAGGGGCGCGAAGAAATCATAATGAACTTGCCGCGCGGCTTCCTTGGGCGCGGGCGCGGATTCAAGGCTGATCTTGGACAGGCGAACATCTGACACGGGCACACCCCTCGCTTTTCCGACCCATCCATTTCACAGGCTGAGGTCGGGGTTCGCCATGACGCAGGTCAAGGGGACAGTGTGTTCTCCCGCCTTGCTTCAGCCCCGTTCATGGTCTCAATTAGCGCCCGAAGAGTTGGAGCTGACCGCGCGCTGATGAGATTCCGTTTAAAATGGCTGGCCCTGCCCCTCGTCCTTGCCCTTGCTGGCATGGCGAGCGCGCACTGGACTTTGTCGGGTGAGGCTCTGCGCCAAGAGCTTGCCGATCAGGTGATGCAGACGGCAGGCCTGCGCGCGAGCGCACAAGGCAAAGCCTCTTTTGCCGTCCTACCACGCCCACGCATCAAGCTTGAAAATGTCATCATCTCGGACGGCAAAGGCGCGCTGGTTATTCATACCGATATTTTGCGTGGCCATTTGCGCCTCTGGCCTCTGCTGCAAGGCCGGATGGAACTGACATCTGTGCAACTTGTCTCACCGGAAATTTCTTTCGATTATGAGGGCCGCGCTTTCTCGCGTCTGGGCGCGATTGCGCGTGCAGCCGAAGCCGCCCCCTCATCAGATGAAGCCAAACGCGCGGATGCGACGCGTGTGGGCACTATTTCCATCATTGATGGCACAGCGCGCTTTCAGCAGCTGGGCGCCTCGCGCTTTGTCACACTCGACAAAGTCAATCTGACGTTGGATTGGCCGCAAGTGAGCGCGCCGCTCTCACTCAATGGCACATTCGCTTGGCAGAATGAGGAGACTGAACTCGCCGCTTGGCTTGGCAAACCGGCTGATCTTTTGCGCGGCCAGCAAAGTGCCGCCAGCCTCAAGATTGAAGGACCGGGACTGCAACTCGCCACCAACGGCACATTGTCAGGCGGCACGCGTTTGCAATTTGAAGGACGTGTGACAGCCGGCAGCCGCAACGTCACGCAATTACTCGACACATTGGGACTGAAATCACCCTTGCCGATGACGCTCCATCAAGTGCAAGTGGCGGGCTTGGCACGCGCCAATGTCAGCTCTCTGGCCCTGTCCAATCTGAAACTCACTGTCGATGGCAATGCGTTTGAAGGCACACTCGCCATTCAGGCGGGCGAAAAGCGCCCCTCTGTATCGGGCACTTTGGCAAGCGACATGATCATGCTCGCGCCGATTGTCTCTGAGTTGCCCGAACTCACGCAGGCAGATGGCACTTGGGACAAGACGCCCCTGTCGCTCACCTCACTCGATCTCGCTGATATGGATTTACGCCTTTCGGCCACCAAGGCGCGATTGGGCCGCGCCAGCTTTGATGATCTGGGCGCCTCGCTCTTAATCAATAATGGTCAGCTCGAATTGTCACTGAGCCAAGCGCGCGTCTATGGCGGGCAGGTGAAGGGCCGCATGGTGTTAACGCCGCAAGATCACACAGCTAGCCTGCGCGCAGCCGGTGGTTTCTCGAAAATAGATGCGGCCGCTTTTACCAAAGATGTCTTTGGCCAATTGCGCATGAGTGGTGAAGCGGAAGGACAGATCGTGCTGAATGGCACGGGCGACACAGTTGATGACATGATGCGCTCGCTGAATGGAACGCTGGAGGCACGTTTCCGCAATGGTGATCTTCACGGCATTGACCTTGAACAGGCCTTGCGCCGTCTCGACAAGCGCCCGCTCTCCCTGCTGACCGAAATGCGCAATGGCCGCACCGGTTTTGAAACCGCCGTCGTCTCCGCCAAATTGAACAACGGCGTGATTGATCTGTCTGAAGCTTTGGTCTCAGGGCTCGGTGTGCAATTGGCGCTGACAGGAAAAGCTTCTGTGCCAGAGCGCAAACTCGATCTGCGCGCTGTCGCACGTCAAACAGGCCCGACGGGCACGAATGGCCCCCAGCTCATGCTGGATATTCGTGGGCCCTGGGATGAGCCGCAGATTATTTTCGACAAGGAAAGTTTGATCCGTCGTTCTGATGCAGCAGCACCCCTGCTGCGTGCGTTGGATAAAATTCCGAATGTCACCGCGCCGAAGGCGCCTTGAGACGGTTGATCGCTGTTGCCGCCAGTAGCGACAGACCGACGATGCCAATCAGCAAAGTGGAAATAGCATTGATCTCGGGTGTGAGGCCCAAACGGACCTGACTGTAAATGCGCATGGGCAAAGTGGTAGAGCCCGGCCCCGAGGTAAAACTCGCAATCACAAAATCATCGAGCGAAATGGTGAAGGCGAGCAAAAAGCCTGCGGCCATGGCGGGTGCGATCAATGGCAAAGTGATGGAGCGGAATGTCCGCGCGGGGCTGGCGCCCAAATCCTGCGCTGCCTCTTCTAGCGAGCGATCAAATCCCGCCAAGCGCGCCTGCACAACAACAGCGACAAAACAGAGACCCAAAGTCGTGTGGCCGATGACAATGGTCCAGAAACCACGATCAATGCCAAGCCCCACAAAGAGCAAGAGAAGCGCTAGGCCGATGATGACTTCCGGCATGACGAGCGGCGCATAAAGCATTCCAGAGAAAAGCGTGCGCGCCGGAAAGCGCCCAAAACGCTGCAAAGCAAAAGCCGCACATGTACCGAGCACAGTCGACAGCGCAGCAGAGGCCAGAGCGACGCGAAAACTGATGCTGGCGGCTTGCAGCAATTGCTCATTGGCAAAGAGCGAAACATACCATTGCGTCGAAAAACCACCCCACACCGTCACCAATCGCGACGCGTTGAAGGAATAGAGCACGACCAAAGCAATCGGCACATAAAGAAAGGCAAAGCCTGCCGCGAGAATGGCCAGATGCGCAGAGGTGAGACCACGCTTCATCGCGCAGGCTCTCTCATCTGCTGGCGCTCATAGAGCATCAGCGGTGCAATCAGGAGCACCAAGAGGAAAATGGCCACAGCACTCGCCGTTGGCCAATCACGATTATCAAAAAACTCGTTCCACAAAGTGCGGCCGATCATCAACGTGTCGGAACCGCCGAGCAAATCGGGGATGACGAATTCCCCGACTGCCGGAATGAAGACAAGAAGAACACCGGCAAAAATACCTGAACGGGCCAAAGGCACGGTGATTGTCCAGAATGAGGTGAAGGGCGTGGCACCCAAATCGCTAGCCGCCTCAAGCAGAGCCGGGTCTTGGCGCTCAAGCGCATTGTAAAGCGGCAGGATCATGAAAGGCAGATATGAATAGACAATGCCAATCAGCACCGCGCCTTCCGTCGCAAAGATCGACAGCGGCGTGCTGATGAGACCGAGCGAAAGCAGGAGCTTGTTGATGAGTCCCTCCTCTTTCAGCAGCATGATCCACGCATAGATCCGGATCAGAAAAGATGTCCAGAAAGGGGCAATGGCGAGCATGACCAAAGCCGTGCGCCAATGTTTGGGTGCGCGTGCCATGGCGAGGCTGAGGGGAAAGGCGATCAGCAAAGTGAGCAGAGTGGCAATGGCTGCCAAGCGCAAGGATGAGAGATAGGCGGAGAGATAGAGATCATCGCTGATGACGAGATCAAAAGTATCGAACGAGAGAGCGCCTAATTTATCCAGAAATCCGTGCCATCCATCAGCGAGCGAGAAGGTTGGCTCATAAGGCGGCTGTGCAATCGCAGGCTTTGACAGCGCAATTTTCATGACCAGCGCGAAAGGCGCGAGAAAGAACAGCAAAAGCCAGAGCGCGGGCGCGCCCAGCACGAAGCGACGCAAAGCAGAGAGCGGCGCACGGGCGCTCATGTCAGCAAGGCTCGCGCATGTTCGGGTGCGAAGGACACAAAGACGCGCTCGCCGCGCGCATGCTGGGCCCCGCCTTCGCTGACAGATTTGCGAACATGAACGAGATCACCCGTATCGAGTTTCACGCGGAAAGACGACAGGCCTTCGCGGAATACCTGATCCAGAATTTCCCCAGCACTGCCATTGCTCGAAAAAACACCGGGCGCCGAGAGGCGCAGATTTTCGGGCCGGATAGAAATGGTGACTTTGGCCCCGATGGCAGGATGTTGCTGGCAAAAAGCTTCGAGCTTCAAACCTTTGCTCGTCTCAATCGCGACACCGCCAGGCATATATTGGATGACGCGGCCTTCAAAAAAATTGGTCTCACCCACAAAGCCTGCGACATGGCGCGTGGCGGGCTCTTCATAGACTTCGCGCGGTGCGCCGATCTGGTCGATGGCACCTGCGCGCATCACCGCCATACGATGCGCCATGACCATAGCTTCATCCTGATCATGGGTGACGACGACAAAACTGGTTCCCGTTTCGCGTTGCGCCTGCATCAGCTCGAATTGCGTGTCATGGCGCAATTTACGATCAAGCGCCGCCAAGGGCTCATCAAGCAAGAGAAGTTTTGGCCTTTTGATCAATGCGCGCGCAAGCGCCACTCGCTGGCGCTGGCCTCCCGACAATTGATCGGGACGACGTTCCCCCAGACCGACCATTTGCACCAAGCGCAGCATGTCTTCGACACGCGAGGCGATTTCTTGGCGGGGGCGACCTTCTTGCTTCAACCCGAAAGCAATATTTTGCGCAACGCTCATGTGCGGGAACAAAGCATAAGACTGGAACATCATATTGATCGACCGCAAATGCGGCGGCAAATCGGTGATATCCTGTCCATCAAGATAAATGCGCCCGTCGTCGGGTGTTTCAAACCCCGCGATGAGGCGCATCAAGGTTGTCTTGCCGCAGCCCGAGGGGCCGAGCAGCGCGAAAAATTCATTCGCTGGAATATCGAGCGAGAGATCACGCACCGCCACCACATCGCCATAGGCTTTGGTGACGCGCGCGAGGCGCAGAAGAGGTGCGCCGCCCAAGATCGACTAGCCTTTGGTGCGGCGCGCGGCCGTCAGCGTGTTCGCCATCAACATGCAAATGGTCATCGGCCCCACGCCACCAGGCACAGGCGTGATGGCAGCGGCAAGTTTTGCCGCGCCCGCAAAATCAACATCGCCGACCAATTTGGTTCTGGGCTCGCCCTTGGCATTGAGCCCCTCACCCGCCACGCGATTGATGCCGACATCAATCACCACAGCACCGGGCTTGATCCAATCACCTTTGACCATTTCGGGAATACCGACTGCGGCGACAACAATGTCGGCGCGTTTGACGACACTCGCCAGATCTTTCGTGCGCGAATGGGCAATGGTGACGGTGGCATTTTCAGATAGCAGCAATTGCGCCATCGGTTTTCCGACAATGTTGGAGCGGCCAACAACAACCGCATCACAGCCCGCGATGGAACGACCCAAACTTTCCATCGCCTTTTGCAGCAGGATGAGAGAGCCCGCCGGTGTACACGGCACCAGAGCGCGCTTGCGATCACCAATGGCAAGCAGACCGGCATTGACCGGATGGAAGCCATCAACATCTTTGCTGGGCGAAATGGTCTCCAGCACAAGCTGGCTGTCGATATGTTTGGGCAAAGGCAATTGCACAAGAATGCCATGGATCGCGGGGTCAGCGTTGAGCTTGTGCACCAGTGCGATCAGATCAGCCTGCGAAGTATCCGCCGACAAAGTGTGCTGCACCGAATGGAAGCCGCATGTCTCAGCCGCTTTGCCTTTCGACTTCACATAGACCTGGCTCGCGGGATCTTCGCCAACCAAAACCACAGCCAGACCGGGCTTGATGCCAGCGGCGATCAATTCAGCCGCGCCCTTGGCGACGTCCGCCAGCACTGCAGCCGAGGCTGCCTTGCCATCAATGATCAGAGCCCCGCTCTCGGATTTCACCAGAATGTCAGCCATCAGCCCATAACTCCCCGTGCTTTTCGCCTTTTAGGGGCTGGCCACGGCCCTGCCAAGCGGCTCCCAAGCATAGCGCACATGATGCTGCCGGTTAGCGCCCGGTTCGAGATGAATCATGGAGGGCCGCTCAAAGAAAGCCCCGTCAAAACCCTCCGGGTCGCCCGTTCCGGTCCAGCTTTCGATAGCCAGAAACGGCCCGCCCTTCCGGTTCCATAGAACCAGATGGGGAAAATCGGGTGCCTCGATCCGCAGCCGACCATCGGGGGCTCCCAGCGCAAAGGCACGAGAGCGCGTGTCGAGAAAGCAGAGCGCCTCGTCAGCAAAGAGTTCGGGCGTGAGATCAAGCACGCGTCCCTCAAGCGGCACGGGGCGCTGGCGCGCAGAGAAAAGCCCCCCCGGTGCAATCAGCGGAACTTGGCTGCGCTCTGGCTCATCAAAGATAAAGCGATGCGCACCAGCCGACCAATCCAGAGCAAAGCCGGGATGAAGCCCGACGGCATAAGGCATCCTGTGGCTGCCCGCATTGCTAATCTCACAGGTCACGCTGAGCGCATGAGCCTCCAGACGATAGGTGAGCGCCAATCGAAACTCGAAGGGATAATGCGCGTGCGTGATCGCATCCGCCTGCAACGTGAAACGCAACGTGCTGTCATCGATGTGTTCAGCATCGAAAAACGAATGCGCGGCAAAACCATGGACAGGCATGGGGTGGCGCTTATCACCAATACGAATATGCCCTTCGCGCGACCAACCGCAGGTGGGAAACAGCACTGGTGAAATGGCGGGCCAAATGGCCTCGTCTCCAGACCACAAAAGATCGCGCGCGCCGATTTGCCATTTTCGGCATTCAGCACCCTGTGCAGAAAAGAACGCGCGGGCCTCACCCGCGCGCAAGAGATAAGAATCGACCATGAAGCAAGTGTAGCAGGCCTCAGCCCTGACTGCCGCCGGAGCCTTGCCCAGCAGAAATATTTTCTGTCGGCCGCGCAGAACCCACCTGCGGCTTGGATGTCCCAGACCATGGCGGCCCACCGCTCGCCGCGCCCGAGCCCCGATGCTCGTCACCCACAAACTCGGAGGTGATGACATCAGCTGCTTTTGAGGCGACGCCCTTGGCACGTTCCAGCGTCTGGCTTGCGACAGACGAGGCTTGGTCGCGCAATTGCCGCGCAGCAGGCCTCACATATTCATCTTCCAATTGCGTACGCGGCAGCATGGCGGCCAGCGCCGCCCCGGCCAACAGACCAAGCGCCCCCAAAACCAAAGGCTGCTCGGTTGCCAGAGCTGACAGACCACTTGTCGCGCGCTGCGTATATTCAACAGCACGCTCGCCCATTTCAGATAGGCTCTCGGTGGCAGCTGAATAGCTCTCTGTCATTGTATCGCGAATATTCTGCGCCTGATTGGAAACAGCCTCTGACGCGCGGCCAATCATATCGCCCGCATCTTCACCCCGATATGGGCGCATAGCGCTGGTTTCGCCATTTCCAAAACTGCGGGTCATCATCAGGCCGACTCCTGCCCCGATCAGCAGAACGGAGAGTGGATTATCACGCATCTGCGCGCTGATATTCATCATGTCGCACTCCTTATTCTCAACGGCCAGAGGCCACTTGCCGCGCCATGGCCATGTCACGATTGATCTGGTTCATCGCGCGATCGGGTTTCAGATTTTCCGGCGCCAAAGCTGATTTGCCGATGAAAAACAATATGAGCCCCATCACTGCCGACACACCAAACATGATGAGGCTCGCGATGGCGGTGGAAAATCCCATTTGCACAAGATAAGCGACACCCGCCTCCAACAAGAGTAACAGCGCGCCGATGAAAAAGATCGCAGCCCCCAGCATCAGGGCCATGGCTGAGAGCGCCTGATTGATTTTCTCATTCATCTCCGCGCGCAACAGTTTCGCTTCAGAGGAAAGCAATGCGGAGGCATCCCCAAAGGCGTCCGAGATCAGCTCCATGGTCGAGCGCGTGTCTTCGCGTGCCATCAGATATCTCCCCCGCTTGTCGATTGCGTGCCTGAAGATGACATGTTTGACGATGATGTGAGCGAGCCCAAACTGCCTTGCGCGGAATTGAGGAAGCGGAACAGGGCAAAGCCTGCGAGCATGGAGCCCGCAAAAAACACGCCCGGACTGCGCCGCGCCATATCAATCACCGCTTGCCCCATATCCTCGACAGAGCGGTCGTTGAAATCGCGCGTCATATTTTCGATGGTTGAGGCTGCGCTGCGCACGACGTGAGCCATTTGGGGAGACTCCTTTTCAAGATCACCCGCAGCAGACCGAATGGCGCGAGCCATGCCTATCACAGTTTCAGCGCCAGCTTGTTTCTGGGCTTCTGCTGCATCCATCAATTTGGCGCCCATTTCTTGCGCCAATTTCCCCGGATCAAGACCCGCTTCAGCTGCCGCCGACCTGGCGGTTTCTAGAACATTTGATGTGCCGCTCGACATGCTCATGGCGTGATCCTCAGAGTGCCGGAACTGGGCTGGAAACTCACGTGCCTTGTCTTTGTTCCGCTCTTGCTGAAGCCGGGCTGCGCGCTCTATTGTGTCCCCAAGATCAAGGGAGGAACGACATGACACAGGCGCTTGAACGCTTTGGCCGGCAAAGCCGCACCCTTCTCAAAAGCGAGCCGCTCGACGTAGCTTTGGAAAAAATCTCGGCTGGGCTGTCGATGCTGATCAGCGACCCAGACTTTGTTGCTCAGGCATTTTCAGAAGATGATCCGCCGGGCAAACGCGAATTGCTGCATGATGCGGAGACAGGCTTTTATCTTTTCGCGCATGTGCAAAAGGGCGGCAAAGTGGGAAAGCCCCATAGCCACGGCGACAGCTGGGCCATTTATGCCAATGTCCGCAACCACACCGACATGACCGAATATGAGCGGATCAATGACGCGTCAGAAGAGCGCGTCGTGCTCAAGCCCAGCGAGCATTATTCAATTGGTCCCGGCCAGACCCGCGCCTATGGGCCAGGCAAAATCCATTCAACCGCCCATCCCGAGCAGGCGTGGGTCGTGCGCATGACAGGCTGCAATCTCGATGAAATCCCGCGCTATCATTTTTCCTCCAAGCGCGACGAAGTCATCGCATAAACGCCGTCGTTGGGAGCCGAGGGCAAAGCAATCCAGAGGCCACACATGCTGCTACTGGTTTGCTTGGCTGCGCTCGCAATGACGGGCTCAGTCTGTTAGATAGTTCCATCTGAATCAGAATAAGGTGAACTCACATGTTCGCAAAAACCCGCGATGGCGTTCGCATTGGCTATACGATTTTCGGCAATGCCAATGCTGAGAAGAAAGTCGCCCTCATCCATTCACTCGCGATGGACCGTAGCTTCTGGCAGCCGGTGGCAGAAGAACTTGCCAAGGACGCTGCCGTGCTAGTCATCGATTGCCGTGGCCATGGCCAATCGGACAAGCCGCAAGGCCCATATACGGTCGATCAATTTGCCGATGATCTCGCCGATGTGCTCGATCATCTGGGCTGGAGCAAAGTAACGGTCGCCGGTTGCTCGATGGGCGGCTGCGTGTCTCTAGCTTTTGCGATCCGCCACAAGGACCGCGTGAACAGCCTCGGCCTGTGCGACACGACCGCCTGGTATGGCGAAGATGCGCCAAAGTCTTGGAAAGAGCGCGCTGACAAGGGCGTGGCTGATGGCCTCGCCTCGCTCATTCCGTTCCAGAAATCGCGCTGGTTCTCGGACGCTTTCAATGCTGCGCATGATGATGTCGTGCAGCATTGTAACAAGGTTTTTGTGGCCAACGAGCCGCACGCCTATCACGCCAGCTGCATCATGCTGGGCGTGGCCGACATGCGCGCAGGTCTGGCCGGCATTAACGTGCCGACCCGTATTCTGGTCGGCGAAGAAGATTATGCAACGCCGGTGGCTATGGCCGAATATCTGCACGCCAATATCAAAGGCTCGCAGCTGACCATTGCCAAGGGTGCGCGGCATTTGTCGCCGTTGGAAATCCCGACCCAAGTGGCCGCAAAATTGCGCGAGATTATTTAGCGCGTTTCGTCATTGCGAGCGAAGCGAAGCAACCCAGAAAGCCTCACACGCTGCTTCTGGTTTGCTTCGTCGCTTTGCTCCTCGCAATGACGTAGTTTACTTGGAGCGCGCAAGTGCTTCCTTCACCCGTGCGATCACGGCTGGCGGCGTGGCATACATGGCGTTAACGATTTTCGTCACCGCTTCACCATTGCTCGGCACCACGTCGATGGTCATTTTCTCCGCTTCAGCGAGAAGCTCCGGATCTTTCATCGTCTCGTCAAATGACTTGCGCAACAGCGCGACGCGATCGGCAGACACATTCGGCGGCAGGATGAAAGGACGCGCAATGGCGTTCTGGCCATAGAACATCTGCATGGCAGCGCGCTCATCGTCATTGCGCGCCAGATTGATCAACAGCGGGACGCCCGCTTTGTTCAAAACCGGATGGCCCGCCATATCTTCCTGCGCAAAAATGCGCGCGAAAGGATTGTTCATAATGTCGGGATATTGCACTTTCACGGTCGAATAGCCGAGACCGCAAATGCCCTGCACCTCGTTGCTTTCAATCCCCATGGTGACTTCGCGCGAGCCCTTATAGCCCGTCACCAGCTTCATCTTGGTGTCGAGCACGCCATTGGCAATTTTCGGAAAGTCAGCGGTTGTCGAACCCGGCGCAGTGGCGCCGATGATGATTTCAGTGGTGCGCAAATCTTCGAGTTTTTGAACGGGTGCGTCCTTACGGATCACGCAGACAAGCACTTCGGAATGGGCATTGCCGATATAGTTGAATTTGGTTGCATCAAATTCGCGCTTCACGCCTTCGGTCAGCAGCGGATCGACGATGACGCTCGGGAATGTGACGCCCATGACCGTGCCGTCTTTCGGCGCGATATTGTAGAGGTTCTGCGCAACGATGTTGCCGCCTGCGCCCGGCATATTCTGTACGACAATGTTGGGGCGGCCGGGAATGTGCTTATGGAAATGGCGCCCGACGAGACGCGCATATGTATCAAGGCCACCGCCCGTTGAGGAGGCGACGAGGATTGTCACATTCTTGCCAGCAAAAAAATCCTGCGCGAGGGCCGGAGCCGAGACGCAGAGAGCCAATGCGGCTACAAAAATCTTCTTCATTTGATCCTCCTTCTTTCCGCCGTCATTGCGAGGAACGAAGCAATCCAGAAGCCTCATATGTCGCCTCTGGATTGCTTCGCCTTCGGCTCGCAATGACGACGCGGTGTGCGCCTAAGTCGTCAATGACCAATCGTTTCTTGTCCGGATGCCGCTTGAATGGCAGCAACAATATTGTGGTAGCCCGTGCAACGGCAGAGATTGCCTTCCATGCCGTGACGAATGTCGTCTTCCGTTGGTTTCGGAATCTTGTTCAACAGATCAACCGAGCGCATCACCATGCCGGGTGTGCAAAAACCACATTGCAAGCCGTGATGGATGTGAAACGCCTCTTGCACAGGGTGCATTTTGTCACCCTTGGCCAGACCTTCAATCGTTGTGACTTCGCCGCCATCGGCTTGCGCAACCAACATGGTGCAGCTCTTCACGGCATCACCATTGAAGATGATCGTGCAAGCGCCGCATTGGGTCGTGTCACAACCCACATGCGTACCGGTCAGGCGCAGATGATCGCGCAAGAACTTGACCAGCAGCGTGCGCGGATCAACCTCTGCTGAAACCTTCTCGCCATTGATCGTGAGAGAAACGCGAAGCATCACTTCTTGTCCTTGCCTTCAACCTTGCGCACGGGGGTTTCCGGATTGAGGCCTGCGCGGCGACGACCATAGGTGTTTTCGCCATTCTTGGCCCAATCACCCTTGGCTGCATTTTGCGCGAAAGCATCCCAATCGGGTGACCAATCACCCAGATCATAGCCATGCCAAGGCGCTTTGACCGACAAGCGGCCGAGGTTCAGCTCTTCCCAAATCTTTTTGGAATTTTCCATATATTCCTTCGCGGGCAAAGCCAGCGGCGGCATGGTGTGTTTCAGTGTCAAATCCATCAGCAAAGTGGAATCGCCACCAGCACCCGATTTCGGACCATGCCCGCCTGAGCGATAGGGAATGATCAAAATATCTTCGATCGGATTGGCGCGATAAGCGAGCGACCAGAAGATCGCATCCGTATTGTGCAGATCAATATCTTCCGAGACCGCGATGACCACTTTGCCGCATTGCGCTTGCAAGGTCGCCGCGCCCTGCAAACCACGCCAGACTTCCGTCTGCGGCGCACCATGAGCAAATTGCAAGAACAGCACTTTGCGCAAATTGGTCAGCGGCTCATGCATCACGACTTTTTTGATGCCACGAATTTCGAGCTGGTTTTTCAGATGGGCGAAGTACAGCGCCTCATAGGCGCTCTTCTTTAGAATGGAGGATTCAGACGGCGTCACTTCCGACAGAATGGTCGTGAAGACCGCATTCTTTTTATGCGTGATGGCGGTGACCACCATCGACATGTTGAAATCTTCAAGCGCGACATGGCCGTGGCTTTCGCCGAACGGGCCTTCGGGCTCGAGCATTTCCGTATCGATATAGCCTTCGACCACGATTTCGGCGTCAGCGGGGATTTCGAGATCCACCGTCTTGCACTTGGTCACGCGCAAAGCACGACCCGCGAGACCGCCAGCAACAGCCATTTCGTCTTGCGAGGTCGAAAGCTTTTGCGGGCCGGTGAACATCACGACTGGCGCGCAGCCGACCACAATGGCGACCGGCATCGGCTTGCCGAGTTTCTGATACTTCAGCCAGTGCAAATAGCCGCCTGCCCCACCCAGGCGCGAGGCCATGCGCACGCCCAAGCGGTTCTCCGCCTTCAGGCCAGCACGATAAGTGCCCATATTGCGCACGCCCGTTTCGGGGTCTTTTGTCACCACGCATGTGGCGGTCAGATAGGGTGCGGCATCAAAGCCCGGCGTCGAAATCGGCACAGGCAGACGCGACAGGCCCTTGCCCGGTTGGGTCAGCTCGTCGCCCGTAATCACCACATCATGGCAAGGCGCGGTTTCGATGAATTCTGGCGGGATTGGGTGGTCGATGGCGTGCATCCAAATGTCGCCGAGTTCTTCCGGCGCCACGCCCATGCCAGCGGCATAGATTTCTTCTGAGCCCGCCAAGGCGCAGCAGACGACGGGCATGTCGTATTTTTCACCCCTAGAGCCGACCACATTGGTGAAGAGGAAAGCCTTGCGCTCGCTTTCCGGATAGCCGCCAACGAATTGCCAGCGCATCAGCGGGTGGAGCTCGGTGTCCTTATTGATCGGTCGGTCGATGCGCACCAAAAGGCCGGCCGCTTCGAGGCGGGCGAGATGTTCCTGAAAGTCAGCGGGGGCACCCCGGACCTGCTCCTTGGCCATTGTTCCAAAACCTTTTTCGGCGGGGCGCGACACAGCCCCCATTCGGTTGCTTTGGTATATACAATAGTCTAGCGAAGCAACCAGAGGACGGGCCAAAAGCCCAATCCAAAACAGACCCCCAGCGGGGCCGGATTGGTACCAGGGAATGCAGGGCATGAATAAGCAGGTTTCTTCGGAATTTTCCTCCATCGGCAAGCCGATGCGCCGGAATGAGGACCAGCGTCTGCTCACCGGCCAAGGCCGCTTTACCGACGATTTCACACTTCCCAACCAGTCCTATGCGGCCATGGTGCGCTCACCCCATCCGCATGCGCGCATTGTCAAGATCGATACGGCGGCCGCACGCGCCAAGCCGGGTGTGCTGGGCATCTTTACCGGCGCCGATGTGGCGGCTGACGCGCTAAAGCCCATCCCGCATGATCCGGTGCCCAAGACCAAATATGACATGAAGCTCACCGGCCCGAATGGCACGCCGATCTTCATTGGCCCGCACATGCTGCTGCCCGCCGACAAGGCCCGCCATGTGGGCGAAGCTGTTGCCATTGTTGTGGCTGAAACCGAAATGCAGGCCATGGATGCCGCCGAGGCTGTGGACGTGACATGGGATGTGCTGCCCTTCGTCACCGACCAGCGTGAAGCCATCCAACCCGGCCATGCCGCTGTCTGGGATGAGACACCTGACAATTGCTTCGTCGACACAACCTTCGGCGATGTGCCCGCCACCAATGCCGTCTTTGCGGGCGCGGCACATATCGTGGCGATGGATATTTACATTCCGCGCGTCACAGGCGTGACCATTGAGCCGCGTGCAGCGCTTGGTGATTATGATGCCAAGACCGGCCGCTATCTTTTGCATTGCGGCGGCGGCGGCGCCGTGCGCCAGAAGAACGAGCTCGCCCTTGTGCTCGGCGTCGAACCCGACCAAGTGCGCGTTTGCACCTTTGATGTGGGTGGCAATTTCGGCACCAAAAACCGTGTCTATGTCGAATATGGTCTGGTCATGTGGGCGGCCAAAAAGGTCGGCCGTCCGGTCAAGCACACATGCACGCGTACGGAAGCTTTTCTGACCGATTATCAGGGCCGCGATCTGGCCGTGCATGCGGAGCTCGCCTTCGACAAGACAGGCAAGATTCTGGCGATGCGCTCTGACAATATCTCGAATGTCGGCGCGCGTTGCGTGTCGCTCTCGCCACTTGGCAAGGGCTCGGGCCTCATCACAGGTTCTTACGATATTCCGGTGGCGACATTGCGCGCGCGCGCGGTGTTCACCAACACCATGCCGACGCAGGCCTATCGCTCGTCGGGCCGGCCGGAAGTCAATTTTGTCATCGAGCGTTTGATGGAACGTGCCGCTGAACAGCTCGGCATGGATAAAATCGAACTGCGCCGCAAAAATCTCGTCGCGCCGAACAAGTTTCCCTATACCAATGCGGTGGGCGCCACCTATGACAGCGGCGAATATGAAAAGAATATGGATTGGGCACTCGACATAGCCGACTGGAAAGGCGCCGAGGCGCGCCGCGCTGAGGCCAAGGCACGCGGCAAGCTCTATGGCGTCGGCATGGCCAATTACGTCGAAAGCTCCATCGGCTCGCCCAAAGAGCGCACTGAGATCACCATTCATCCAGATGGCAAAGTGTCTTGCGTGATCGGTACACAGCCCTCAGGCCAAGGCCATGAAACGAGCTTTGCGCAAGTCGTGGCTGATCTCTGCCATGTGCCAGTTGAGAGCGTGACGATCATTATCGGCGACACAGATATTGTCAGTGTCGGCGGCGGCTCTCACTCAGGCCGCTCTATGCGCCATGCGGGCACGGTGATTTCCAAAGCTTCCACTTTGCTCATTGAAAAGGGCAAGGCCATTGCCGCGCATGTGCTGGGCAAGAAGACAGACGAGATTTCTTTCGAAGACGGCCGCTTCCATCACGCCGCGACCAACCGCTCTTTCTCCATGTTCGAACTGGCGAAGGAAGCAGCTCAGGCCAGCCTGCCGGATGATTTGAAAGATGGCCTTGCCATTGGCCTCACCAATGAAATGCATGAGCCTGTTTTCCCGAATGGCACGGCCGTTTGCGAAGTCGAGATTGACCCCGACACGGGTTGGATTGATCTCAAGCGCTATGCCACGGTTGACGATGTCGGCCGCTGCATCAATCCGCTCATCGTGCATGGCCAGACGCATGGCGGCATTGCGCAGGGCGTTGGTCAGGCCATGTTCGAATTGTTCGAGCTGAATGAAGATGGTCAGCCGGTCGCTGCTTCCTTCATGGATTACGGCATGCCGCGTTTCGACAATATGCCCACTTTCCGCACCGAGATTGCGCAAGTGCTCTCGCCCACCAATCCGCTCGGCATCAAAGCAGGCGGCGAAGGCGGCACGACGCCTGCCCTTTCCGTCATCGTTAATGCTGTGGTCGATGCGCTGAAGGTTTACGGAGTGGATGACATTGAAATGCCGGTGACGCCGCTGAAAATCTGGCAGGCCATTCAGGACGCGAAACAAATGTGAGCCGTCATTGCGAGCGAAGCGAAGCAAACCAAGGGCCTCACGTGTAGCTTCTGGATTGCTTCGCCTTCGGCTCGCAATGACGGAGGAAAAATGAATTAGGGAGAGAACAAATGACCACCCAACTCGACATCATCTGCTTTCCGGGCGCACCGAACCTGCCGATCTTCGTCGCGCAGGCCAAGGGCCTGTTTGAAAAGGCCGGCGTCACCGTCAATCTGACAACGACCCCCTCTTCCGCGTTCCAGGCAGAAAATCTCGCCAATGGAAAATTCCAGATTGCCGGGACGGCTTTCGACAATGTGGTCGCCTATCGCGAAGGCCAGGGCGCGGTGAAACTCCCCGAGACACCCGACTTCATCGCTTTCATGGGCGCGACACAGGTGGAGCTGGCATTCGTCACTTCGCCCGACATCGCCACTTACGCCGATCTAAAGGGCAAGTCGCTGGCGCTTGACGCGCTCTCGACCGGCTTTGCTTTCGTGCTCTACGACATGCTGGAAAAGAACGGCCTGACCAAGGCGGATTATTCCATGGTGCCGGTGGGTGCGACGCCGCAGCGTTGGGAAAGCGTCAAGGCTGGCGAACATGTCGGTACGCTGACCATCGAGCCTTTCACCTCGATTGCACGCAATCAGGGTTTCAAAGTTCTCGATACATCGAGCAATCTATTTGCTGATTATCAGGGTGGCTCCTTTGCCGCGAGCCGTGCTTGGGCGCAGAGCAACCCTGAAGCGCTGAAGGGCTTCATCAAGGGTTATCTCGACGGTCTCGCCTGGACGCTTGATCCTGCGAACCGCGAAGAAGCCACGCAAATCCTTCTGGAGCGCATGCCCGAGATCAAGCCGCCAGTTGCAGGTGCTGTGATGAATTCGCTGCTGTCGCCGAAATCTGGCCTCACGCCGAAAGCCGCCATGCTGATGAAGGGCGTCGACACGGTTCTGGCGCTGCGCTCGAAATATGGCACAGGCGGCCAGCTCACCGAGCCGAACAAGTATATTGATCTGACTTGGTATAATCAGGTCGTCTAACGTCACGCCCCGTCATTGCGAGCGAAGCGAAGCAATCCAGAAGTGCCGCGTGTGGCTTCTGGTTTGCCGCGTCGCTCCGCTCCTCGCAATGACGGCAGAGAGTGCGTGCAAAACAAAAAGGCCGGAGCTTTCGCTCCGGCCTTTCTGCATAAACAGACCAAGAAAGCTTAGACGGCTTCCTTGAGCTCCTTGAGGGCGCGGAAAGCGACCTTCTTCGAAGCCTTGATCTTGATGGCTTCGC
>CANGFE010000036.1 GCA_947453155.1 Beijerinckiaceae bacterium | reverse complement strand
GAAGTGCGCCTGTTTCCGGATGAATCATGGTCTGGCCAAAAGGAAATTGAACGTCATCGCGCATGGCCTATTTCCTTTTGAACGACAGCAAAATGAATTCGGTCAAAGTGTGTGCTGTGAATTTGATGTAAATGACGACGCCGTCCCAAGGGATGACGTAAACATCCTGCCATTGTTTGTGATCGTTGAAACTTGTGACTGATTTAACGAAATGCTTGTGTTGAAGGGCATTGATGACGCGCGCGATGCCTTCACGCTTTTCAAAACCTAAGGTTCGAGCGCTGGTAATGGCCGAGATGGTCATTGGCGCTCGATGGCGAACAAACGCCACTTTGAACGCCTCAAGATCATGAGACGGTTTGAACTTGTGCAAAATAAATAAACCTTAAAGGTTGTTTTGTCAAATGAGGCGGAGCTTTTCAATGCTTCGTCCGCTGTCTCATTCCACAATCGAACCCAAGGTCGGGTCAAGCGGGCGAATATCCGAGCCCGAACAGGAATCCGGCCAGATCCTGCGTCAAATAATCCACATGTGCGGCTTTAGCGCCGGCGGCAATTTCCCAATCTTCACGATGGTCGTGCGCGCCGGCTTTTGGCGTCACCAGCACGGTCTTCATGCCGCGCGCATGGGGGACAGCGAGATTATGCGCAATGTCTTCGAACATGGCGGCGCGCGCAGGATCGACCCCATGACGATCCAGAAAGCGGTCATAGGTTTCAGCCGCAGGTTTGGGCATGAGGTCGGCTGCGACAATGTCGAAAATATCTTCGAACAGATGATCAATGCCCAAATGTCGGGCCGTGTGCACGGCATGTTTGCGCGAGCCATTGGTGAGAATGAGTTTGCGGCCGGGCAAGCGCGTGATGGCTTCAGCCAGCGTGTGATCGGGCACGAGCGACGAGCGATCAATGTCATGCACGAATTCCAGAAACTCGTCTGACGAAATGGCATGTTCTTCCATCAGCCCGCGCAACGTCGTTCCATAGCGCTGGTAGTAATATTTCTGCAAAGCGCGCGACGACAACCCGTCGAGCCCAAAAAGCTGCGACATGAACACAGTGATGCGCTGGTCGATTTTCGGCCAGAGATCGCTGGAGGGCGGATAGAGCGTGTTGTCGAGATCAAAAACCCATGTTTCAACATGGGCAAAGGCTGCGCGCGTCTCTTCGGACAGAAGCGGAAAAGCCGCGTCGTTCAAGATGGTCTCGAAATCTGCGGCTTTTCCAGAAATGGCTCTTACCTCGTGATCAGCGTGCCTGCGCCACCATCGGTGAGCAATTCAACCAGCACGGCATGCGGTGTCTGGCCGTCCAGAATGACAACACCTTCCACGCCTTGTTCCAGCGCGTAAATGCAGGTCTCGACCTTGGGGATCATGCCACCTGTAATGGTGCCATCGGCAATTAGCCGACGGATATCATCAACTTTCAATTCCTTGATCAATTGCTTGTTCTTGTCGAGCACGCCCGGAACGTCCGTCAAAAACAAGAGACGCTTGGCGCCGAGTGCACCAGCAATGGCGCCTGCAAATGTATCGGCATTGACATTATACGTCTCGCCATCGGCGCCCATGGCGACAGGTGCAAGCACGGGGATGAGTTCGCGGCCAAGCACCTGGTCGAGCACAGTCGTGTCAACCTTGTCAGGCTCGCCGACAAAACCCAGATCAACTTCTGTGTCGGTCACTTTGCGCGCCGTGACCATATTGCCGTCTTTGCCGCACAGACCAATCGCGCGGCCGCCTTCCGCATTGATGTAGCCGACGAGATTTTTATTGATCGAACCGGCCAGCACCATTTCGACAATCTCGACCGTCGCGCGATCGGTGATGCGCAAGCCGGAGGCAAATTCGGATTTAATGCCGAGCTTTTTCAGCATGGCGCCGATCTGTGGGCCGCCGCCGTGGACAACCACCGGATTGACGCCGGACTGCTCCAGCAGAACCATGTCTTTGGCAAAGCGCCGGGCGACTTCTTCGTCACCCATGGCATGACCGCCATACTTCACCACGATGATGGACTCATCATAGCGCAGCATATGCGGCAGCGCCTGCATGAGGATTTCGGCCTGCTCTTGCGGGCTGCCCTTCAGCGTGTCGGTCATGGGTGGGTCCTTACGTGCTCTTTTTCGGCGCGCCCCTGTTTAGCCCGTCCCCATGGCAGCCTCAAGACAGGAGGCGCAATCCACCTCCTGGCGTCCTTGCGAGCGAAGCGAAGCAATCCACAGGCCTCACGCGGCGCCTCTGGGTTGTCGCGTCGGCCTCCGGCCTCCTCGCAATGACGGGTAGGGGTGCTGGACTTAAAAAACCGTCCCGCGCTCTTTCATCAGGCGGGCGATGGCCTCGCGCAATTCGCCGATTCCCTCGCCTGTTTCGGACGAGGTGAAGAGAATCTCAGGGTGAGCCGCGGGGCGCTTGAGCAGCGCTGCCCGCACACCCTCAATCCGCGCGTCAACTTCCGACTTTTTGCACTCATCCTTCTTGGTCAGGATCACCTGATAGGACATGGCGCTGGAATCGAGCAGGTCGAACATTTCGAGATCTGGCGGCTTCAAGCCATGGCGGCCATCCACCAGCACGAAGACGCGCGCCAGCGAAGCGCGGCCGCGCAGATAGGCGTGCATCAGCTTGGTCCAGGTCGAGATTTTTTCTTTCGAGACGGCGGCATAGCCATAGCCAGGCATATCGACGAGGCGCATCGGCTCTTCGCCGGGCGTGCCCATGGCAAAGAAATTGAGCTGCTGCGTGCGGCCGGGCGTGTTGGATGTGCGCGCCAGAGCCTTGCGGCCGGTCAGCGCATTGAGCAGCGAGGATTTGCCGACATTGGAGCGTCCGGCGAAGGCAATCTCGACGGGGCCCATCGGCGGCAAGCCATCGATTTTGGCAGCCGCCCAGATGAACTCGCAATTGCCGGCAAAGAGTTTGCGTGCGCGCTCGAATAATTCGGGATCGCTCTCGGTCATGAAATCAATCCCTGTAAGGACAGAGCGCGCACAAAGCGTGCGCGCCCTTATTTGTTACGACGACTTCTTGCCGAAGAGGCCCGAGAGATTGTCCCACAATTCCACCTTCACGCCTGCGCGCTTCATGATGAAATATTGCTGGCTCACGGAGAGCAGATTGTTCCACGTCCAGTAGATGACGAGGCCAGCTGGGAATGTGCCGAGCATGAAAGTGAAGATGATCGGCATCCAGGTGAACATCTGCTTCTGAACCGGATCGGTTGGCTCCGGGTTCATCTTCATCTGCACGAACATGGAAATGCCCATGAGCAGCGGCCAAATTCCGATCGCCAGGAAGTGCCCCACCATCGGCAGGCTTGTGGGATCAAACGGCAGCAGGCCGAAAAGATTGAACATGGTCGTCGGATCGGGCGCCGAGAGATCCTTGATCCAGCCGAAGAAAGGCGCATGGCGCATTTCCAGCGTGATGAAGATCACCTTGTAGAGGCCGAAGAAAACGGGGATCTGCACAATCACCGGCAAGCAACCCGCAACCGGATTGATCTGCTCGCGCTTGTAGAGCTCCATCAATTCCTGCTGTTGCTTTTGCTTGTCGTCCTTGAAGCGTTCGCGGAGCAGCGTCATTTCCGGCTGCACAGCCTTCATCTTCGCCATCGACAGATAAGAGCGATTGGCAAGCGGGAAGAAGACAGCTTTCACGATCACAGTGACGATCAGAATTGCGACACCGAAATTGCCGACATAATGGTAGATCGTGTCGATCAATTTGAAGAGCGGCTTGGTGATGAAATAGAACCAGCCCCAATCGATCATCAGATCGAAATTCTTGATGCCGAGCGAGGTCTGATAATTGTCAATCGCGCGCACTTCCTTGGCGCCCGCGAAAATGCGCGTGGTTGTCACATCGCTCGTTGCGCCCGCTTCAATCGTGCGCGCATCTTCGAGAACGAAGGTCTGGTAGCTGCGATTTGCGCCCTGCGGACCGAAAGCCGAGAAGCGACCGCCGAACTTCACGTCCTGCGCAGGCACAATGGCCGTCGCCCAATATTTATCGGTAAAGCCAAGCCAGCCAGACGTGCCTTCGGCCAGCTTCATCATCTGCGTTTCTTTTTCAATCGCATCATAGGTCAGCTCAATGACGCGCGAGTCGCCGATCACGCCGAGCAGGCCTTCATGCAGCACGGCATAGCCATCAGTCTTGGGCTTGCCGATGCGTGTGATGGCAGAATAGGGCTGCAAAGTGATCGCTGCGCCGCTCTTGTTCTCGATCGTTTCTTTCACCGAGAACATGTAGCGGTCATCAACGGAAATGCTGCGCTTGAAGACAAGGCCCTTGCCATTGTCCCAGGTCAGTTCAACTGGCTTGCCAACCGACAGGTTCGTGCCATTGGCTTTCCAGAGCGTGTTCATGTCGGGCAGGGTGAGCGTGCTGCCGGCAGCCGCGCGGAAACCTGTTTCCGCATAATAGGCATTGATCGAGCCGACGGGTGCGAAGAGTTCGATCATCGCGCTCTTGGGATCAATCGTCTCGCGATGGTTCTTCAATGAAACGTCATCGATCACGCCGCCTTTGAGCGCGATGGAGCCGGCCAGGGCCGGCGTATCAATGGTGATGCGCGGCGAAAGGGGCAGCGCTTCAGCGCGCGTGCGCGTGGCAGGTGCTGCTTCCGCTGTTGCGGCAGGCGCTGCACCCGGATTGACGCTGGCGGCAGGAGCCGCTGCATTGGGCGCAGCTTGCTGCGTGGCCTGTTGGGCCTGGCGCTGCTTATCAACAGTCGGTGCGCCGTAAAAATAATTCCACCCGAACAGCACCAGCATCGACAGGCCGATGGCGAGGAAGAGATTCTTTTGTTCGCTGCTCATGTGTTTTGGGCCTGATGAGTGTCGGTGGTTTTGGTGAGACGCCGGTCCATGCGCGCGATCAACGCGCCGAGTTTCTCTGTCAGATCGGCGAAGCGGAGGGAAAGACATTCGCGCCGTGCAACAATCACATAATCGCAAGCAGGGCTATTGGGTAGTGTGTTGTGTGTCACGCTAGTGTCGCGCAAGGCGGCGCGCAGGCGGCGGCGGATGCGATTGCGCTCCACCGAATTGCCAGTCTTTTTTGTGACGGTGAGGCCGAAGCGGCGGCTTTCTGTCTGCGCATCAGCTGGCTGCACTTTCGCCTGCAAAGTGAAGGCCGCATCATGAAGGCGCGCGCCCTTGGCAACGGCGAGGAACTGCTGGCGCTCTTTCAGCCGCCCATGAATAGCCGAGAACTGGGCGACTGAGGATGATGTGCGGGCCGATGCGCCGACAGATTCGCCATTTTGGCCTGTCATGTGGGTCGGCCCCCTGAACGCGAGCCCCGGAGGGGTCTCGTATTAGGCCGAGAGGCGCTTGCGGCCGCGGGCGCGACGGGCAGCGATCACACGACGACCACCGACGGTGGCCATGCGCGAACGGAAACCATGGCGGCGCTTACGCACCAGCTTCGAGGGTTGATATGTGCGCTTCACAGGTATGCTCCAATACTGGCGGAACAGCCAAAAGTGCCCTGATTTCAGGCCCTTGAGGGTATTCCAAAGGGGTCGAGACTGGCGCCGGATCCAACTCCCCCAAATTGCCTTGCGGCATAGGGGATTGGACGACGTCGGCGCTGGCCGAATTCGCTGGCGCGCATATAGGGGCAGAGCCGAGGCGAAGTCAATTGATGTTCGCGCCTCTGTGGAGGGTTTCAGCCGCGCCCGCGCCGTGCCAGATTAGCCCGGCAGAGCAAGAACAAGCCCCCGGTTCAAGGGGGCCGGGAGGAGATGAGAAATGAGCAACGCCCCGGAGCGCCAGCCCCAACCCATTCGCCGCATCGTCACGGGCCATGATTCTGATGGCCGGGCGACCGTCCTGATCGACGAAATGGCCACCAATACCAAGAGTTCGCGGCCGGGCCAGTTCTCGACCCTGATCTGGTCCTCAGAGGGCGCCCCCGCCACCATGCCGCTCGGGCTCGATGCCGAGGATATGGGCGCCCGGCAGCTGGGCACTTATCCGCCGGAAAAGGGCACCCGCTTCATGATTGCCGAATACCCGCCCGGCAATACGCCCCGCCGCCACCGGACCGAGACCATTGATTATATCATCGTCCTCTCGGGCGAGATCGAAATGGACCTCGACGGGGACGAGAAGGTCACTATGGGACCGGGCGATGTCATGATCCAGCGCGGGACCTATCACGCCTGGCGCAACAAGGGCCCGGATGTTTGCCGCATGGCCTTCGTCCTGTTGGATGCCGAGCCGCTGGGTATTGGCGACCCCGTCCTGCGCGGCGAGGGGGTTGGGGCGCGCGTTAAGCACGATTGAGCTAAAAGGCTTCGCATCAGCGCGCCTCGCTTGCTACAAGCGGGGCGCTTTTTATTTTGAAAGGGTGAGACCCGTGAGCAGGACCGGACAGAGCATGGCCGCAGGGACCGAGACGACAGGACGCCGCGAGGCTGTGCTGGCGCATCTCGTGGCCGCCGGTTTTGCCCGCACCGAGCCCGCCATTCTGCAGCCCGCCGCCGTCTTTCTGGATTTGGCAGGTGAGGATATTCGTGGCCGCATCTATCTGACGAGCGATGCGTCAGGCTCCGAATATTGTCTGCGCCCCGAATATACGATTCCCGTCTGCCGCGATTATCTCAGCGCGGCGCAAGCGGGAAAGCCCGCTAGCTATTCTTATCTCGGGCCCGTGTTCCGCTTTCGCGCGGGCACGGCGTCGGAACAATATCAGGCGGGCCTTGAATCTTTCGGTCGGACAGATCGTGAAGCAGCTGATGCCGAAGTGATGGTCTTGGCGCTCGAGGCGGCCGAACAAGCGCTTGGTCGCAAGCTCACGGTGCGCATTGGTGATGCGGGTCTCTTTGCCCGCTTGCTGGAAGCACTCGATCTGCCACCCGTCTGGTTGCGCCGCATTCGTCGCGGACATGCGCTTGGCCAAGAGCTCGCCAAAATTCTTGATCGCGAAGACAATGGTTCGACCGCTGATCATTCCGGTGTGCTCGCAGCACTCGCAGGTGTGGATCGCACTGGTGCGCGAGCGCTCGTGCAAGATCTCTTGTCGATTGCCGGCATTTCCTCGGTGGGCGGTCGCTCGGCCAATGAAATTGCCGAACGCTATCTGGAGCAAGCCTCGGCCCAAGCGGGCGGTGGAGTGACGCAAGAAAAGCGCGCCATTCTGGAGAGTTTCTTGAAGATTGCGGGCGATCCGGCGCAAGCCTCGAGTGCCATGCGAAAGCTCGCCAAAGACGCCAAGCTTGATCTCAATGCCGTGCTCGATGGTTTTGATGCGCGCTTGAACTTCATCGCAGCACGCAAGGTTGAAACCGCGCGCCTGTCCTTCTCGGCAGGCTTTGCGCGCAATCTCGATTATTACACGGGCTTCGTTTTCGAGGCTTTTGATGAAAAGGGCGATGCGCGCCCCGTTGTGGGGGGTGGTCGTTATGATCGCCTGATGACGACTTTGGGCGCGAGCGCAGAAATTCCCGCCATTGGTGCAGCGATCTGGTGTGATCGTTTGCTGGCGCAGGGAGGCAAGTGATGACCAATCTCGTTCTCGCTGTCCCTTCCAAAGGCCGTTTGCAAGAAAACGCCAATGCATTTTTTGCGCGCGCTGGTCTCGACGTGGTGCGTGGCCGTGGTCTGCGTGATTATCGCGGGACGCTGGCAGGTCTTGAAGGCGTAGAAATCGCCTTTCTGTCGGCCTCTGAAATCGTCTCGCAATTGGCAGCTGGCACAGCTCACATGGGCATTACGGGTGAAGATCTCGTGCGCGAGACTTTGCCTGATGCCGATGCCAAGGTTGAATTGCTGACGCCGCTGGGTTTCGGTCACGCCAATGTCGTTGTGGCGGTGCCGCAAGCCTGGATCGATGTGCGCAATATGGCTGATCTCGAAGATGTCGCGGCCGCCTATCGCTCGCGTCGTGGCGAGCGCATGCGTGTGGCCACCAAATATATCAATCTGACGCGCAGCTATTTTGCCGAACAGGGCGTCACCGATTATCGCATCGTCGAAAGTCTCGGCGCGACAGAAGGTGCTCCAGCGGCAGGACAAGCAGAGCTCATCGTCGATATTACAACGACGGGCGCAACGCTCGCTGCCAATGCGCTGAAGGTTTTGGACGACGGCATTATGCTGCGTTCAGAAGCCAATCTCGTCGCCTCGCTGACGGCCGATTGGAACGAGCGCACACGCAATATTGCACGCGTCATTCTGGGCCGCATTGCAGCCGAAGAAGAAGCACGCACGACGCGTGAAGTGCGCGCGATCATCGCGGGTGACCGCACCAAGCTTGTCGCGCAAGCCGAAAAGCTTTTCGCTGCGCGCGCACCTTTGGGCATTGCCAAAGATGGCCCGCTGACACTCGTTGCTGCGAAAAAGAAAGTGGCCGATCTCGCCGATTGGCTGGTCTCGCAAGGCGCCGATCATGTCACGGTCGCGCAGATGGATTATATTTTCTCGTCCAAGAACGAATTGTTCGAGAAACTATCCGCGCGGATTGGTTGAGTTGGTTCGCGGAGCCCCGCTCGCAACGCGGCCCACGGCATGATCCGTTTCTTACCCTTGCTCCTCATTGCCTGTCTGGCCGCTGCCCTCTGGTCGAGCGGTCTGGCGCAAAACATTTCGCTCGCGCGATTGATGGAGGGGCGTGATCTTTTACAGGGCTTTGTGGCGGAGAAACCGCTGCTCACCATCTCGGCTTTTGTGTGCACGTATGTGGCTATGGTGGCGATGGCTTTTCCCGTCTCGCCTTTGCTCACCGTGACATCGGGTTTTCTATTCGGGCCGTTTCTCGGCACGCTTTTGTCGGTGATGGGCTCGACTTTCGGCGGCGCGCTTTTGTTTCTGGCAGCGCGCATGGGCTTTGCGCATGTGCTGACTGCGCGGCTGGGCCCGCGATTGCAATCTTTCGCCAGAGGCTTTCGTGAAGATGCCAGCGCCTACATGCTGTTCTTGCGAGTCGCGATTATCTTTCCCTCTTGGTTTGTGAATATCGGGACCGGGCTGATCAGCATCCGCCTCACCACCTTTCTCTGGACCACGGCGCTCGGCATTTTGCCGGTTACTCTGGCCTTTGCCTTCGTCGGCTCGGGGCTCGAAAAAGCCCTGTCCGGCGAATTGGCGGCTTGGCGGGCCTGTATGGCCGCCGGAAATGGGTCGTGCAGCTTGGATATTCATCCGTTGACCCTTTTACGGCCGGAATTGGTCTTTGCCCTGATTGTTTTAGCCGGTCTGGCCCTTCTTTCGGTCATTTTGCGTCGGCGTTGGCGGGTTCAGGGCTGATCCTGTCCCTGAGTAAAGCCGTACTACCACCGGACATTTCGCAGAGGGACAATCTCGCCTGTGACGGGGTCCCAATATGGGGTAGTTTGCATTTATGCGTGATGAGAGGCGCGATCCTTTGGCAGAAAAGCTCGAGCCCGCGATGAAACCGCGCCTCGGCTTGGCTGGGCGCGTGCTTTTGCTCGTGATCGGCTTTGTCATGCTGGCCGAAATCGCGGTCTATGTTCCAGCCATTGCTCTGTTTCGCGAAAACTGGTTGCGCGACCGTTTGAGCGCGGCCTCGACCGCTGTTCTCTTGCTTGATGCAACCGCCGCGCAAGTCCCAGACCGTTTGATTGATGATGCGCTGATTGCCGTTCGTGCGCGCACCATTGTGTTGAAGATGCAAGACAGCCGCCGTCTCTTGGCAGCCGGCGAGCCGCCGGCGCGTATTGATGTGCGCTATGACATGCGCAATGCCGGTTTCTTTGAAGCGGTGGCTTCTGCCTTTGGCACTTTGACCACGCGGCGCAATCGCACTTTGGCGGTGATGGGCCCGGCCCCTGCGGGTGGCGAATATATTGAAATCACCATGGCAGAGGCACCTTTGCGCCAAGCCATGCTGGTTCATTCGCGCAATCTTCTCGCGCTGTCGCTGATCATTTCCTTGATCGTGGCAAGCCTTGCCGCTTTGTCGATCAATGGTCTCGTTCTGCGCCCCATGCGCCGCCTCACCTCGAGCATTATTTCCTTTGGCGCTGCGCCCGAGGATACGTCGCGCATTATTCGCCCCTCAGGTCTGGGCCATGAGATTGGCCGCGCGGAACAAGCGCTTGCCGATATGCAGCGCGCGCTGTTGCGCGAATTGGCAGAGAAGAAAAACCTCGCCGCGCTGGGTCTAGCGGTGGCCAAAGTCAGTCATGACTTGCGCAATATGTTGGCCTCCGCGCAATTGCTGTCGGACCGCTTTATTGAATCCTCGGACCCGATCGCCAAACGTCTGGCGCCCAAACTCATTGCCACACTCGATCGCGCCATTGCTTTCTGCCAATCGACTTTGACTTATGGCCGCGCGGTGGAGCGCGCGCCGAATATGCGCCCCATGGGCCTGCGCGGTGTGATCCGCGAAGCCTCTGAAGTCTTGCTGCCGGAGGGCGCGAGCCGCGTCACCATTCGCAATGACGTGCAAAAGGGCCTCATGGTGCAGGCCGATCCGGAGCATATGTTCCGCGTCTTCCTCAATCTCTTGCGCAATGCCAATGAGGCGCTGGAGACGGCGGGCCCGCAGCCCGGCCGTGCGGCCGAAATCATCATCACCGCCGTTCTCCGCAATGGCGTTGTGGTGGTGGAAGTGGCCGATACAGGCCCCGGCGTGCCTCTGGCCGCCCAGAAGCGGCTGTTTGAGCCCTTCAAGGCCTCTTCGCGACCCGGCGGGACGGGGCTTGGCCTTGCTATTGCTGCCGATCTCGTGCGCGCCCATGGCGGTACTATTGCACTGGTGCCATCTGATGCGGGGCTTGGCGCCACATTCCGTATCACGTTGCCCGCTGCTGAAGCGGCAATGGAAGGCACCATTTCCCCAAACACCTGAGGAATTTGCCGGGCGAGGCTGAAAAAAGCGGCCGCGCCTGTTGCCAATGCGCAGAGGAGCGGCTACATGGAGCGCCCATGCCGCTGAACGCGGCACGGCACGCGCCCGTAGCTCAGCTGGATAGAGCATCAGACTACGAATCTGAGGGTCAGAGGTTCGAATCCTTTCGGGCGCGCCATTTCTTCTCTTCTTCATCTCCTGTCCTGATACGGTTGCGCTTCGCGCATCCGTAAAGCGCTTGCCACGTCCGGGCTTTTAGCCAATCCTTGCCCCAAGAAAAAAGCGCGTTGACGCGCATCAGGGGAGGGTTGGATGGCCTTTGGTCTGTCCCGGACGCGCATCTCACAACATTTACGCCTCGGCATGATCGCTTTCGCGCTCGCGCCCGGGCTTTTAGGCGGCGCTGCGGCGGCTGATGAGGTCGAGGCCTTTTATAAAGGCCGCAATGTGGATGTGCTGGTCGGCTATGCGCCGGGTGGGCTCAATGATGCGCTCTCGCGTGTTGTCGCACGGCATATGGGCAAGCAGTTGCCAGGCAATCCCAATCTCATTGTCCGCAACATGTCCTCAGCCGGGCCGATTGGTATTGCCAATCACATGTTCAATGCAGCCGAAAAAGACGGCTCCGTCATTGCCTCGCTTGATCGCACCGGTGCGCAGCTCGCCATTCGCGGCGAGATGAATGTGCGCTTTGATCCGATGAAATTCCTCTGGCTCGGCTCAGTCGCGTCCTTCGAGCAAGATGCTTATCTCGTCCTCGTCAATGCAAGCCACCCCGCCAAGAGCGCAGCCGATTTGAAATCTGGTGCGCTGAAAGCTTTGATTGGCTCTGTGGGCGCAGGCTCGACCAATCAAGTCTTTGCCATGCTCGCCAAAGACGCGTTGAAGCTCAATATTGAAACCATCCGTGGTTATCGTGGCACGGGCCCGATCTTTCTCGCCATGCAATCCAATGAAGTCGATGGCATTGTGACGGGTATCAGCACGATGATGACGACTCAAAGCGACATGTGGACCAGCGGCAAAGTGCGTGCGCTGGTGCAATTTGGTCGCTCCACGCGCCATGCCTCTTTGCCTAATGTGCCCACAGGCCGCGAGCTTGCGCCCGATGAGGACACGCTCGCGCTGATCAAATTCGCCGAACTGCCTTTCGCCATGTCGCGGCCCTTCATCGCGCCGCCCAATGTGCCGGCAGATCGCGCGCAGGCTTTGCGCAAAGCTTTTATGGCGACCATGGCTGACAAAGACTTCGTCGCCGAGCTCGAAAAGATCAATTTCGATGATCTGAGCCCGGTTGATGGCGATGCTATTGTCGAGCTTTTGCAGGGCGCCATGAAAACACCCAAAGCGATTATCGACCGCTACAACCAGATTGAAAAAGCAAGCGGCTAAAAAGCTGCGGGAGAAAAATAAAAATGACACTGATTATCAATAATGACGATGTCGCTCGCATCCTCACCATGGAAGACACGATTGAGGCTTTAGAGACGAGCTATCGCAATCTGGCGCTCGGAGAGGCTGTTTGTCGTCCACGTATTGATATTCGTATCCCCACCAGCGACCCTGCTAAAAATTATCAATTCGGTTCGATGGAAGGCGGTTCGACCGCGGGCTATTTCGCCGTGCGCATGAAATCCGACATTGTCTATGAAATGCGCCAGGGCGATGTCGTGACGCAGGAAAAATATTGCGTTCAGCCGGGCACATTCTGCGGCTTGATCTTTCTCACCTCGATTGAAAATGGCGAGCCGCTCGCTTTCATCAATGATGGCGTGCTGCAACATATGCGCGTAGCGGGTGATGGTGGCATCGGCGTGAAATATATGGCCAAGCCCAATGCGAAAGTCGTTGGCATGCTGGGCTCTGGTGGCATGGCGCGCGATCACATGGCGTCCTTCATGGCCGTGCGTAATATTGAGAAGTTGCAGGTCTATAGTCCGACCAAAGCCAATCGTGAGGCCTTTGGGCGCGAAATGGCGGCCAAATATAATATCGAAGTGCAAGTCTGCGATCGGCCGGAGGATGTTTACAAGGGCGCTGATATTGTGGCCGCACTGACGGATTCCGCAGTGCCCGTGTTGAATGGCGCCCTGGTTGAGCCGGGCGCGCATATCATCAACATTGGCGGTAGCGGCATTCCCGACAAAGCGACAATGGATCGTGTCGACGTTTACTTGCGCTTCGGTGATGCGCCAGCCCCCGTGGGTCGCCCCGAACTCGCGCTCGATGATGAATATATCGGTTGGGAAGCGCGCCCCAAGACCCGCAAATTCGGCGATGGTCGCTCAGGCAAGACGGGCCATGGCGTGATGCTGCCGGAAAAGCGCATCACTTTGCATGACATTATGACGGGTGTCTCGCCGGGGCGTTCCTCGCCCGATCAGATCACCTGGTCGGAGCGCGGCAATTTGCAGGGCGCGCAATTCTATGCGGTGGCAGGCCGCGTCTATGAACTCGCTAAGAAAAATGGGCTTGGATATGAAATTCCAACCTCGCTCTTCTTGCAGAATATCCGCAATTAAACAGATCAGGGCGGCATGGGCTGGTTGAACAGGGATGTTGGTATCTCTGTTCCCAGACCCTTGGCGCGTGCCCGCTCATAAATGAGGTGGGCAACAGCCGTGAATTGCGCGCCAACACCCGTGCTGTTCAGAAAAAGCGTGATCTCGTCATCACGCGTGCGGGTGCGTACGCGCCCCGAGACGAGTTCGCCAAGATCAGGAAAATCATTCCAGTTGATCCCGCTGTCAGGGTGGTCGCGCATGATGAAATTGTGGCGGCGTTCCATTTCGGAAAAATCGCTGGAGACATATTCATGCTCTTTCATGCGCGTATGAAAGACACTGATGTCCGCGCGTGTGAAACAGTCTGCCATCGGCTCGTCACGCTGCATGCAAGACAAATGCATGCCGGGCTCAAGCCAGTCGGCTTTGAAGAACGGCGCGCGGCTATTGGTGGCGGTGACCACAATATCAGCGCCGCGCACAGCCTCTTCTGGCGTGTCAGCAATCAAAAAGGCAACGCCCAGCTCGTCGTGCATGCGTGTGCAAAAGGCAGCGGTTTCGTCGCGCTTGGGGCTAAAGACGCGCACCTGTTCAATGGCGCGGATCTGGCAAAGAGCGGAAATTTGCGGGCCTGCCTGATTGCCGGCGCCTATCAAGCCGATGGTTTTGGCATTTTTGCGCGCGAGATATTTGGCCCCAATCGCATTGATCGAACCGACCGTATATTTCTGCAAAATGCCGTCTTGCAGAATGGCAATCAATTCGCCTGTGGCGGACGAAAAGAGAAAGACCAGCCCGACCCAGCTTTGGTTTTCAGCAGCGGGTATCTTGATGCGCCGCCGCGCACCATCGATTTGCGGAAAAGCGACCACATCCGATGTCACGCGGATGGAGGCCACCTGCCAGCGTGGGATCGCGCCATCGAGTGTCTTGAATTGATGGGCTGCGGGAATATCCGCGCCAATCGCGGCCGAAGTGGGATGAAACAAATCCGTACGGCCGCGATAGATAGCGCTGCCTGAACCCAAATCAGCATAAGTCTCTTCCAGGCAGGCGATGACCGATGAGATGTCGAGAACCTGCTCGGCATCGCCTGTTGAAAGAATGAGTGTCACTCAGTGATCTCGCGCACTTTGGCAATGCTCTCGGGCTTTGCTGCATAGACATGCGCGATGACTTTGGCGGCTTCTTCACCCGTCATAGCCTGCACGGGCAGATTGAGTTTTTTGGCATCGGCCAAGAAGCCTTCATCCTTCATGGTTGCATCAAAAGCGCGGCGCACGATCTTCAAGCGATCTTCCGGCACGGCTTTCGACATGATGAAGGGGCGGCCCACTTCGCTGGAGGCTGCAAAAATTTCCAGAATTTCTTTCTGCTGCTCGGTCTTCACGAATTTGCCAGCATAAGGAATATCAGCTGGCATCGAGGCTTCGCGCGAGGGCGAGAAAGAGACGAGCGGATTGATCTTCTTGTCGGTGATCCATTCGGCCGGCAGGCTGCTCCATGAGCCGCAGTCTGCATCCAATTCGCCGCGTTCCAGTGCGAGCTTTTGTTCAGCCGAACCGGGGAAGCCCAGAACGTGGCGAATTTTAATGTTGAACACATTGCGCAAAGTGGACGCATTCATGTAATTCGCCGTGCCCTTGGCCGTGCTGCCAAAGACAGTTTCCTTGCGCGCCACCAGATCATCCCAATTCTTGATGCCTGTTGCATGCCAAGCGTAGCAGACGCGCACTTCCGGCGCGATGCTGCCGATCCATGCCACATCGGTGAATTTCACTTTGATGCGGTTGGGATCAACCAAGGATTCCAAAATCAGCGCGGGATTAAATGCCGTGAGATACGTGCCGTCCTTGGGCTGGGTCGCATCAAGCTGGCGCACAGCATTGAGTGAACCCGCGCCGGGCAGGTTCTGCACAATCACTTCCGGCTTGCCGTCGATGTTTTTATTGATGTGGCGGGCCAGAAGGCGGCCATAGCTGTCATAGCCACCGCCCGGCGAATAGCCGATGACGACAGTAAAATTCTTGCCCTTGTAGAAGGAGTCTTGCGCGAGCGCGCTGGATGCGGTGAGTGCCGAAAGGGCGCACAGGCTCTGCAGCAGTTTTTTCATAGGTCTCTCCCCCCAATTTTTTGGCTGATCTTGCGACCATTTGGCGCTGTTTTTAGCAAGTTTGGGCGGGTCCTGTCCAATGGGGCGAAATCACGCCTGCGTAAGTCGAAAAGCGCGTGACCTTTGGGCCTGAAGCCGCTAATCAGGCCTCCTCATTCGCACCTGTCCGAGCTGCTTTTTCTCATGATCCGTCTTGAAAATATTTCCCGCCAAAACGGGCACCAGATTTTGTTCATCGAAGCCTCAGCCGCGCTTCAGCGTGGCGAGAAGATCGGGCTCGTTGGTCCTAATGGTGCTGGCAAGACGACATTGTTTCGCATGATCACCGGGCAAGACTTGCCGGATGAAGGCCAGGTGGGCGTCGATCGCGGTGTGACGATTGGATATTTCAGCCAGGATGTGGGCGAAATGTCGGGCCACAGCGCCGTCGCGGAAGTGATGGAAGGCGCGGGGCCCGTGAGTGAAGTGGCGGCCGAGTTGAAAGAACTCGAAGCTGCCATGGCTGATCCCGATCGTCTTGATGAGATCGAGCAATTGGTCGAGCGTTATGGCGAAGTGCAGGGCCGCTTTGAAGAGCTCGACGGCTATGCGCTTGAAGGCCGTGCGCGTGAAGTGCTGGCGGGCCTGAGCTTTACTGAAGAGATGATGGATGGTGATGTCGGCAATCTCTCAGGCGGCTGGAAAATGCGCGTTGCCTTGGGCCGTATTCTGCTCATGCGCCCAGATTGCATGTTGCTCGACGAACCCTCGAACCATTTGGATATTGAAAGCCTGATCTGGCTCGAGAGCTTTCTCAAAGGCTATGAAGGCGCGATCCTCATGACCTCGCATGACCGCGAATTCATGAACCGCATCGTCAATAAGATTATTGAGATTGATGCCGGCTCGCTCACCACTTATTCAGGTGATTACGAATTTTACGAGCAGCAGCGCGCGCAAAATGCGCAGCAACAGCAGGCACAATTTGAGCGCCAGCAGGCGATGCTCGCCAAAGAAATCAAATTCATCGAGCGCTTCAAGGCGCGTGCTTCCCATGCCGCCCAAGTGCAGAGCCGCGTGAAGAAGCTCGAAAAGATCGAGCGCGTCGAGCCGCCCAAGCGCCGCGAGGCTGTGGCTTTTGATTTTCCACCAGCGCCGCGCTCAGGCGATGATGTGGCCATGCTTAAGGGCGTATCCAAATCTTATGGCGCGCGCAGCATTTATGACGGCTTTGATTTTTCCATTCGCCGCCGCGAGCGCTGGTGCATCATGGGCGTTAATGGTGCAGGAAAATCGACGTTGCTTAAATTGATCGCGGGCGCCTCTGATCCGGATGCGGGTAGCGTGACCATCGGTGGCTCGGTGAAAATGGGCTATTTCGCGCAGCATGCGATGGAATTGCTTGATGGTGATCGCACGGTTTTTGAATCACTCGAAGATTCATTCCCACAAGCAGGCCAAGGCTCTTTGCGGGCATTGGCTGGCTGTTTCGGCTTTTCGGGCGATGATGTGGAGAAGAAATGCCGCGTCTTGTCAGGTGGCGAAAAGGCCCGTCTCGTCATGGCGAAAATGCTCTACGATCCGCCGAATTTCCTGGTGCTCGACGAACCGACCAACCATCTCGACATGATGACCAAGGAAATGCTCATCAAGGCGCTCGCCGAATATGATGGCACCATGCTGTTCGTTTCGCATGATCGCCATTTCTTGGCCGCTTTGTCGAACCGCGTGCTGGAGCTGACGCCCGAAGGCATCCATCAATATGGTGGCGGCTATACGGAATATGTGGCGCGCACGGGTCAGGAAGCACCGGGCCTGCGTTCGTGATCTTTTCGCTTGCCTCGCGGGCGTTCAGCCTCAACCATGCCTGATATGAGCGAGCCCCATCAGATTCGTGTTGCTGTTGCAGGTCTAGGCGCTATTGGCCTGTCGGTCGTTCAAGCGCTTGCGCAAGGTGTGGATGGCTTCACGCTTGTTGCCGTCAGCGCAAAAGATCGTGCGGCTGCGGCACAGCGCCTGTCTGATCTGTCGATTGCTGTGCCCGTCTTGGCGCTTGAAGATTTGGAAGCGCATGCTGATCTCTTGATCGAGTCAGCACCCGCAGAGCTTCTCCCTGATTTGGCACGCGCCTTCCTCGCAAAGGGTAAGAGCATTGTCGTGCTCAGCGTCAGTGCTCTGGCCGAGAATATCGATCTGATTGATCTGGCTCGCGCGACAGGCGCACAGATCTTTGTGCCGAGCGGCGCATTGCTCGGGCTTGATGCAGTGGCCGCTGCTGCGCAAGGTACAATTCATTCTGTGCAAATTGTCACGCGCAAACCGCCGGCTGGTTTTGGTCTGTCAAATATCTCGGCACCTCAATGCGTTTTTGCAGGCTCGGCGCGCGAAGCGGCCCAAAAATTTCCGGCCAATATCAATGTGGCCGTGTCGTTGGGTCTTGCCGGCATCGGGCTTGATGCGACGCAGGTTGAAATCTGGGCTGATCCAGCCGTCAAGCGCAATGTTCACACCGTGACGGTTCAATCCGATTGTGCGACATTTTCCATGTCGATTGAAAATGTCCCGAGCGAAAATCCCAAGACCAGTAAAATCACAGCCCTTTCTGTTCTGGCTCTGTTGCGCAAAATGCGCGCGCCATTGCGGATCGGCTCGTAAAGGAGAGTGACATGGATCTCGGTTTGAAGGGCAAAGTCGCCCTCATCTTTGGTGCGAGCGGCGGCTTGGGCAGTGCCATGGCGACATCACTCGCCAAAGAAGGCGCGAAAGTCGCACTGGCTGGACGCAATGCAGCGGCTCTGACGACACTCGCGACATCTTTGCGCGCGACTGGCGCTGAGGTGCTTGAGCTGCCGTGGGATCTCGCCGATTTCTCAATCATCGAGCCGAATTTTGCGAAGATCGAAAGCACGCTGGGTGCTGTCGATATTCTCATCAACAATACGGGTGGCCCGCCGCCCTCCACCGCAGCCAATGTCGCCGCTGACGTGTGGGAAGCGCAATTCCACGCTATGGTGGTCTCGGTGATCAAAATCACTGATCGCGCTTTGCCGCAGATGCGTGCGCGCAAATGGGGCCGCATCATCACCAGCACCTCGTCGGGCGTGGTTGCACCCATCCCCAATCTTGGCGTGTCCAATGCTTTGCGTTCGACGCTTGTGGGTTGGTCTAAAACCTTGGCGCGCGAAGTGGCGGCTGATGGCATTACTGCCAATATCATCCTGCCCGGTCGCATCGCGACGCCGCGGATCGCGCAGCTCGATGAGGCGCGTGCGGGGCGCGAGAAGATCGCGGTGGATGATGTGGTGAAACAAAGCCTCTCGCAGATTCCAGCTGGCCGCTACGGCGATCCGGCTGAATATGGCGATGTGGCGACCTTTTTGGCCAGTGCGCGGGCCTCTTATGTGACGGGCACAGTGGTGCGCGTTGATGGCGGTTATATCGCGAGCATCTGACAATCTTGCGCTCACGCCATTTTTGACTTGCAGCGGCCCCCCGCTTTTCCCACACTGTCAAAAAACGACAGAAGAAAAGGGAGGGGTTCATGGCTCTGCTTGAAGGCCGCGTTGCGGTGGTTTCCGGCGGTGGTGGTGATATTGGCGGCGGCATCGCGCGCCGTTTTGCTGCCGAGGGTGCCGCCATCGCAGTCTGCGATGTTTCACTCGAAAAAGCTGAGATCGTCGCGAGCGACATTCGCGCTGCGGGTGGCCGCGCACTCGCGATTGCCGTTGATGTTTCCAAGCCGGAGCAATGCGAGGCGGCGGCCGCGCGCACAGTTGCGGAATTTGGCAAGATCACCACATTGGTCAATGCCTCGGCCACAGTCTCGCCTGATGGCAATGTCGAGAAAATCGCGCTCAGCGATTGGCAGCGCGCATTGGACGTCAATTTCACCGGCACGTTTTTGATGTGCAAATATGTCATGGGCCATATTCGAGAAGCCGGTGGCGGTGGTGCTGTTGTCAATATTGCTTCCAGCCATGGTCACTTTGGTCTGCCGGGCCGCTCGGCCTATTGCTCGACCAAAGCCGCGATCATGCATTTCACACGTGTGCTCGCCATTGATTATGGCCCGCATAATATTCGCGCCAATACGATTTCGCCGGGCCCCATTGATACGGAGCGTTCCTTGCGTCGCTATGGCTCGCGTGAAAATTCCAATCGCGTGCGTGGTGTGGGCCAGGTTTTGGGCCGCACCGGGACGGTGGAAGAAGTGGCTGCAGCTGCGGCCTTTCTCGCATCTGACGAGGCGGCTTTCATAACCGGCACCGATTTGCTCGTCGATGGCGGACAAACTTCTTTCAAAGGCTCGTCACTGGAGCGCTATTCCTCATGAAAAAAGCTCTTCTCTTTGGCGCGCTCGCCGCGCTCACTCTGCCGGCGCCCGCATTCGCACAAAGCGATTTCTACGCAGGCAAGCGCATCACGATTATCGTCGGCTCGGAATCGGGCGGCGGATATGACACGCATGGGCGTGTCATGTCGCGCCATTTTGGTCGTTTCCTAGCGGGCAACCCCACCGTCATTGTGCAGAACATGCCAGGTGCCGGATCGATTGTCGCGACCAATTATCTCTCCAATGTCGCGCCAAAAGATGGCACCAGCATCGGCATTATCCAGCGCACCATGTTGACGGCGAAAGTCGCACGCATGGAAGGCGTGCAATTTGATCCGATGCTGATCAATTGGGTTGGCAATCTGACGACAGAAACAGGCATGGTCGTCTCTTGGCATAATCATCCGGTGAAAACGGCGCAGGACCTTTTCAGCAAAGAGCTGATTGTCGGCGGTGCAGGCGTTGCTGCTGATACAGAAGCCACGCCGCGCCTTTTGGCATCAGTGCTCGGCATGAAGTTCAAAGTTGTGTCTGGCTATCGTGGCAATACGAATATTCTGCTGGCGCTGGAAAATGGCGAGATTGGCGGCGTGGGCGATTGGGCTTGGCCTAATATTAAGACGCGTCGGCCTGATTTCCTGCGTGATCGCAAGATCAATCTGATCATGCAGCTCGGCTTTGAAAAGCTCGAAGATGCGCCACCCGAAGTGCCGCTCGTCATGGAATTTGCCAAGACAGAAGACGAGCGCAAAGTGCTGCAGCTTTATTTCGCGCAGAAGCAAGTGGCGCGTCCGGTCATGGCGCCGCCCGGTGTATCGCCCGAGCGCATGAAAGAATTGCGCACGGCGTTTAATGCCATGGTCAAAGATCCTGAAGCCATTGCGGATGCGATCCGCTCGGGCGTTGAGATCAGTGCGACCACATCGGAAGATGTCGGTAAGGTCATGGCTTTGATATCTGCCACACCGCCGCATATTGCCGATCGTCTGGCTGAAGCGATTAAGCCGCGCTGAGCGCTTTTTCAGCCAAGGCATGCTCATGCAGGAAGGCGACGAGTTCGCCTTCTGCAATCTCTGTGTCACGCGCCGCCGCGATAAAGAAAAGCTCTGACAAGGGCGGCGTTGTCAGCTTCAGCAGTGAGGCCTCCAGCAGCAAGAGATCGCGCGGGCGACTGTCGCGATAAGCGTCAATCATGCCGCGATGCGCGCGGTTCAAGAACCGACGCAGCGCCATCCCAAACGGCGTTATGCCTTCCTTGCGCAGATGCCCGCGCAAGAACCCGATCACATCGATCGCATGGCCAAGGCTTTCCTTGGCCTCCGGGGCGCCAGCGGCCCCCCGCAGGGCCGCTGAGCGCACTGAGCCGACCAGGCACCCGAAGAGCATCATGAGGCGCTCCTCTTTCGAGGAATCCGCGACAATCCCCTGTAGTAGCGGGAATCGGGAATCATCGACGTCAAACGACAACATGAGTGTCCTTCGGGGCTCTGGAGTGAAGACGCTGATCACAGGGGTCCGCAATCAGCGTCAGGTCTTTAGACGGTTCGGCCGGAGAAAAATTGAGTCCCCCCACGCAGCTAATTTTTGCCAGAGCCTCCCCCTTTAGGGGTGTTTGCCGAGGGGAGAGCCCGTGGCATGATGGTGCGATAAAAGATAAATTCTGGAGGCGCCCCATGCCCTTGTCCCGCTTCGCCCAAGGTTTTGCCCTGAGTTTCCTCATTTTGGCGGGCCTGCCGGGCCCCGGCGCCCAGGCGCAAGATTATGCCGCCGTGCTCGCCGCCCCTGACCGGACCGACGCGGACCGCCAGAATGACGCCAAAAGGCAGGCTTTGGAGCTCTTGAGCTTCGCAGGCCCCAAGACGGGCTGGCATGTCCTCGATATGGGGGCAGGCGGGGGCTATTCGACCGAGTTGATGGCTCGCGCCGTGGGTCCAAGCGGCAAGGTCTATGCGCAAAATGGCGCGGCCAGCGAGCGTTTTGCCGCGCGCGCCAAATCTGCCGCCATGGGCAATGTGACCGCGCTCACGCGCCCCTTTGATGATCCGCTGCCGGCAGGCACGGAAAAGCTCGACCTCATCACCTTCTTCTTCGCCTATCACGACACGACCTTTATGGAGGTCGACCGCGCCAAGATGAACAAGGCCATGTTTGATGCTCTGAAGCCCGGCGGCTTTCTGGTGATTGCCGATCATTCAGCGCGGCCGGGTGAGGGCACGTCTGTCGGCAAGACCACGCATCGTATCGAGGAAAGCGCTTTGGTGGCGGAAGTCACAGTGGCGGGTTTCAAGCAAGTCGCTAGTGCAGATTTCTTGCGCAATCCCGCCGACCCACGCGATGTGTCGGTCAATCGCTCTGGCATCAAGAATGACGAGTTTATTTTGAAGTTCCAGAAGCTGTGAAGGTCTAGACAGCCACAGAATGTCTGGCGCGGTCGTGGCGCAGATAGCTGTCGAAGGTTGAGGCGACGATGCGCGCAAGCCCCGTGCCCGCGGGCGTCAGCGTGATCCGGGCGTCTTTGCGGATGATGAGCCCGTCGCGTGCGAGAATCTCGAGCTGTTCGACTTCGTGCTCATACCAATCGGGCTCGGCATCAAAAAAGCCACCGGCAATTTCCAGATCAATCGTGCCATCACACATGATGCGTTCGATCACATAGGCCCGCAGGCAATCATCCAGGCTCATGACGAGGCCTTTTGAAACCGGCAAATGGCCTGCCTCAATGGCGCGTGCCCAAGCTCCCGTCTCCGACTGGTTCTGCACATAGCCAAAGGGCGTGCGGCCGATGGAGGTGGCGCCAAAGCCGATCAGGCTGCGTGCATCATCATCTGTATAGCCTTGAAAATTGCGATGGAGTTTTCCCGCCCGCATGGCTTTGGTCAATGTGTCGCCGGGCAAAGCAAAATGGTCGATGCCGATGGGCACATAGCCGCCCTTGATCAATTCCTGTGCCGAGGAGTGCGCTTGAATAGTGCGTTCTTCAGCGCCGGGCAGGGCTGCCTCATCAATCATGCGCTGGTTTTTGGCCATCCAAGGCACATGCGCATAGCCAAAGAGCACGACGCGGTCAGGCTTCATGGCCAGACATTCTTGCACCGTTTTGCAGAGTGCGGCTTCCGTCTGCTGTGGGAGGCCATAGATCAGATCGTAATTGATACCCTTCACGCCCACAGCGCGAAGCTTTTCGGTGGTCTTTTGCACCAAAGCCGCTGGCTGAATGCGATTGATGGCAGCTTGTACCGTGGGGTCAAATTCCTGCACGCCGAGGCTGGCGCGCGTGAAACCCAATGCGCCAATGCGGGCGATCATTTCGTTGGTGATGGTGCGCGGATCGGTTTCAATCGCGCGCTCTGCGTCAGCTGTGAAGGTGAAATGCTCTTCGATCTTACCGACAATTTTTTCAAGATCTTCCGGGTGAATAGCGGTTGGCGTGCCGCCACCAAAATGCAGATGAGCAACTTTCATGCGCGCGGGCAATTGTGCGGCAACGAGATCGATTTCGGCGCAGAGATTGTCGATGTAACTGCGCACCGGTTGATAGCGCGCGATGAGCTTCATATTGCATCCGCAATACCAGCACATTTGCTTGCAGAAGGGGAGGTGCACATAGAGCGAGATGGCTTCTTGTATTGGCAGAACCGCGAGCCAATTGCGGTAAATCTCTTCCGGAAAATTTTTCTCGAAATGCGGCGCCGTCGGGTAGCTCGTATAGCGCGGCACAGTGCGGCGCGCATAAAGGGCAAAGAGCGCGGATTCTGCGCTATGGCGCTGGTGAGTGGGTTCGGTGCGCAAGGTTTTGGTCCTTCAGGGCAGGCTTGCGAAAGAGATCGGTGAGGCAGATTGGCAGGTGGCGCCAGTCGCCGCTTTGATCTGGGTCCATGTTTCCCCCGACGAGACGATGACAATGGGCTAGGTAAAATTGACACAGATCAATGGCGCATCGGGCTCGACCGGGCGTCCGGCATGGTTCATCTTGCAGCCCGCTGCGAGATTGATTTGGGTGTAGTGATGTTGCGCAAGGCTATCTGTCTCTTTCTTCTTATCTTTTTAAACCCAACCGCAGCACTGGCGCAGGAGCGGTCGCGTGGCTCCGTCGGCGTCGTCTTGCTTCATGGAAAAGGCGGCCAGCCGGGCGGCAATATTCTCGGGCTCACCAAAAGTCTTGAGGCGGAGGGCGTGAATGTCATTGTCCCTGTCATGGCTTGGAGCGGATCGCGCGGGCAGCCTTTCAACTATGACAAGACTTATGAAGTGGCCCTGCGCGAGATTGATGGCGCGATGGCAAAATTGCGGGCTCGTGGCGCAAAGAAAATCATCATTGCGGGGCAGAGCCTAGGGGCCAATGCCGCGCTTGCCTATGTGGCGCACAAACCATCTGGCATTGCGGGTGTCATTATGCTCGCGCCCGGACAAGCGCCAGAGCGAATGCGCTTCCCCGGTGTTCAGAATGCGCAGGCCAAAGCACGAGACATGATTGCTGCGGGTCAAGGTCTGCAACGCGCCGATTTCCCCGATATCAATGTCGGTCAGAGCTTCATGGTCTCAGGAACTTATGCTGGCTGGTATTCCTATTATAATCCTGAGGGTCGCGCGAATATGCCCGATAATGCGGCGCGTCTGCGCGGCGTCCCGCTGCTTTATGTCGTTGGCCGCTCTGATCCGATTTACAAGCTGGGACGCGAATATGTTTTCGAGAAGGCAAAGAGGCATCCCAAGAGCCGCTATGTTGAAATTGATGCAGACCATCTCGACACGCCCGACAAGGCCCGTTCAACCGTACTTGATTGGTTGAAGACATTATAAAAAAGGGCGCCGTTTCCGGCGCCCTTTCCAAGATCAGAACACGTGTTCAGGTCACGCCTTGTCCTCGGTGAAAATATCCTTGTCCTTATTCTCAGGCACAAAGATGAGGCCGATGACGAAACAGCCCAGCGCGATGATGATCGGGTACCAGAGACCGTAATAAATATCTCCGGTCTGGGCGATCATCGCGAAGGCTGTGGCGGGCATGAGGCCGCCGAACCAACCATTGCCGATGTGATAGGGCAATGACATGCCGGTGTAGCGGATGCGCGTCGGGAAGAGTTCGACGAGGGCCGCTGCAATCGGGCCATAGACCATGGTCACAAGGACGACGAGATAGGTTAGCACGGCGATCAGCGCGAGCGTCTGGCCCCGCAGATCGAAGAAGCCCGACATTTTCACGATCGAGTCGTTGGCGACGCCTGCAACCGGATAACCGGCAGCACCGAGCGCATCATTGACCGATTTGGTGAAAGCTGCCGGCGCAGTTCGCACCGCATCACCTGTCAGCTTGCTCGCATCATAAGCAGGGACTTCCTTGTCGCCGATGCGGATCTTTGCCGGTTGGCCCTTCTGGCCCTGTTCAACCGAATAATTCACCGACGAGCGTGCGAGTGTTGCTTTGGCAATGTCGCAAGACGAGGTGAATTTCGACGTACCCGTCGGGTTGAACTGGAATGAGCACTCATCCATATCCGCGAGCACAGTCACCTTGGTGTTCTGCTGTGCCTTATGCAGCATGGGGTTTGCTGTCTCAGAAATGAACTTGAACACCGGGAAATAGGTCACGGCAGCCAAGATCATGCCTGCCAGAATGATCGGCTTGCGGCCGATGCGATCTGACAGCGAACCGAAGATCACGAAGCCGACGGTGCCAAGGATCAACGACCAAGCGATGAGCACGTTGGCGGTGAACATGTCGACGCGCAGAATGCTCTGCAAGAAGAACAAAGCGTAGAACTGGCCCGTGTACCAAACAACGGCCTGACCGGCGACGAGGCCGAGCAGAGCGATGACGGCAAATTTGGCGTTCTTCCACTGGCCGAAAGCTTCCGACAGCGGTGCCTTCGACTGCTTGCCCTCTTCCTTCATCTTGGTGAAGGCCGGGCTTTCTTCCATCTGCATACGGATCCAGACCGAGATCGCGAGCAGGAAGATCGACAGCAAGAAGGGAATACGCCAACCCCACTTGGCGAAGTCAGCTTCGCCCGTCCACGAGCGCACGCCCAAGATCACCATGAGCGAGAGCAGAAGGCCGAGTGTTGCGGTCGTTTGAATCCAGCTGGTGAAATAGCCGCGCCGGCCGGGTGGTGCATGTTCCGCAACGTAAACAACCGCGCCACCATATTCACCACCCAGCGCCAAACCCTGCAACATGCGCAGAACAATGAGGGTCACAGGCGCGAGCCAACCAATCTGCTCATAAGTGGGCAAACAGCCGACGATGAAGGTCGAGGCACCCATGATGAGAATGGTCATCAGGAAGGTGTATTTGCGTCCCACAAGGTCACCGAGGCGACCGAAGAACAATGCGCCGAAGGGGCGTACCAAGAAGCCCGCCGCGAAGGCGAGCAGCGCGAAGACATTTCGCGTCGCCTCCGGGAAGGAGGAAAAGAATTGCGCGCCGATGATCGCGGCGAGCGAGCCGTAAAGATAAAAATCATACCATTCGAAAATGGTGCCGGCGGATGAAGCCAGAATGACGCGCTTTTCTTCGCGGGTCATTGGCCTTGCGCGCTCGGCCTGAGCGGGAACAGCGATCGACATGACGTCTCCTCTCTTTCGCGCATGACCATCATTCAATGGGAGTCATGGCACG
>CANGFE010000035.1 GCA_947453155.1 Beijerinckiaceae bacterium | reverse complement strand
GTCGCGGAACACTTCCCATGTCAGCTTGATGGGGTCGCCATCAACCTTTTCGAGCGCCTGATAGATCGGCACCGTGCCAATCGGCACGGGCGAATTGCGCATGATCCAATCGCGGATGTTGTGGATGTTGCGGCCTGTTGAGAGGTCCATCACCGTGTCCGCACCCCAGCGGATCGACCAGACAAGCTTTTCGACTTCTTCGGCCATGGACGATGTGACAGCCGAATTGCCGATATTGGCATTGACCTTCACGAGGAAGTTGCGGCCGATGACCATCGGCTCGAGTTCCGGATGGTTGATATTGGCGGGGATAATGGCGCGGCCGCGGGCGATCTCATCGCGCACGAATTCCGGCGTGACGAATTCGGGTATCGAGGCGCCGAAGCTCTCGCCATCAGCGAGTTTTTCCTGCGCTTCTGCGCGCGCGGCTTCGCGGCAGAGATTTTCGCGATGCGCGGCATAGATCATTTCTTCGGTGATGATGCCCGCACGTGCAAATTCATATTGTGTGACAGGGCCAGCGCCGCCCATCAGCGGAGCGGTGATGGCGGGGCAGGGCGGCACCAGCTTGTCGGGCGAGACATCGCCATTGTCTTCCGGCTTCACAGCGCGGCCGGCATAGGTCGTCAGATTGGCGCGGCGCGCCAGCCAGGGCGCGCGGATGCGCTTCAAGCCTTTGGCGAGATCAACGGCAATGTCGGTCTCCGTATAGGGGCCGGATGCATCATAGACGCGAACGGGGGGCTCTTTGGGGTCAGTGACCGAGATTTCGCGATAGGGAACCTGAACATCCGGATGGCCGGGGACCGTGTAATAGACCTTCTTCGAGCCGGTCAGCGGGCCGGTGGTCACGGTTTCGGGCACAATGGTCCCGGATTTTGGCTGGATGTTCATCGTGTCTTCCTCCGTCGTCGGCCGGTTTGGCGAGCGGTCAGGAGGAGATGGCCTTGTGCGGCCCGCCCGTCCCTGTCGCCGGCATTATCCGGATCAGGTTCAATGGGTATGATCTCAGCCGCCGGACCATCCAGCAGCACCCCATGGCTTCGGGAGAGACGTTACTCTTGTGGGCGGGAGGGTGCAAGGGCAGGGCCGTCCTTGCGAGCCATAGGCGAAGCAATCCAGAGGCCTCGCGTGAGGCTCCTGGGTTGCTGCGCTTCGCTCGCAACGACGACTTAAGCTTGCGATTGCGCCTGTGTTTCGGTGGCGGCCTCATCGTCATGGACGAGATATTGCCCACCGATGGCCGCGCCCAGCGCATCATTGGCCTCGATGAAATCCGTCAGGAACTCATGCAAGCCTTTTTCGAAGATCTTTTTGATGTCGATGGTCTCAAGCTGGCGCAAGGTTTCATGCGCTTTGCTCTGCGAGGCTCCAGGTCTTCCATAGGCCCGGGCGATATTGTCGAGCAGGCGCACAATGTCGTCATAGCATGAGCGTAATGAGCGCGGCATTTCGGGGCGCAGGATCAGAAGATCAGCGACAAGCCATGGCTTGATCGTTTCCTTATAGACCCAATTATAAGCGGTGAGCGCTGACACGGCGCGCAGAATGGCTGTCCATTGGAAATAATCCAACGAACCACCGACCTGTTCGCTCTCGGGCAGGAGCACATTGTATTTCACGTCGAGAATACGCGCTGTGGTATCGGCGCGTTCGACGTAAAGACCCAGACGCGAGAACCAATGCGCATCATTGCGCAGCATGGTGCGATGCGCCGAGCCATCGAAATCAAGCGAGGCCTTGCGCACGAAATCCAGAAAGCGCGCGAGCTCCAGCCGATCAATCGTGCCGGGCTTGCCGAAAAGCGCCTGAAAACGCTTCATTTCCAGCCAGGCTGTGTTGATCGATTGCCACATTTCAATGGTGAGCGCGGTTCGCACAGCACGTGCATTGGTGCGGGCGTATTCCAGGCAATTGCAGATCGACGAGGAGTTTTGCGGATCAAAAGCGAGATAATAGATCGCACTCGTTTCATTCACTGCGCCGACATGCTCGCGATAGCCGTCGAGCGCGCCAGCCGCATTGAGCGTGCTTTCCCATTCCGTGCCTGTGCCGCCATAGGCGGTGGGCAGAGTGGCGAGGCGTTGGGCCGCATCGATGATGCGGGCGAGAAAATCCGCGCGCTCCATATAGCGCGAGAGCCAGTAAAGATTATCAGCGGTGCGCGAGAGCATCAGGCCGACCCTCCTGACACATCATCAATGACCCATGTGTCTTTCGTGCCGCCACCTTGGCTTGAATTGACGACAAGCGAGCCTTCTTTCAAAGCCACGCGCGTCAGGCCGCCGGGGATGACGCGCACGCCATCAGCGCCCGAGAGAACAAAGGGGCGCAAATCGACATGGCGTCCGCCAATGCCGCTTTCAAAAGAGGCCGGGCAAGTCGAGAGATTGAGCGTTGGCTGCGCGATAAATCCATCCGGATCGTTTTGCAGTTTTGTCGCAAACTCGGCGATCTGCGCTTGCGTGGCATGAGGGCCAACGAGCATGCCATAGCCGCCCGATCCATTGACTTCTTTCACCACCAGCTCGGGCAAATGTGCGAGCACATATTTCAAAGCCTCGGGCTCGCGGCAGCGCCATGTCGGTACGTTTTTGAGCAGCGGTTCTTCGCCCAGATAAAATTTGATGATGTCGGGCATGTAAGTATAGACGGCCTTGTCATCCGCAACGCCCGTGCCTACCGCATTGGCGAGTGTGACATTGCCTGCAAGATAGGCCTGCATCAAGCCAGGCACACCGAGCGCGCTGTCTGGCCGGAAGGCAAGCGGATCAAGAAAATCATCATCAATGCGGCGATAAATCACATCAACGCGCTTGGGCCCCTGCGTGGTGCGCATATAGACGATCTTGTCGCGCACCAGAAGATCGCGGCCTTCGACCAGTTCCACGCCAAGTTTATCGGCGAGAAAAGAATGTTCGTAATAGGCCGAATTAAAAATGCCGGGCGTCAGCAGCACGCAAACCGGATCGGAGCCCGAGCTGCTTGGCGCGACCGAGCGTAGATTGGCGAGCAAAGCATCGGGGTAATTTTCAACGGGTGCCACACGATGCTGCGCGAATAATTCGGGTAGCAGGCGCATCATGACTTCACGGTTCTCCAGCATGTAGGAGACGCCCGATGGCGTGCGCGCATTATCTTCCAGCACGTAAAAGTCGTGGTCATCCACGCGCACAATGTCGATGCCGGAAATATGGACATAGACATCGTGCGGCACTTTCACGCCGCGCATTTCGGGGCGGAAATGCTCGTTGTTGAAGACAATGTCTTCCGGAATGATGCCGGCCTTGATGACTTCTGCTTTGCCGTAAATATCGGCGAGAAACATATTCAGCACTTTGACGCGCTGTTTGAGGCCTGCTTCCAGCCGCGTCCATTCGGAGCGGCCAAGCACGCGCGGGATAATATCGAAGGGGATGAGGCGCTCGGTTGAATCCTTGTCGCCATAAACGGCAAAGGTAATGCCGATGCGGCGGAACATGAGTTCCGCTTGGCTGCGGCGCGAGGCGAGAAGCTCAGGCGGGGCAGAAGCCAGCCATTGGTTCACTCGCTCATAAACATCGCGCGGCAAACCGTCGGGCTTTGTCATCTCGTCAAAAAAACGCGCACTCGCCAAGGCCGACACTCCTAAGCCTCTGAGACTCTCAAAAGGCTAAAGCAAGCGAGGTGCCACGCAAAGTCGGGCTAACGGCCCGTTAAGCCTGCGACGAAAGGCTAAAGCTGGCGCGAAAAAGGGCAGGGCCTGACGGCGCCTGCCCTCAGAAAAGCGGCTAGTGCCTCTTACCTAGGCAGGAGACAGGGGTGCTGCGCGCGGCTTGCGCCGCCGGAAGCTCCGGCGCGCCCACATGGTGAGCCCTGTGCCCAGAAGCAGGACCATGGCGGCGGCGGTCAGGGCGTTGAGCCAGCCGGACCAGAGGCCTGCCCAATTGCCCTCATGGATCAGGCGCGGCCAATTGGGTGCCATGGAGCGCAGGCCGCCACTGGCGGCCGTGTAGCTTTTGACCGCGCCATCTTCCATCGTGCGCACAATCTGGCGCCCGCCACGATTGGCGATGAAGAGAATATTGGCGGGCTCGGTAAAAGCCGCTGTCAACTGAACGGCTTTGATCAAAGGCAAAGCAGGCTCACGCGCCAGAGGATCTGTAAAAGTCACGTTGAACGAGAGTGCTAGGCCAGACAAGGGGCTGATGATCAGCAGCGGCAGCAATGTCCAAGCCGTCCATTTATGCCAGCTTGTCAGATCATTGCGCAGGTAATGGGGAAGTCCCATCAAAAGGCCGAGGGCAATCAGGACCAACATGGCTGCGGTTGATAGAGGTACAAGCGGATCAAGGCCAAACAGCAAGCGCTCATGAATCCGGCGGCTTGAACTGAAAAGCTTGGCTGAAAAACTCTCTGGTTTGGTCGAGATCTCGCCATGGCTGAGATCAATCTTGATTGGCGCACCATTGACGGGCGACAGGCTCAAGATGCCCTGCGTCGGATCCATAAAAAGGCTGCGCGCTTCGCCTTTGGGATCATGCTTTTGAATGAGCGCAATCAATTGCGCTTCGCTCAAGGCGCCGGGCTTGATTGCCACATGCTGCGCCACTGGCTGAAAAGAGAGAATCAGCCCTGTCACAATCACAATGGCCAAAGGCAGGGCGAAAAGAATGCTGATCCAGCGATGGATTTTGAGCCAGGTTGATTGTGACAACATGAAGCGGATCTTTCGTCGAATTATTATAAAGTTGAGCATCAGAGGGCTCTTGAGACAACTTAACGATTGTTCACCTCAGCCAATCAAGGGTTCTGGCGGGTCTTCAGCGGTCGGAAATGGTGAGAAACACTTGCCTCAGACCGCAATTTGGTTCACTTCTGATCCATCCGTTGTCGCTAGCGTAAACTCACCACGTTAGTGTGATTAACGGATGTGCTGCAGCACAGGGCCGCAAAGGTCGGCAGCCTCCCCCATTCAAATGCCTGCGGGTCCTCCCCCGCGAGACGGTGATTTATGAAACGTAGAACCGCTTTCGTCACGGTGTCCATTGTCCTCGGTGTTTTGATCGTCGGTCTTTCGGCGTTCCAATTCATTGTGAAGCCGCAAATGATCAAGGGCTTTATTGCCAATGCGCCGCGGCCTGTTCCGGCGGTTGCCGTGGCGGATGCGAAGACAGAAAACTGGCAGGCGCGCATTGCCGCCATCGGAACATTCCGCGCCGTGCAGGGCATTGACGTTTCGCCGCAAGTTGGCGGCGTGGTGCGCACGATCAATTTTGAATCCGGACAAGATGTGCAAAAGGGCCAGCTCTTGGTGCAGATCGACGATTCTGTTGAGCAGGCGGATTTGAAATCCAATCTGGCGACCTTGCGCAATGCAGAACTCGCTCTCGAGCGCCAGCGTCAGTTGATCACGGGTGGCTCGACCGCAACTGCGCAAGTGGATTCCGCTTTGGCTGCACGTGACTCGGCCGCTGCCGCAGCAGACCGCACGCGCGCTTTGATTGCGCAGAAAGCCCTGGCAGCGCCTTTCGCAGGCCGTCTTGGTTTGCGCAAGATTGATGCGGGACAATATATTCAGCCCGGCACGTCCATCGTGACCTTGCAGCAGCTTGATCCGATTGATGTCGATTTCCCAGTGCCCGAGCAGGATATTTCGCGCGTCGCTGTTGGTCAGCCGCTTGAAATTTCCGTTGATGCTTTCGAGAGCAAAGTCTTTTTGGGCAAAGTGACGTCAGTTGACGCACGCGTCAGCATTGAAGCGCGCACCATTCTTGTGCGCGCGCAAGTGGGCAATCCCAACGGCGAATTGCGTCCAGGCATGTTTGCCAATGTCGCGCTTCTGGTTGGCAAGGGTGTGGATGTCGTCACATTGCCGCGCACCTCCGTCACTTATTCGCTTTATGGCGACACAGTCTTCGTCGTGAAGCCCGCGCCCGCGCCTGCAGGCACAGCACAGGCTGCGCCAACGCCCGCTGATCAGCCGCTCATTGTTGAGCGCCGTGTGGTCAAGACGGGCGATACGCGCGGTGATCGCGTGTCGATTGTCGATGGTGTCGCTGCTGGCGAACGCATTGTGACAGAAGGGCAGTTGAAGCTGCAGCCCAATGCGCGTGTCCGCATTGATGAGGCAGGCGGGCTCAAAGCGCCCACAAGCCTTCCCCGCCAATAAGGAGCGCATGCGCAATGAGTTCCTTTACGGATATTTTCATTCGACGTCCGGTGCTGGCGAGTGTTGTCAGCCTGCTAATTCTGCTCGTCGGTTTGCAGGCCGCATTCAAATTGCAAATCCGGCAATATCCGGAATTGTCACAGACGACGATTACCATCACGACCGTTTATCCCGGCGCCAATGCTGATTTGATCAAGGGCTTTATTACGGTCCCGATCGAGCAGGCGGTGGCGAGCACGGAAGGGATCGATACGATCATTTCCAATTCGCAGCAGAATACATCGCTGATCACGCTCAACCTGCGCCTCAATGCCAATCCTGATCGCGCCGTCTCCGACGTGCTGACGAAAATCCAGCAGGTACGCTCGACGCTGCCGCGCGAAGCCAATGATCCGATTGTCGTGAAGCAAACGGGCCAAGGCTATGCGCTCATGTATATGAGCTTCAATTCCAAGGTTCTCACCGCCTCGCAGATCACTGATTATCTGACCCGTGTCGTGCAGCCGCGTCTGCAAACGATTGATGGCGTCGGCAATGCGCAAATTTTGGGTGGCCAGACTTTTGCCATGCGCATTTGGCTTGATCCCAACCGCATGGCCGCGCGCGGCGTGACACCGGCCAATGTGCGTGATGCGCTGGCGGCCAATAATTTCGTCTCGGCCGCCGGCCAGATCAAAAGCGAATTCACTCAGACCAGCATCAATGCGCTGACCTCTCTGTCGAGTACGCAGGCTTTTGGTGATCTCGTTGTCATTGCACGCGGCGACAGTTTGATCCGTCTGTCGTCCATTGCCGATATTGAATTGGGGCCGCAATCAGTTGACGCCTCGTCCGTCTTCGATGGTTTGAAAGCCGTGTTCATCGGCGTCTATGCGACGCCATCGGCCAATCCGCTGACGATGATTGACCGCGTGCGCGCGGCTTTCCCAGATATTCAGGCGCAATTGCCCACCGGTATTGAAGCCTCGATTGCCTATGACGCGACCGAATTCATTCGCGCTTCGATCTATGAAGTGGCCAAGACACTGCTCGAAGCTGCCGTCATCGTCGTCATCGTGATCTTCCTGTTCCTCGGCAATTTCCGCTCGACCCTCATTCCTGTCGTCACCATCCCGCTGTCGCTGGTGGGTGTGATGATCGCGCTTTTGATGATGGGCTATTCGATCAATCTGCTCACATTGCTGGCGCTTGTGCTCGCGATCGGGCTTGTGGTCGATGATGCGATTGTCGTGGTGGAAAATATCTATCGCCACATTGAAGAAGGTATGACGCCTTTTGAGGCTTCGCTGAAAGGCGCCCGCGAAATCGCGCTGCCTGTCATTTCCATGACGATCACTCTGGCCGCCGTTTATGCGCCGATTGGTTTCGTGACGGGCATCACCGGCGCCTTGTTTCGTGAATTTGCTTTCACACTGGCGGGCGCCGTGATCGTGTCTGGCTTTGTTGCCCTGACGCTTTCGCCCATGATGTGCTCGAAACTGTTGCGGCCGCCGTCCGAAGATCACAATCGCTTCGTGGCCTTTCTGGATCGGCTGTTTGACAATTTGCGCCAGCGTTATGAGCGCCGCCTCCATCGCTCGCTCGACTTCCGCGCCATGACGGGACTTGTCCTGGCTGGTGTGTTGGCGCTCACCGCCGTCATGTATGCGTCGACGCCGAAGGAACTCGCGCCGGAAGAAGATCAGGGCATTCTCTTCCTGCTGGTCAAGACGCCGCAATATGGCAATCTCGATTATCTCGAACAGTCGACAGATGCGCTGTACAAGATTCTCGATACGATCCCCGAGAAGAGCCACGTTTTCACTATCAATGGTTCGGGTGGCGTGCATCAGGCCTTTGTGGGTCTTTTGCTGAAGCCTTGGGACCAGCGCAAGCGCTCGCAAAAGCAAGTTTTGCAGGAATTGCAGGGCCGCATTGCTTCCATCACAGGCGCGCAGGTTCTTGCCTTTGCGCCGCCCGCTTTGCCGGGCTCGACAGGTGGCCCGCCGCTGCAATTCATCATTCGTTCGACGGGTGACTATCAATCGCTTGCCAATGTACTGGACCAGATGCAGACAGCGGCACGCGAAAGCGGCATGTTCATCTTCGTCGACGGCGATTTGAAGTTTGATACGCCGCAAGTGGAGTTCTCCATTGATGCGGATAAGGCGAACCGCCTTGGTATCCGCATGCAGGATGTCGGCAATTCACTCTCGACTTTGCTGGGCGGTAATTATGTCAACCGCTTCAATCTCTATGGGCGCTCTTATCAGGTTATCCCGCAAGTGCCGCGCCAGTTCCGCGCGACCGAAGATTGGCTGACGCGCTATCAAATCCGTACGGGCACGGGCGAGCTTGTGCCGCTGTCGGCCATTGCAACTGTCAATGCCACGGTGCAGCCCAATGCGCTGACCGCCTTCCAGCAGTTGAATTCAGCAACTTTGTCGGGCGTGCCGTTTCCAGGCCGCACTTTGGGTGAAGTGGTCGACTTCTTGACGGAAAAATCGAAAGAGGTTTTCCCCGAAGGCTATACATATGACTTCAACGGCGATGCGCGTCAGCTTGTGCAGGAAGGCTCGGCTCTGACGGTCACCTTCATGTTCGCGCTGATCGTCATCTTCTTGGTCTTGGCCGCGCAGTTTGAAAGCTATCGCGATCCACTGATCATTTTGATCGCGCTGCCCACCTCGATTTTCGGGGCGCTGTTGCCGCTCAATCTGATGGGTGTTGTGGGTGCAGCCTCGATCAATATTTACACGCAGATTGGTCTGGTGACGCTGATTGGCCTCATCACCAAACACGGCATTCTCATGGTCGAGTTCGCCAACAAGCTGCAAGAAGAGCAGGGCTATGGACGCCGCGAGGCGATTGAACATGCCGCAGGCGTGCGTCTGCGCCCGATTCTGATGACAACTGCCGCTATGGTGGTGGGCATGGTCCCGCTGATCCTGGCGTCCGGTGCGGGTGCGCGTAGCCGCTTCGACATTGGCCTGGTCATTGCCATGGGCATGGCGATTGGAACGATGTTCACGCTTTTCATCACGCCGGCGGTCTATACATTCATCGCCCGCGACCACAGCCATGACCGCGAGAAAGAAGCGGGCGGGGCAGTGAGCGCGAGCACGGCGCCAGCTGAGCCTCGGGCGGCGGAATAGGCCTAAAGAATTGGATTTTTGCCTCGGGCCGGGTTAAACCCCGGCCCGGTTTCGTTTGGCGCTTCCCGCGCCGTTTCCTGTTCCGAAAGCTTCCATGGCTACTCCCGATCCCGTCAGCCGGCGGCGCACATTCGCGATCATCTCGCATCCTGACGCTGGTAAGACCACACTCACCGAAAAGCTGCTGCTATTTGGCGGTGCGATTCAGCTCGCCGGTGAAGTGCGCGCCAAGGCCAATCGCCGACAGACGCGCTCCGACTGGATGGGCATTGAGCGCGAGCGTGGCATTTCGGTCGTGACCTCGGTCATGACGTTTGAATATGACGGTCGCGTCTTCAATCTGCTCGACACGCCGGGCCATGAAGACTTTTCGGAAGACACTTATCGCACGCTCACCGCCGTCGACTCGGCGATCATGGTGATTGACGCGGCCAAGGGCATTGAAGCACGCACGCGCAAATTGTTCGAAGTCTGCCGTCTGCGTGACATTCCGATTGTCACCTTCATCAACAAGCTCGATCGCGAAACGCGCGATCCTTTCGATCTGCTGGATGAAATTGAAAAGACGCTGGCGCTCGATTGCGCGCCTGTGACCTGGCCGATTGGCCGTGGCCGCGATTTCAAAGGCACCTATGATTTGCGCAAGTCGCAGATCCGCGTGCTCGATAGCGAAGAGGGCGCCCGTCCCGTTAATGGGCCGACCGATCCGGTGATTGCCCAATTGCTGCCAGAGCATGAGCGCGCGGCTTTTGTCGAAGAATTGTCACTCGCGGTGGATGGTCTGAAACCCTTTGATGAAAAGGCTTTTCTCGAAGGTCATCTGACGCCGGTCTATTGGGGTTCGGCCTTGCGCACCTTTGGTGTGCAAGATTTGATTGACGGTCTGGCCGAGTTTGCGCCGCCGCCGCGCGCGCTTGATGCCTCGACCCGCAAGGTCGAACCGCGTGAGCCGAAGATGAGCGGTTTCGTGTTCAAGATCCAGGCCAATATGGATCCTAATCATCGCGACCGCATCGCCTTCATGCGCGTGTGCTCGGGCAAGCTGACGCGCGGCATGAAAGCCAAGCTCGTGCGCACCGGCAAGCCGATGGCGCTCAATGCGCCGCAATTCTTCTTTGCCCAAGAGCGCGCCATTGCGGATGAAGCCTATGCGGGCGATGTGGTGGGCATTCCTAACCATGGCACGTTGCGCATTGGCGACACGCTGACCGAGGGCGAGGAAATTGTCTTCCGTGGCGTGCCGAGCTTCGCGCCCGAAATTCTGCGTCGCGTGAAATTGGGCGATGCGATGAAGGCCAAAAAGCTGCGCGAAGCTTTGCAGCAAATGGCCGAAGAAGGTGTCGTGCAGGTCTTCGTGCCAACCGACGGCTCGGGCGCTATGGTCGGTGTGGTCGGCGCTTTGCAGCTTGATGTGCTGTCCGAGCGCCTCCAGGCCGAATATGGCCTGCCGGTGACGTTCGAGCCCTCGCGCTTTGAGCTTTGTCGCTGGGTGAGTGCTGAGGATCCGGCCGAGCTCGAGAAATTCCGCCGGGCATTCAGCTCCTCCATTGCTGAGGATCTGGATGGCGCGCCGGTGTTTTTGGCGCCCTCCGCCTGGTCGCTGCGCTATGAGCAGGAGAAGTGGCCGGCCATCTCCTTCACCGACATTAAGGATTATCAGAAACAGGCTGCCTGACAGGCCTTTGGCTATGCTATAAACGAGGCCTGTTGTTTAAGGCGAGGCAAAGGACTGATGGCGACCATTTTTCCGATCATTATGTGCGGGGGATCTGGCACGCGTATGTGGCCGGAATCGCGGGAGAGCTTTCCCAAGCAATTCCTGCAACTCACCGGCCCTCTCTCGACCTTCCAGAGCACAGCGCTCATGCTGGCTGGCGCGCCGCAATTTGCGCGCCCGATTGTCATCACCAATACAGACTACCGCTTTCTCGTCGCCGAGCAGTTGGCGCAAGTGAAAGTGGATGCGGAGATCGTGCTGGAACCTGTGCGCCGCGATTCCGGCCCGGCTGTCGCCGCGGCCGCAGAAATTGCTTATGCGCGTGATCCGGAAGCGGTCGTCATCATCATGGCAGCGGACCATGTCGTGCAAAAGCGCGATGAACTGGTTGCACTTTGCGTGAAGGCGGCTGAAGCAGCTGGCAAAGGACGCATCGTGACGCTTGGCATCAAGCCGACGCATCCTGAAACAGGCTATGGCTATATCCAACCGGGCGATCTCGTGGCGGGTGATGTGCGCAAAGTCGCGGCTTTCGTTGAAAAGCCCGATGCGAAAACGGCGCAGACCTATCTCGACAAAGGCTACCTCTGGAACTCGGGCAATTTCATTTTCTCTGCCGCCACCATGCGCGAAGAAATTGCGCGTTTCGAGCCGGAGATGGCGGAATCTTGCGCGGCGGCTGTGTCCAAAGCCAAGACAGATTTGCAATTCCTTGTTCTGGATCAGCCGTCTTTTGAAAGCGCCACCAAAAAGTCGATCGACTATGCGGTGATGGAGTGCACCGATAAGGCGGCTGTCATCCCGGCTGATATTGGCTGGTCAGACATAGGCACTTGGTCAGCCGTGCGCGAGCTCAGTGAGCAGGATGCGCATGGCAATGCGCTGACGGGTCAGGCTGTCGTGCTTGATGGCAAAAATAATCTGGTACGTTCAGATGGTTTGCTGACAACACTCGTTGGCCTCGATGACATGATTGTCGTCTCGACGCAGGATGCTGTGCTTGTGGCTCATTCATCAGCCTCGGCGCGCGTCAAAGATCTCGTCGAAGAATTGAAAAAGCAGAAGCGCCCTGAGGCGCAAGAGCATAAGCGCGTTTATCGTCCATGGGGCTATTACCAGTCGGTCGATCATGGCGCGCGTTATCAGGTGAAGCGCATTGTCGTGAAGCCAGATGGTCGCCTGTCTCTGCAAAAGCATCATCATCGTGCAGAGCATTGGATCGTGGTCAGCGGCACAGCCGAGGTCACGGTCGATGATAGGGTGCAGCAGGTGCATGAAAACGAGTCGATCTATCTGCCAATCGGCTGCGTCCACCGCCTCGTTAATCCGGGCAAGATCAATCTCGAATTGATCGAAGTGCAGACCGGTTCGTATCTCGGCGAAGACGACATCATCCGGATGGAAGATATCTACAACCGCAGCTAAGCATTGAGCTTGGCAAATGCGGTAAAGCCACGCGACGCGGGGAAGTGATTTCCCGCGATTGACCCCTGCACAGGTCAGCGCGCATCGTTTGCTCCTGTTGATCTGACAGGGGTCTCATGATGAAAATACTCACCGCGTCTCTTTGGATGTGCGCTGCCTTGTTGGGTGTCTCGGCCGCAACAGCACGCCCGCTTGTTCCTGCTGAGCAGCGTGATGCGCATTACACCGGCCTCCTGCCCTTTTGCGATCATCCACGCGTTCTGGCTGAGATCAATTCCGCTTTTCGCAGTCGTGAAAATAATGAGTGGAGTTCGGGCCTTTCCATCGTCGGCTTTCAATACATGCATGAGATTGGCTATCGCTCGACTGGCGTTGATTACACGCCGCGCCGCTATTGCCGTGCGCTGGTCTTTCTGAGCGATCACAAGGCGCGCGACATGAGCTATTCGATTGGCGAGCGCGATGGCGTGATTGGCTTGTCTTGGGGCACTGAATGGTGCATCTCGGGGCTTGACCGCAATTATGCTTTCGGGCTCGATTGTCGGTCTGCAAGGCCCTGACCTTTTCGAGCCCAGATGCGCGCTGTTTTGAAAATCACTTATCTCTTCGTTTTCGCGGCGTGCATCTCCTGGAGCGGTGTGGCTCGCGCGCAGGCTTTCGACTTTTACGTCTTTGCTCTGTCTTGGTCGCCGGGCTTTTGTGCGGTGGACGGCCAAGACAAGGACCGTGACCAATGCGCCATTGGTGCGCGCACAGGTTTTGTTGTTCACGGCCTCTGGCCGCAAAATGATGCGGCGTCAGCCATTGATTGTCCGGCCGGTCAGCGCCCCATTCCGCGCCCGGCTTTAGAGGATGCGCGTGACCTGTTCCCGAGCGAGGGGCTCGCGCGTTACCAATGGCGCAAACATGGCGGCTGTTCGGGTCTTGCACCCTCAGCCTGGCTGGGTGATGTGCGCCGCGCACGGGGCGCGATTGTCGTGCCGCCCGCTTTTGCCAATCTGCAAAGCGAGTTGCGCGTCGAGCCGGAAGAAGTTTTGCGCCAATTTCGCGAGGCCAATCCGCGGCTGCGCCCCGGCATGGCGGCGATTGCTTGTCCGCGCAATATTTTCCAGGAAATCCGCATTTGCATGAGCCGCGATTTGCGCGACTTCGTGCCCTGTCCTCAGGTCGTGCAACAAAGCTGCCGCGCACGTGCCATATCTGTGCGAGCGCTTCTATGAATTATCGTCACGCTTTCCATGCGGGCAATTTTGCCGATGTGTTCAAACACGCTTTGCTTGCGCTGATCATCGATTATTTGAAGCGCAAGGAATCGGGCTTTCGCACCATTGATACACATGCCGGGCCGGGGCTTTATGATCTCTCAGGCGATGAGGCCTCTCGCACGGGCGAATGGAGGGATGGCATTGGTCGCGTCGCTGGGGAAGAGTTTGCGCCCGAGATTGCGGCACTTTTAGCGCCTTATCTGACAGCTTTGGGGCCGCAGGCCACCGAGCTTTATGCCGGTTCGCCCGTTTTGGCGCAGCGTCTTTTGCGCAAGCAAGATCGCCTCATCTGTTGCGAATTGCATGAGGAAGATTTTCGCACGCTTGAGCGCCGCATGGGCCGCGACAATCGCCTCATCTTGCGCCATGACAATGGCTATCGCGCCTTGAAGGGTCTTGTGCCCCCGACCGAGCGGCGCGGGCTTGTTCTGATCGATCCGCCTTTTGAAGAGCGTAATGAATTTCAAGCCATGGAAGAGGCGCTCGCCATGGCATGGCGCAAATGGCCAACGGGCATTTATGCGCTCTGGTATCCGGTGAAAGATGTGCGTGCGGTTGGCCAATTTGTGGCGCGCCTCAAAGAGCGCGCCATCCCGCGCATTTTGCGTTTGGAATTGGCCGTGGAAGCCGTGCGCAGCGAGGGCGGGCTTTGTGCAACAGGTCTCATCGTCGTCAATCCGCCCTTTATGTTGGAAGATCAGGCGCGCCGGCTCTTGCCCGTGCTTGCCAAAGTTCTGGCGCGTGGTCCGGGTGCATCTGCATCGATTGAGGTCGTACAAGGCGAAGTGCCGGACGCGTAATGGCCCTTGCCAAAACGGATAATCTGGACGAACCTCGTTTGGCTAAAAATCCTGAGTTCTGAAAAGCACTTAGGCTCATTTGAGGGGCGCTTTTGGGGGTGTCTGTCGAGGGTCTTGTGTCATGGCGCAGCAGGGCACGGTTAAATTTTTCAATTCAGAAAAGGGCTATGGTTTCATCAAGCCAGATGACGGCGGGCGCGATATTTTCGTCCACATCACGGCGGTGGAAACAGCAGGTCTGAGATCGCTGGCAGAAGGTCAGCGCATTTTGTACGAAATCGAGCCGGACAAGAAGGGCAAGGGCCCCAAGGCGGTTGCTTTGCAGCTCAGTTGAGACAGGTCTTCCTCTCCTCAGGCGCGGGTCTTGCTCGCGCCTGATCCCTGCGGCACAACAGGGACATCGTTTGGGAGGATAAACAATGAAACTTCGGTATGGCGCAGCTTCACCCTTCGCGCGCAAATGCGCTTTGGCGAGCCATGTGCTCGGTCTCGCAGATCGTGTGACCTTGGTGGATAATACGACGGATCCAGGTGATGCGATCCGCTCGCGCAATCCGCTCAATAAAATTCCGATGCTGCTGACGGATGACGGCGAGGCGATTTTCGATAGCCCCGTCATTCTCGAATATCTCGATCATGTGGCGGGCGGCGGCAAAATTTTGCCGAATGAACCCAAGGCGCGTTTTCGCGCACTCATCCAGCAAGCGCTCGCCGATGGGCTGATGGATGCGGCTATTCTCGTCATGTATGAGGGCCGTTTCCGCGAGCCGTCGCAACATTCGCCAAGGTGGGTCGCCATGCAGCAGGGCAAGGTCGATAAGGCTTTGCAGGCTTTGGAGGCTGATCTGCCGGGTGATGACATCACGGTGGGCACAATCACCATTGCTTGCGCGCTGGGCTATCTGGATTTCCGCTTTAATGGCGAATGGCGCAAGGCGCATGCGAAGCTGGCCGCTTGGCAGGATGGTTTCCGCGCCCGCGTGCCTGGCTATGACAAGACACAGCCTGTGGCTTGATTTTTATCTCACGCCACAAAAGAAAAAGCCCGGCGGGAAACCGCCGGGCTTTCTGATTTCTGATCGTCGGGGGACGATTAGAACTTGTAGTTCACGCCCGAACGGATCGCGCTGGTGTTCGAGCCAGCGGTCGTCACGCCCGTGAGGTTATAGTTCTTGTCGTTGAGGTGAGTGTAGAGATACTCAGCCTTGGCCGACACATTGTTGGTGAAGGCATATTCGAGGCCTGCGCCGACTGCATAGCCGTTTTCCCACTTCGTGGACGAGCCAGCAGCGGTCGTGACCTTGTTGTTGCCGCCAGCGTAACCAGCCGTGCCGTACACGAGCGCGCGGTCAACCGCGACGCCAGCGCGCGCACGAACCGTGCCGAGCGAGGTGATCTTGGCCGAGTTGGTCGAGGTCGCGCCGTCGATGCTGGTCTTGGCAATGTCGCCTTCGACGCCGACAACGAAATTGTCCATCTGCTGGTTGTAGCCAGCGGTTGCGCCGTAGGAATAACCGTCGAGGTCGCCAACAGCCGACGAGGCCGACTTCGTGGCCTTGCCGAAAGCGTAGCCAGCGTTCAGGCCGGCATAAGCGCCGGTCCAGTTGAAGGACTTGTAGGCAGGAGCCGGGGCGGCAGCAGCCGTGCGGCGCGGAAGGTCGGCCGCGAGCGCGGTGCCAGCGAGGGCGGTGACGGCAATGGCGCCAGCGAAGATCGACTTGAACATATGCTTACTCCTCTATCACACCGGCAAAACCCGCGCCGGCGATATGGGCTTGGTTTAAGATTTCAGGGGTTACTAAATTCTAACCGCCGAGCTGGCGTTCTCGTTATGGAATAAGGCGAGAATTGGGCCAGATCAGTCTTGATAAGTAAAAGTATAGTCAATTCGATGTTTTCGCATTAACCATGACGAATTCTATTCAAATTTGAATGAATACTGGAGAGCCTGCCAAGAAGACTAAGAAATAGTGTGCTTAATGGATGGTTAAAGCCAGTTATTGCGCAAGTTGAATCTGTTCTTTTTCGTGGCAGCTTGGCTGTTTTTATTGTGAGGGGCTTGTCGTCACGCTGCATTGCGACAGGTAAGGTGCAGATAGGACACAAGGAAAAAGCATGAGCGGAGAATCACAATTGGCCCGAAATGCGCTGGTGACAGGTGCAGCGCGCCGCATCGGCGGGGCCATTGCTTTGCGTTTGGCCGGCGAAGGCTATGGGCTTGTGCTTCATTCAAGTCAGCGCTCGGCCCCTGAGGCGGAGGCTTTGGCGGCTGACATTCGCGCCCAAGGTGGACGCGCGGCTGTGGTGACGGGGGATCTGAGTGACGCGAGCGATGTGGCGGGGCTGATCGACAAAGCGTGCGCCGCGCTCGGGCCATTGTCGCTCCTCGTCAATAATGCCTCACTCTATGAATCGGATGTGCCCGGTGCTTTCGACGCCGCTTTTTTCGATCGCCTTATGGCGGTCAATCTGCGTGCGCCTTTGCAGCTCGCTTCTGACTTTGCGCGCGCTCTGCCCGAGGGTGCGCGTGGCGCCATTATCAACATCATCGACCAGAAGGTCTGGCGGCTGAACCCGCGCTATTTCTCCTACACATTGAGCAAGAGCGCTTTCTGGACGGCCACGCAAACCATGGCGCAAGCTTATGCGCCAAATATTCGCGTCAATGCAGTGGGGCCGGGGCCTGTTTTGCCAAACCACGTCGAAGGCGTGGAAGGTTTCGAGAAAGAAGCCGCAGGCGTTTTGCTGGGCTCAAAAGTCGACCCGCAAGAAATTGCCGATGCGGTGATCTATCTGATCCACGCACGCAGCGTGACCGGGCAGATGATTGCGGTCGATGCGGGCCAGCATCTGGCGTGGAAAACACCGGATGTGCCGGAGCACTAATCAGCGGTCGGGAGACGGCGGATGGTGAATTCAATCTGGCCATCAGCCAATTCACGCCAGCTTTCGATTTCCGTCATATAGGCCTGTTTGGGAAAGCTGTTGAACCATTCACGCGCTTTTTCGCGCGCCGCGTCACGCGGCATGGTGAATGTTTCGCGCCGCCAAGCGCTTGATGTTTGCTCGCGCGCAAAACGCGTCGCGCGGGAGCGCTGCGACAGCGAATGCGCCAGATCGGCAGGTCTTTTCCGTTCATAAGCCATACGCAACAACTCCGAGGCTTGGAGCGCATTATAAAGCGCATGGCCTCTGAAGGGGAGTCATTTGGCGTAAGTGCGCAGCATCCCCGTTAGCAGTGCGTCAATCCCTTGCTGGTCTTCGGGAAAGCCCGCCGCAATCCACGCTTTTTCGAGATGCGCCAAAGCTTCGCCCAGTCCTTTGCCGGGGCTCATGCCGCGCGCAATCAGGTCCGCGCCGCCGACGGGCAGTTTGGGTTCGGGCAGATCGGCGGCCTGTGCCAAAGCCGCCGTCCAATCGGACTCATGGTCTTGTGTTTGCGCAAGGTGGAGCGCATCCAGCGTGGCTTGGCGGCCGAAATGCAGCAGCAATTCGCGAATGCGCTGCGCGTCCGGCACGCCAGCGCCGTGCAGAGCATCCATTGTGTGTGCGCAGCGCGAGAGGCGTTGTGTTTCTGCATTGGAGAGGCGCAAGACCTCTTGCAGGCGCGCTGCATCTTCGCGCTTCAACAGCGCGACGGCGGCGAGTTTCAGCAAGGGATCGGCCTGCGCCGACAAAGCGCTCAAACGCGTCAGGCAGAACACGCCGCCGATCAATGGCATCAGCAAGCCAAGCCCGCTCATCAAAGCGAGTGTTTCGTGCGCTTGTGCTGTGTCGAGCAATTTCATCAATTCAGCGCGCACGCGCTCGCGCGAGAGGCCCTCAAGCCCGGCGCGATCTTCGACAATGGCTTTGAGTGCTGCCGCATCCGCTTCGCCTTCAGCAAAGGCTGCGTGAAAGCGGAAATAACGCAGGATTCGCAGATAATCTTCGCGGATACGCGTGGCGGGATCGCCGATGAAGCGCACATGGCGGCCTTCAATGTCTGTCATTCCGCCCGCATAATCATAGACTGTGCCGTCGGCTGAGACAGAAAGCGCATTGAAGGTGAAGTCGCGGCGCAGGGCATCTTTTTCAAAGTCGCGGCCAAACAAAACTTTCGCGCGGCGCCCATCGGTTTCGACATCTTCGCGCAAAGTCGTGATTTCGAAAGGCGTGTGCTCGACGATCACTGTCACCGTGCCATGCTCAATGCCAGTCGGCACGCTTTTGAGTCCGCTCGCAGCGGCGCGCGCGATAATCGTCTCCGGCACAGCGGTGGTGGCCAGATCAATCTCGCTGACAGGTCGGCCCATGAAATGATTGCGTACAGCCCCGCCGACGACGCGCAAGTCTTCGCCATTCCCGTCGAGAGCTTCGAACAGACGGCGTAGACGCGTATCATCCAGAAAGGAGGGAGAGCCAATCTTCACGCATAAAGCCTTTCGTGAAGATTGCGGATAATGCCCGCCGTCACGCCCCAAATATTTTTTTCGCCATAGGGCATTTTGTGAAAATGCCGCGTCACGCCCTCGCGCGTGCGCGATTCCCGTGTGTGGTTATTCGTGTCCATTAAAAAGCGCAGGGGCACTTCAAATGCTTCTTCCACTTCGGCCCTGTTGATCGTCAGATCAAACGGCATCTGCACTTCGGCCAGAAGCGGCAGAATGCGAAAGCCCGAATGGGTGAGATAAGCGTCAAGAAAACCAAGCGGCGTGACAAGAGCGCGTGCGAGGCCGATTTCTTCTTCGGCCTCGCGCAGAGCCGCATCCATCGGGCCATTGTCTTCCGGATCAATGCGCCCACCCGGAAAAGCGACTTGGCCTGCATGGCGCCGCAAGGCGAGCGAGCGGCGCGTGAGCAAAACATGGGCTTCATCATCACGCGTGATAATGGGTATGAGCACGGCGGCGGGCTTGGCGCTTTCTGCCAACCCGTCCTGATAGAGATCTGGGTTCAAGACGTGATCGCCGCGATGGGGCAGCTGGCGCGGATCAATCGCAGCAGCTGGCAGCTCTAGCGAGAGGCGCGCTTGCGCCCGCGCGCGCAGATCGGCGGCGGAGAAAGGCGCAAATTCATGCATCTGGCTTGTTGTCATGCTTGCTGTGGCGCGCCGCCATCCTCCATCACAAAGAAGTGTGTTCCTGATGCCACGCCTATGACCTCTCGTCCATTCATCTGGCGGGTCTCGGCCCGATCCATCAGATCATAGGCGAGCGCGCGCGTGAGCAAAGCCCAGAGATCAGCGCGCACGCGCAGATAGGGTTTGAGGCCGCCGGAATCGCCCAGTTCAAAGCGCAGAGGATGGTCGGCATCGACCCGCACTTCGTCATTGAGATTGGTGCGGAAAATCAGCTCGCCCGCGCTTTCGCGCACGGAAACGGCCAGAAAGGGCGCGTCTTCGACGGCAATGGGTACTTTTTCGACCGGCGTGACGAGAAAATAACCGTCAGGGTCGCGGCGCAGGACGCTGGCGAAGAGCGTGACCAGAGCCGGACGGGCGATGGGTGCGCCCTGATGCCACCAGCTGCCATCACGGGCGATTTTGAGGCCGATATCGGCGCAAAGCGGGGGATTCCAGAGATGCACAGGCGGCAAGCCCTTTTGCCCTTGGGCTGCTGCCGCAAGGGCCTCCAGCGGGCCTTGGACCTCTTGCTCACCCTTTTGCGCCATAATTCTCCGTCATCCTCTCGTGTGGACGGTCGATGACCCGCATCGACATTACCGCCCGCTGTCCTAAACTAACTGGGTCAGGTTGAAACGGGAACCGTCAGGCCATCGGGCTCCGGGGGGAATGAGATGCAGGACAATACAGCCACGTCACTCGATGCCGCCGTCACCCGAGCCGCCGAATTGGCGCTGGAACGCGTGGGCGCGGCACGTGCGGCCATTGGCACGGTGATCTTCGGGCAGGAACGTGTCGTTGAAGAAGCGCTCGTCACTTTGATTGCGGGCGGCCACGGGCTGCTTGTCGGTGTGCCGGGTCTCGCCAAGACGAAACTTGTCGAAACCCTGGGTGCGGTCTTGGGGCTCGATGCGCGGCGCGTGCAATTTACGCCCGATCTCATGCCCTCTGACATTCTGGGCTCTGAAATTCTCGAAGAGGGCGCTGATCGCGCGCGCTCATTCCGCTTTGTGAAGGGGCCGATCTTCGCGCAATTGCTGATGGCCGATGAAATCAACCGCGCCAGCCCGCGCACGCAATCGGCTCTCTTGCAGGCGATGCAGGAATATCATGTCACCGTATCGGGTGAGCGGCATGATCTGCCAAAGCCTTTCCATGTGCTGGCCACACAAAACCCGCTGGAGCAAGAAGGCACTTATCCTTTGCCCGAAGCCCAGCTCGACCGCTTTCTCATGCAGATCGATGTGACCTATCCCGATCGCGAAGCGGAGCGTCGTATTCTCATTGAGACAACGGGCGAAAGCGATGCGCGCTTGCGCGCGGCGATGACAGCAGAAGATCTCATGGCCACGCAGCGTTTGGTGCGCCGTCTGCCGGTGGGCGAGCGCGTGGTGGAATCTATTCTTGATCTGGTGCGCGCCGCGCGCCCCGGTGAAGGCGGCGATGATGTGACCAAACATGTTGCTTGGGGGCCGGGCCCGCGTGCCGCGCAAGCTCTGATGTTGGCCGCACGTGCACGCGCACTGGTGGATGGTCGCCTCGCGCCATCGCTTGATGATCTGGCAGCGCTCGCCGAGCCCGTCTTGAAACACCGCATGGCGCTGACATTTGCGGCGCGTGCTGAAGGCTGGACCATTTCTTCGGTCGTGGCCAAATTGACCGAGCGGCTTGGCTAATCCCATGGCGCAAGTAGAGCTTCTTGATCGCGATGCAGCTGAGCGTGAGGCTTTGCATCCGCTTGGGGCGCTCGATCTTGCGCGTCGTCTGCCGGGCTTGATTGTCTCCGCGAAAGAAGTCGCCGCTACCGTGATGCACGGCATGCATGGCCGTCGTCGTGCCGGCACGGGTGAAACATTCTGGCAATTCAGGCCTTTCACCTTTGGCGAAGCGAGTGCGCGCATTGATTGGCGCCGTTCTGCGCGCGATGATCGGCTTTATGTGCGCGAGCGTGAATGGGAAGCCGCGCATACGGTCTGGATCTGGGCAGATCGTTCGCCGTCCATGGCCTATGTCTCCGATCTCGCGATGCAGCCGAAAATTGATCGGGCTTTGGTGCTGGCTTTGGCTTTGGCTGATTGTCTGGTGCGCGGTGGCGAACGTGTCGGGATTCCCGGTCTCACGCGCGCTTTTGCGGCGCGCGATATTGTCGAGCGGCTTGCAGAGCGCATGGCGGAAGAGACGACACGTCCTGATTTTGTGCCTGCAGAATTGCCGCCGGCCGATGCTCTGGCGCCCCGCACACAAGCCGTTATCATTTCGGATTTTCTCTCTGATCCGGAAGAGATCGCCACCACCATTCGCAGCATGGCCTCGCGCGGTGCGCGCGGTCATCTCGTCATGATCACTGATCCGGTGGAAGAAACGTTTCCGTTCAGCGGCCACACCGAATTTCGCGATGTGGATTCGCCCGCGCGTTTGCGTGTGGGCGAAGCGCAGTCTTTCCGCAGCGCCTATATGCAACGGTTGAGCGAGCATCGCGAGCATTTGCGTGATGCGGCCCGCGCGCGCGGTTGGACCTTTGCGCTTCACCGCACAGATCGTCCCGCATCCGAAGCATTGCTGGCTTTGCGCATGCAGCTTGAAGCCGGGCAGGGGGGCTGATCATGCTGGGTCTGCCGCTCGCTTTTTCCGCTCCACTTGTGCTGGCCGCTCTGCTGGCTTTGCCCGCGCTTTATTATGTGCTGCGTCTGACGCCGCCGCGCCCACGAGAGGTTTCTTTCCCGCCGCTGCGGCTCATTCTGGATTTGCAAGCACAGGAAGAAACGCCTGCGCGCACACCGTGGTGGCTGCTGGCTTTGCGCCTGTTGCTGGCAGCTTTCATCATTCTGGCGATGGCGGGGCCGATTTGGAATCCACCGTCCGCGTCGCTCAATGCGCGCGGGCCTTTGCTGGTTTTGATGGATGATGCCTGGCCGTCTGCGCCCAATTGGGCCGAGCGCGTCAATGCCGCGGGCGAGCGCATAGTGGCCGCCAATCGCGATGGGCGCCCTGCCGCGCTGCTTGCCATGTCGGAAGGTGCGCGCGAGATCGCGGCCCAAGATTCCGCGCGTGTCACCGAGCGTCTGCGCACTTTGAAGCCGCAGCCGCATGTGGCTGATCGCATGCTGACGTTGCCTGCAATCGAAAAATTTCTGAGCGCCCATCGCGATGCAGAGATCGTCTGGATCGCTGATGGATTGAAGAGCGGCAAGGCTGAAGAATTTTCGGGCGCCTTGGCGCGGCTTGCCACTGATCGCCCCGTGCATCTGGTGCGTGCCGACCGTTTGCCTATCGCTATTTCTGCAACTGAAAATGCAGCCGGTGCTTTGGAGACAAATCTGGTGCGGGCGCAGACGCAGGGCGCAGCCTCGGGTCTTGTGCGCGCCTATGACAAGAAGGGGCTCGCCATGGGGCAGGCCGCTTTTGATTTCGGCAGCGCGCTCGAAACAAAGGCTTTGTTCGATCTGCCGATTGAATTGCGCAATGATATTGCGCGCGTCGAAATCGAGGGCGAACATTCAGCCGGCGCTGTGAGTTTGCTCGATGAGCGCTGGAAGCGCCGCCGTGTGGGGATTGCTGCAGGCTCCACCGCCGATGTCGCGCAACCCTTGCTCTCGCCGCTTTATTATCTGCGCCGCGCCTTGCAGCCTTTTGCTGATGTGCGCGAAGTGCAGGCCGCGCGCGGTGATCCTATTCTTTCACTGCTGGAAGATCGTCTCTCAGTTCTGGTGCTCGCTGATATTGGCGTGATCACCGGCAAGACGCGCGATGAAGTCATGCGCTTCGTCAATGATGGCGGTGTTTTGCTGCGCTTTGCCGGATCGCGTTTGGCTGGTGCGACGGATGATCTTGTGCCGGTGCGTCTGCGCCGTGGTGGACGTGTGCTTGGTGGCGCCTTGTCTTGGGACCAGCCCAAGCAATTGGCGAGTTTCCCCGCAGAGAGCCCCTTTGCAGGCCTTCTCATTCCGCAGGAAGTGACTATCACGCGTCAGGTTCTCGCCGAGCCTGATGCCAATTTGCCCGCGCGCACCTGGGCGCAATTGGCTGATGGCACGCCTTTAGTGACAGCAGAAAAGCGCGGCAAAGGGCTCATTGTTCTGGTGCATGTGACGGCTGATACGACATGGTCGAACCTGCCGCTATCTGGCCTTTTCGTCGATATGTTACGCCGCACAGTCGCACTGTCGGGTGACACGCTGGCGGGTGGTGCGGATGCGCAAGCTGCGCAACGTGTCGAAACGCTTTCGCCCCAGCGCACATTGAACGGCTTTGGTACATTGGGCGCACCACCCCTCAATGCGCGTCCGATCCCCGTGCAATTTACGGGTTCACCTACTGCTGAACATCCGCCGGGATTTTATGGCCCGCCGGACGCGCAGGTCGCAGTGAATACATTGCAGGCAGGTGAGAAGATTGAAGTGGCGTCTTATGCCAATGGTTTTGTGACCGAGCCCTTGATGCTTGCAGCCCCTGTTGATTTGCGCGCGAGCCTGATAGCGCTCGCTTTGGCGCTCTTCCTAATCGATGCTTTTGCGTCGCTTTGGCTTGCGGGCGGCTTTGATCGTTTGCGCTGGCGCAAGATCTCGCGCGGCGCAGCGGCGGTTCTGTTTGTTTCTCTTGCCGCGCTGGCATTTTCTGGTGAGCGCGTAAAGGCGCAAGGCAAGCCGGGTGATGCGGCTTTGACGACGCGTCTGGCCTATATTGTCACAGGCGATGCGCAGGCGGATGAGGCTTCGCGTCTCGGCCTCGCCTCTCTGTCGCGCGCTTTGGCTGCGCGCACGGCTCTCACCCCCGGCGAGCCGCAGGGCGTTGATCTCGCGCGCGATGAATTGAGTTTTTATCCGCTCATCTATTGGCCGATTGTTGCCACGCGTCCGCAGCCCTCCGCCGAAGCCGTGACGCTTCTGTCGAATTTCATGAAACAGGGCGGCACGGTTATTTTTGATACGCGTGATGCTTTGACGGCGCGCCCCAGCGGCCCGCCGTCGCCGGAGCAGCAATGGTTGCGCACCATGCTTGCCGGTGTCGATGTGCCCGAGCTTGAGCCCATTCCGCGTAGCCATGTCGTGACAAAGACATTTTATCTGCTCGAAAATTTTGTTGGCCGCACCACAGTCGGCCAGACATGGATCGAAGCTCTGCCGCCCGAAGGCGCAGACCAAGCCAATCGTCCAGCGCGCGCAGGCGATAGTGTGTCGCCTGTCATCATCACCTCGAATGATTGGGCTGGCGCATGGGCGGCTGATCAAAACGGCACGCCGCTTTATCCGCTCGTGCCCGGTGGTAATCGCCAGCGCGAACTGGCTTTGCGCGCGGGCATCAACATTGTCATTTACACGCTGACCGGCAATTACAAAGCCGATCAGGTGCATGTGCGTGATCTTTTGGAGAGGCTCGGCCATTGAGCAATCTCTCTCTCCATTTCACACCGCTTCTGCCCGCCTGGTTGCTGATCAGCTTTGCGCTTGTGGCGCTTGTTGCTGTGGCGCTGGGTGCATTTGCTCGTCGTCGCGGCACATGGATGCGCGCTTTGGGTCTCGCCCTCATTCTCGTTGCGCTGGGTGATCCTTCGCTCGTGCGCGAAGATCGAGATCCGCTGAAAGATGTTGTGCCGGTCATTCTGGATCGCTCGGCCAGCCAATCGATTGATGTGCGCAAAGCGCAAACCGACAAGGCGCGCGCAGGGATTGAGGCCGCGCTCAATGGTCTGGGCAATATTGAGGCGCGCCTGGTTGATGGTGGTGGTGCTGATTCCGGCAATGATGGGACGCGCCTGTTTTCCTCTCTCAATGCCGCGCTCGCTGATGTGCCGCCCGAGCGTGTCGGTGGCGCTATTCTCGTCACCGATGGTGTTGTGCATGATATTCCAACCCATGCCGCCGCGCTTGGCTTTACTGGCCCGCTGCATGTCTTTGTCACGGGCCGTGAAGGTGAACGGGATCGGCGCATTGAATTGGTCGAAGCGCCGCGCTTTGGTCTGGTCGGCAAAGATTTGAGTGTGGGTGTACGCGTGCAAGACACGGGTGGCACGCAAGAGCCGGTGGCTGTGCGTATTCGCCGCGATGGTGTGGATGTCGCAACTGCCCGTCTGCGTCCGGGTCTCTTGGTGCGGGTGCCCGTGTTGATCGAGCATGGCGGGCCTAATGTGCTCGAGTTTGAAGTGGCAGCTGCGCCCGATGAGCTGACACTCATCAACAACAAGGCCGTTCTGACGGTCGAAGGCGTGCGCGACAAGCTGAAAGTCTTGCTGGTCTCGGGCGAGCCGCATGCGGGTGAGCGCACTTGGCGCAATCTGCTGAAGTCCGACGCCAATGTCGATCTCGTGCATTTCACCATTCTGCGTCCACCGGAAAAGCAGGATGGCACGCCGATTTCGGAATTGTCGCTGATCGCCTTTCCGACGAGCGATTTGTTTGGTCGTCGTATCAAGGATTTCGATCTGATCATCTTTGATCGCTATTCAAGCCAGACAGTTTTGCCGGCGGTCTATTTCGAAAATATCGTGCGCTATGTGCGCGAGGGCGGCGCTTTGCTCATGGCGGTCGGGCCTGATTTTTCAGGCCCCGAGGGTCTCTATTATTCGCCCTTGGGCAAAATCTCGCCCGCGCGGCCTTTGTCGATTCTGGAAAAGCCCTTCCGCGCGCAAGTGTCGGATGAGGGGCGCAAACATCCGGTCACACGCGGCCTGCCGGGTGCTGAACAATCGCCGCCCCCATGGAGCGAATGGTATCGGCAAGTGGGTGCGGAACGTTTGCGTGGTTCTGCTGTCATGAATGGTGCAGATAACCAGCCTTTGTTGCTGCTCTCGCGCGAAGGCAAGGGTCGCGTCGGCTTGATGCTGTCGGATCAGATCTGGCTATGGGCACGCGGCTATCAGGGTGGTGGTCCTCATCTCGATTTGATGCGCCGCATGGCGCATTGGCTGATGAAAGAGCCCGAGCTTGAAGAAGAAGCTTTGCGCGCGACCGCGCGCGGGCGCGAAATTACCATCGAGCGGCAATCACTCAATGGCGATGCGCCGCTTGTTGCGCTCACCGGTCCTGCCGGCAAGTTGCAGCAAGTGCAATTGCAAACGGCCGAAGCCGGCCTGTCGCGGGCCACGGTTGCGGTAGAAGATTTCGGTCTGTACCGTGCCAGCCAAGGCGATCTCTCAGCCTTGGTGAATGTCGGTCCGGAAAATCCGCGCGAGTTTCAGGATGTCGTCTCCACGATGGAGAAATTGCGCGCGCTTGCGGAATCAACAGGCGGCACGGTGCGACGCATTTCAGCGGGCGCTGGCGATGCGATTGATCTGCCGCGTCTCGTCTCGATGCGCGAGGCCAATGTTTATGGGGGTGCGGATTATGCGGGTTTCCGCCGCACCAATGCGAGTGTGGTCACAGGCATTGGTGTCGCGCCCTTGGCGCTGGGCTTTTTCGGTCTGTTGCTGTTGTTGGGTAGCGTGATTGCCGGATGGCTCGCAGAAGGGCGCAGGCGCCGCGCTTAAGCCGCGCGCGTCACTGCACCTTGCACACCTTCAAAAGCGCCGTCCTGCAATTCGCAGATCAGCAAACGTGCCGGATCAACGGGGCCTGGCATGGTCAAACGTCCCATCGGCACGCGCTTAAAGCCCACGCGCTTGTAATAGGGCTCGTCACCAACCAGCAGCACAAGCTTGTGGCCTTGCGCACGTGCTGCATCAAGCGAGGCTTGCAGCAGACGCTCGCCAATGCCGCGTGAGCGGAAAGCAGGCTCAACAGTGAGTGGGCCGAGCAGCAGGGCCGGTGCGCCACCCGTAAGGATCGGCGTCATAATATTGGAGCCCACCAGAAACGTGCCGACACGCGCCACGAAAGAACAGGCGGTGAGCGGTGTCATGCCTTCGCGCAGACGATAAGCGGTGCGGGTAAAGCGGCCGGGACCAAAGGCGCGCTCATCGAGCTTTTCGATTTGCGGCAGGTCTGCTGGCGTGAGCGGGGCGACGTCGAGCGTGAGTTGGGTCATCGGGCGATCCTTAAGGGCGGCAAAGCAAAGGCGCACGCGCGTCTGGTGCGCGGCGGGTCAGCAGCTTCGTCGTTGGTGGATCGGGCTCGTCGTCTTCATGAACGCCCCTTTAGCATGCCGGCGCCATCTCGCAAATCTCACCAATGCGGCTCGGGACGGGTGGCGTCGAGCACTTCCGCAATCCGGCGGCGCGTCGGCCCCGTCGTGCCTTCGGGCAGGGCGTCGAGCGGGAAAAAGCCGTGTTCCAGAATTTCGCGGGGGCTCGGGCGGTGGTCGGTCACCTCGAAAGCGCGGATGAGATAGAGCGCCACATGGTCGCGGGCTGACCAGCGGCGGTTCAGATAAAGCGCGAAAAGCTCCGGCTCCCCCTGCAATGCAAGGCCGGTCTCCTCCCACAGCTCGCGGGCCAGCGCCTCGCCAGCGGTCTCGCCGGGTTCGATGGCGCCGCCCGGCATATGCCAGCCCGCCACATAGGAATGGCGGATCAGGCAGATGCGGCCCTCGCCGTCCAGCACCATAGCCCGCACCCCCATGGTGAGCGGGCGCACGATCCGCGCCACATAGGGCATGGCCCGGCTGATGGATTTCCGGATGGCTGCCTGCAAAAGCCTCCGCATGCGCCTCATTCCCTCTGGGTTGCCGTCAAAAACTGCTTCCGATCCTCTTAGAAGGATTCTAAACAACTGGCGACCATCCGGAGATGTCATCCCGTGAAAAGCTT
>CANGFE010000034.1 GCA_947453155.1 Beijerinckiaceae bacterium | reverse complement strand
GGTTGCAAGCGTTCCCCCGCAGGGTGGTCGCAAGCATCCGCAGCAGGAATTCCTGCAAGTCGACACGACGAACATTCTGTTCATCTGCGGCGGCGCTTTTGCGGGTCTTGAAAAGATCATCTCGCAGCGTGGCAAGGGCACGTCCATTGGCTTTGCTGCCGCGGTGGAAGGCCCCGATGAACGCCGCACAGGCGAAATCTTCCGCACAGTTGAGCCGGAAGATTTGCTGAAGTTCGGCCTCATCCCCGAATTCGTTGGTCGTTTGCCAGTTCTCGCGACCCTCGAAGACCTCGACGAGGCGGCTCTGAAGACAATTCTCACCGAGCCGAAGAATGCGCTGGTGAAGCAGTATCAGCGTCTCTTCGAAATGGAGAATACAGAGCTCACCTTCCAGGATGAGGCTTTGTCGTCTGTTGCCAAGAAGGCCATTGAGCGCAAGACGGGCGCGCGCGGTCTGCGTTCCATTATGGAAGGCATTCTGCTCGACACGATGTTCGACCTGCCGGGCTTAGAGGGCGTCGAGCAGGTGGTCATTGGACCCGAAGTGGTCGAGGGCAAGGCGCGTCCGCTCTATATTTATGCCGAGCGCAACGAGAAGACGGGCGGCGGCGCCGCCTGACGCTTTTCGTCACGCCAAAGGTTCAAGGCCGCCTCCGGGCGGCCTTTTCTTTTGGTTGGACGCGAAGTGATGCGCCAGAGTGTTGAAAAATCATGCAGCGGTGCCCATTTCCCCATTGAAGAGACGGGAGGCGCTTTGAGGCCTCGCCGTAGGGACGTAACCTTGGGGCCGGTACGAATCGTGCTTGCCTCGATGTCGTCCCGCCCGGATCGCGGCCTTAAAGGCGCGTGAGGGGCTGAGAAGGAACAGGAAAAACGAATGACAACCCAGAAGCGCGTCCTCGCCTCGCCCGGCACCATCGAGAGCTATCCGGTTCTGCCGCTGCGCGATATCGTCGTGTTTCCCCATATGATCGTGCCGCTCTTTGTGGGTCGCGAAAAATCCATTCGCGCGCTCGAAGAGGTGATGAAGGCCGACAAGCACATCTTGCTCGCCACGCAGATGAATGCGGCGGATGATGATCCGGCGACGGACGCTATTTTCACCACCGGCACGCTGGCCACCGTTTTGCAGCTGTTGAAGTTGCCCGATGGCACGGTGAAGGTGTTGGTTGAAGGCGCGGCACGCACGGTTGTTCGCAAATACACCCGCACAGACGAATATTACGAAGCCGATGCCGAAGTGATTGCGGAAGAAATCCCCGATCCTGTCGAAGTGCAGGCTTTGTCACGCTCGGTCGTTTCCGAATTCGAAGGCTATGTGAAGCTCAACAAAAAGGTTTCACCGGAAGTCGTCGCAGCGGTCACGCAGATTGATGATTACGCCAAGCTCGCCGATACGGTGGCCTCGCATCTGGCGATCAAAATCTCCGACAAGCAGGAATTGCTCGAGACATCCTCGGTCGCCAAGCGTTTGGAAAAATGCCTTGCGCTGATGGAAAGCGAAATTTCGGTCTTGCAGGTCGAGAAGCGCATCCGCACGCGCGTCAAGCGCCAGATGGAGAAGACGCAGCGCGAGTATTATTTGAATGAGCAGATGAAGGCCATTCAAAAGGAACTCGGCGACGAAGACGGCAAGGATGATCTGGCCGAAATCGAAGAGCGCATCAAGAATACGAAACTGTCGAAGGAAGCGCGCGACAAGGCACATGCGGAGCTGAAGAAGCTGCGTCAAATGTCGCCCATGTCGGCAGAAGCGACGGTTGTTCGCAATTATCTCGATTGGCTCTTGTCGATTCCGTGGGGCAAGAAGTCGAAGGTCAAGAAAGACCTCAAGGCTGCTGAAGACGTGCTCGATCTCGATCACTTCGGCCTCGACAAGGTCAAGGAACGCATCGTCGAATATCTGGCCGTGCAGCAGCGCGCCAATAAGCTCACGGGTCCGATCCTGTGCCTCGTTGGTCCTCCGGGTGTTGGCAAGACCTCGCTTGGCCGCTCGATTGCGAAAGCAACGGGCCGCGAATTCGTGCGCATGTCGCTGGGCGGCGTGCGGGATGAAGCCGAAATTCGCGGACATCGCCGCACTTACATTGGCTCGATGCCGGGTAAAATCATCCAGTCGATGCGCAAGGCCAAGACCGCCAATCCGCTTTTCTTGCTCGATGAAATCGACAAGATGGGCATGGATTTCCGCGGCGATCCGTCATCCGCTTTGCTGGAAGTGCTCGATCCGGAACAGAATGCGACCTTCGCCGATCATTATCTCGAAGTGGATTATGATCTCTCGAATGTCATGTTCGTGACGACGGCCAATACGCTGAACATCCCCGGTCCTTTGATGGATCGTATGGAGATCATCCGCATTGCCGGCTACACGGAAGACGAAAAGGCCGAGATTGCCAAAAAGCATCTCATTCCGACTGCGACCACGAAACATGGCCTCAACGCCAAGGAATGGTCGATCGAGAATGATGCTCTCTTGCTGCTGATCCGTCGCTATACGCGTGAAGCGGGCGTGCGTAATCTCGAGCGTGAAATTTCCAACCTCGCCCGCAAGGCGGTGAAGGAAATTCTCACCAGCAAGAAGAAAAAGGTCCTCGTGACGGCAGACAATCTGTCCGACTATCTGGGCGTGCCGAAATATCGCTATGGCGAAGCCGAAACCGAAGATCAGGTCGGTGTGGTCACCGGTTTGGCCTGGACGGAAGTCGGCGGCGAATTGCTCACGATCGAAGGCGTCATGATGCCCGGCAAGGGCAAGATGACGGTGACGGGCAATCTGCGCGATGTGATGAAGGAATCGATTTCAGCGGCAGCGTCTTATGTGCGCTCGCGCTGCGTTGATTTCGGCATCGAGCCGCCGCTCTTCGATAAGCGCGACATTCACGTGCACGTGCCGGAAGGCGCGACGCCGAAGGATGGTCCGTCGGCTGGCATTGCCATGGCAACGACCATTGTCTCGGTGATGACGGGCATTCCGGTACGTCGTGACATTGCGATGACGGGCGAGGTGACTTTGCGTGGCCGTGTTCTGCCGATTGGTGGCTTGAAAGAAAAGCTGTTGGCGGCGCTGCGCGGCGGCATCAAGAAAGTGCTGATCCCGATCGATAATGCCAAGGACCTGGCCGACATTCCTGACAATGTGAAAAATGTCATGGAAATCGTGCCGGTCTCGCGCATGGATGAAGTGCTGACCCACGCGCTGATCCGTCAGCCAGTTGCGATCACATGGGACGAAGAAGCCAATCCCAAGACGGTCGCAACAGACGCGGGCGATGAATCAGGCATTGTGGCCCATTAAGGCGATGCGCTGAAGCGAATTGAGAAAAGGCCGCAGATGGTTCTGCGGCCTTTTTTTTTGTTTTCACGCGGTGTGGGATCAGAGGTTTTTATGCACCGCATCTGCGCCTTTATCGGCAGCGTCTTTCACGGCCTCTTTGGCATCGCCCACGGCCTGTTGGCCTTTGCCTTTCAGCTCCTGAGCGGTGCCTTCGGCCTTGATCTTTTCATCATCCGTGAGGTTGCCAATCCCCTGCTTGACCTTGCCGGCGGCCTCATTGCCCATGCCTGATAGTTTGTCGCTGGTCGAACCCATTGGTACCTCCTGGTTGGCTGTGACCTGACAACCGGCGGGGTCGGGGGTGGTTCCTTAGCTGGGCCGAGCAGGGCCTGCGGCATTGACGCGCCGGGCGCAGCATGCGATCCCCTTGCCGCGCTGGTTTGAGGGCGCATGGGGGCGGTTAGCTCAGTTGGTAGAGCATCTCGTTTACACCGAGAGGGTCGGCGGTTCGAGCCCGTCACCGCCCACCAAGTCCTGCTCACCTGAGCCATCGTGCCGCGTCATTGGTACGCTTGATCTGACGATGCCAAATCTGAACTGAATCATGAGTGGTATGATGATCCTTAACTTTAAGCGATTGGTCGCGCATATCTTTCAAGGAACGCGCAGAAAAGTTTTCGCTCTGGCACTCGTTCTACTCGGTTTTCTGTATGGCGCTTTGTCTGAGCGGCTTCATCTCTTTCCGTCGTATCAACTCCGTCCGTTTTTTGTCTTCCTTCAGAAAAATATGGCTCAAAGCGAAGTCGTCTTGTCTGGCGCACCACCGGCTGATTTTCGAAAAGTGAAGTCCTTAGATTCCGCGCTATTGCCTTTAGAATCAGAAACCTTCTCTTTGCCGATGGTCGCTGACGTTAATTTGTCTGGCGGTGCCATCTGCAGCATAGGGAATAAGGTCGTCCTGCTGGATCGAATAGGTGTTCCGTTTTCGTTTGATGCGGAAGCAAAACGCTTAACCGCGCTGCAATGGCCACTTCTTGAAAATAATTATGCTGATTTTTTGAAATCTGACAGGGCTGGCGCGAGAAAGGGCTTTCGCGTTCATGGTGTCTTGTGTCTGCGTGACGCAAACCGGACCCGCGTTCTTGTTGCGCATGAGTTTTTTGATCCCCTCAAGAAGTCGACGCATCTCGCCGTATCGGTGCTGCAAATCGCCTCGGATTTAAAACCCATAGACGCGAAATGGAGCCGCGTCTTTTTGTCTCCACCGCTACCTGGTACTTATTATGCCGCGATCGGTGCTGGCGGGCGGATGGTGCAGGCCCGCGACAATGTTATTTATCTTACCATCGGCGATTACGATTTAGATAGCGGTTTTGGTTCTGAAATCGTTGCGCAGGACCCCAACAGCGGGTTCGGAGAAATTGTTGAAATTGATCTTCAATCTCAACAAGTACGTCAGGTGAGCCATGGCCATCGTAATCCTCAAGGTCTTGCTTTGTTGAAGAGCGGCGAATTGTTGTCGACAGAACAAGGCCCGAAGGGGGGAGACGAGCTCAACAGGGTGTTGCCTGGTCGGAACTACGGCTGGCCGAATGTCACTTATGGAACCGAATATAAAAGCTGGTCTTGGAAACAGAAAGACAACACGGGTCGGCATGAGGAGTATGAGACGCCAGTGTTTGCTTGGGTTCCGTCCGCCGCCGTCACGCAGGTTGTGCAGCTGAGTGATTTTCATCAGCGATGGGATGGTGATCTTTTGGTTGGATCGCTGAAAGCGGGAACACTGTTCCGGCTGAGGTATCAGGATGGTGCCGTACGCTATAATGAGCCAATTTGGATTGGTTCGCGTATTCGCGACCTCGTTCAAACCAGTGATCGTCGGATTGTTTTATGGACGGATCAGGGCGAGTTGATTTTTATTTCGGTGGATCAGTCGGCGCTGAATTCAGATAAGCGGGTTGAGGCTTTTGTGACTGAGCCGAAAGGCCTCTCTTGCTTTGCGTGCCATCATGTTGGCCCGACGAATGAAAGCCATTCTGCGCCATCATTGTCGAAAGTTGTCGGGAAAAAGATCGCTTCTGATAATTTCGCGCATTATTCTGCAGCGTTCAGAGCCCTCGATGGCGAATGGACTGAAAAAAGACTTCGGCAGTTTCTTCTCAATCCAAACGAATTTGCGCCAGGAACCAGTATGGTTATTGAGGATCTCTCACCATCACAGGTCGAGAAGGCCGTTGAATTTCTGAAGCGTCTGGACTGAAGGTCAGCGGTGTTCAGCTCAATCTTTTCTGGATTTGCGCGCTGATTAGGTCGTGATCGCGCTGGAGCCATTTTTTTTGCGGCGGATGCCAGAATGGTTCATAGATCACTAGACCTTGGTTGAGCAGTCCGGCCACATAGCTGAACGAGCTTTTGGCGATGACCAAAATATCTGCTTGTGACATGGCCAAGAGATCATTCAGTGCATCATTATCAAGATGCATATGGCAGCCGCGCTGCGCATAAGCTTCAAAGGCGGCTGGTGAGCCCTGCGAATAGAGATGTAATTCGGGCCGTGGCGAGATCTGCTGCAAGGAGCTTTGCAGCAGATCGATGAGTTCGAGGATTTTGTCATCTGCCGTATAGCGGTCGGCATGTTGGTTGGCTGAGACATCGCCGCGGCGCAGATGGATGGCAATGCGCATGCGCTCGCCGCGGGGGCTCTTTGCACTGCGGGCGCGCAACCAATCATAAGCGTCGCCCACGTGATCCGTATAATCATGCGCGTGAGGCAAAGCGACGATCACGCGTTGGAACCAAAGGGCTGGTCGTCGCGCATAGGTTTTGAGCGGGACGACAGGCAGGCCCATGTCAGATGCCTGTGGGTGGCTGGTGCCCAGAGCAAAGGTTTCTTCCCAACGAGCAACCTCTTGCGGACCCGACGTATGTTCGATCTGCGTGAAGGGCGTATGCGCATAGGTCAGCCCAAAGCATCGGCAAAAAGCCTGGACCGACAAGACAGCATGCACTTGCGCCCCGCCGCCATCTGTCTTGCCAGCGCATGTGATGGCCGCAGGTCCAAGGCCAAGGGCTTTGAGCCAGATGAGGAGGTTTAATCTCTTATTGCGCGTGGGCAGGTGCATGGATGGAGCGTAGCATGAGACCTGTTGTGGTCTCACCCCTTATGGCAATTTCCCTGCAAGCTCTTGCACGGTCTTGTTCAGCCGTTCCAGATTTTCGTTCATCGCAATGATGGTCGCCAGAAAGCCCATGACCAGCACATAGCTAATCCAGATGGCGATGATGATCAGGATGAAGAGTTCCGGGTTGATGCCAATCATGTGGCTGATTTGTGCCACCTGTCGCTTGTCGTCTGCAAAATAAAGAATCGTGAGGCCGCCAAGGCCCAAAATCACGACGAGATGAACGAGCGAGAGAATTGAGGCAAAAGCCTCTGCGACGACACGGTTCATCAGAAAACGTCCTTCAGCTTGTTGATCTGGAGAAGCGTCTGGTCGAGCAGGCAGGCTTGGTAGTTGACCTCGCCTCCCGGCGCATTGGGCAGCTCTTGCTCGAGTTTGCACCAGGCTTCGCGATAGGCGATCCAGGCGCGCTGCGCTTTGATGAGCGGGTCTTTTGCCTCTGGCGGAATGCGGCCCTGCAAGGCGCGATATTCGGTGTTCAGCACTTTGTCTTGGCGCGCGAGTTCTTGCGTGTAGCAGGCCAGCCATTGCGAGTTTTTCATCGCACCCAAATCAACCTTGTCCATGCAATCGGTAAATTGCGGCGTCTCTTTCACCGTGTCGGCCGCGAATGCGGGCATGGCGGCGAGGAAAAGAGCGAGGGAGGCGAGGGGCAGGACAGGGCGTGTGTTCATGGTCGAGATTCCTTTGATGCGTCCTTGTAAGCTTCTGTGGGCGGTCCTGCAGGGCGCCTTGCCCCAGCCTGTGTCCGCCCTGTCACTTTGGGGTGCGCGGGGTCGGGCCGGAACCACAAAAATCGACGAGGTAGCCGCCTAAATTGCTTCTCTTCAGTCGCTTATTGGGCCCATCCGCTTGTCGAGGGCTCAAGCGACTTGCCACCCGCGCCGGAGCGCGCCAAGATTCGTCTCATGGACCTTGGCCTATCGCTCCAGCTTCGTATTTTTTCGCTCCTCGGCGCTTTGCTCTGGTCGGGCTCGCCTGCGCGTGCGGGGGATATGGCCTTTTCGCTCGTAAATTATGGGGAGCGCTGCGGCCAGAGCTGCCCGCAGGTCATTGCCGCAGACGGCGAGATTGTGGCCAAGACGCCGCAAGCCTTTGTCGACTTTGTCGGCAAGCATATTAGCTCAGGGCGGCTGCATTCGATTGTGCTGATCAACTCCCAAGGTGGCCGCGTGGTGGCGGCCATGGAACTGGGGCAGGCGCTTCGCAAGCTGGGCGCGGCCGCCGTGGTCGCCAAAGTCCCGCCAGCAGGCAGCCGTAAGGATCTCTGGGTGCTGCCGGGGCGATGCTATTCGGCCTGTGTCTATGCGCTGATGGGCGCCAAGAAGCGCGTGGCACTACCAGAGAGCCGCGTCGGCATCCACCGCATGTTTATGTATGAGGCCAATATGCGCCCCGATGCGGGCACACAGCGGGACCGCATCTTTGCCGCCGAGCCTTTGGTCGCGCGACTCAGCGAATATGCCGAGACCATGGGTGTTTCGACCGAATTGGTCCGAAAGGCCGAAACCATCAATCCAGAGCGGATTCACATTCTCTCAGCCGCTGAATTGCGCCGATATCGACTGGCTGGCCCCAAGCTGTGACGGTTGCCGCCTGCCCGAAATGCGAAAGGCATCGGAAAGGACAGGCTTTTGCTGATTTCGTGTTGACTTGGGAGGCTGGGCGCCTTATTCGACCATCCTCTGCCGACGGGTGCCCTAGTGGTCGTCCGGCACGCGCGGGGGAGTAGCTCAGTTGGTTAGAGCGCCGGCCTGTCACGCCGGAGGTCGCGGGTTCAAGTCCCGTCTCTCTCGCCATTTTCCCTGATAGTCTTATCCGTTTGGACCCTTCACTGGGCAGATGGCGGCTGTCTTGTTGATCTGACACTTCTATATGTAAACATGTCTTGTCACTTTCGGGGAGTCTCATGTAAGCTTCCCCTTACGCTCCGTTTTTGGGAGGTCGATCGTGACGCAGGCCCCAGCATCTTTGCTCGAACGGATTCAACGCCCGTCCGACCTTCGCAAACTACCCACATCCAAGCTCAAGCGCGTGGCCGAAGAGGTGCGCACCAGCATGATTGAATCCGTCGCGCAGACGGGCGGACATCTGGGCGCCGGGCTTGGCGTGGTCGAGCTGACAGTGGCGCTTCACTATGTGTTCGATACACCGCGCGACACGCTCATCTGGGATGTCGGCCATCAGGCCTATCCGCATAAAATTCTTACCGGTCGTCGCGAGCGCATGACCACCATTCGCCAGGGCGGTGGTCTTGCTGGTTTCACGCGTCGCGCTGAAAGCGATTACGATCCGTTTGGCGCAGGCCATTCTTCAACATCCATCGCCGCAGGCCTTGGCTTTGCGGTGGGTCGCGATCTTTTGGGTGGCGATGAAAAAGTGATTGCTGTCATCGGCGATGGCGCTATGTCGGCAGGCCTTGCTTATGAAGCGATGAACAATGCCGGCGAATTGAAAAGCCGTCTGCTCGTTGTGTTGAACGACAATGATATGTCGATTGCGCCGCCGGTTGGCGCTGTCTCGAAACATTTGGGTCAGCTTGTTTCAGGTCGCCGCTATATGTCTCTGCGCGAGGCGGGGCGTCGTCTGACCAGTCATTTGCCGGAAAAAATTGATCGCACCATCACGCGTGCGATCAGCCATACGCGCACCTTCCTGACCGGCGGCACGATTTTCGAGGAAATGGGTTTCTTCTACATTGGCCCGGTGGATGGCCATGATCTGAAGACGCTCGTGCCGATCTTGGAAAATATTCGCGATGCGGGACATGGCCCCATTCTGCTGCATGTGCGCACGCAGAAGGGCAAAGGCTATGCGCCGGCTGAAGCCTCTGTCGACAAATATCATGGCGTTGTGAAATTCGACCCGGTGACGGGCATTCAAGCCAAAGCGCAACCAAAGGCGCCAGCCTATACGCGCGTCTTTGCCGATGCGCTCACGCGCGAAGCCAATCGCGATCCGCGCATTGTGGCGATTACCGCAGCTATGCCGGGCGGCACGGGGCTTGACGTTTTTGCCAAGAGCCACCCGACCCGCATTTTCGATGTCGGCATTGCCGAGCAACATGCAGTGACATTTGCAGCGGGTCTCGCGGCGCGCGGCATGAAACCGTTTTGCGCGATTTACTCGACCTTCCTGCAACGTGCTTATGACCAGATTGTGCATGACGTGGCTCTGCAAAATCTGAATGTGCGTTTTGCGATTGATCGCGCTGGTCTGGTGGGGGCTGATGGCCCGACCCATGCAGGTTCTTTCGACGTCGCTTATCTGTCTTGCCTGCCGAATATGGTGGTGATGGCCCCAGCTGATGAGGCCGAGCTTGTCGATGCTGTGGCGACAGCTGTGGCGCATGATACGGGGCCGATTGCTTTCCGCTTCCCGCGTGGTGAAGGTGTGGGCGTACCCATGCCGGAAAAAGGTCGCGTCTGGGACATTGGCCGCGGACGTATCGTGCGATGTGGGCGTGACATTGCGCTTCTCTCGCTGGGCACGCGTTTGGCTGACACATTGATTGCGGCTGAGCGGCTTGAAGAAGCTGGCTTCTCCGTGACGGTGGCGGATGCCCGCTTTGCCAAGCCGATTGACCGTGCATTGGTGCAGGAGCTGGCGCGTTCGCATGATCTTTTGATCACGATTGAAGAAGGATCATCCGGCGGCTTTGGCGCCATGGTCATGCAGGAATTGTCGGAAGAAGGCCTGCTGGATTCCGGCCGCTTAAAATTCCGCAGCATGTGCCTGCCGGATATTTATATTGAACATGACACGCCAGCGGAAATGATCCGTCAGGCGGGTCTCGATGCCGAGGCGATTGTCGGCAAAGTTTTGGGTGCGATGGGTGTCGAGCGGATGGCAGCGCCCCGCAAGACGCGTGTCAGGAGTGACGCACGAGATGAGCGAAAGACTCGTCTTCGGACGTGACAAGCAGGAATGGCCGCATCGGGCGGCAAGCCGGTTTGTCAGCGCCGGCGGTGTTGACTGGCATGTGCAGATCATGGGCGAGGGGCCAGTGCTCCTTTTGCTCCATGGCGCTGGTGCATCCGCACATACGTGGCGAGATTTAATGCCCGAACTCGCGCAACATTTTCGCGTGATTGCACCGGATTTTCCAGGGCAGGGCTTTTCTGCGCTGCCGCGCCGTTCGGTGACCTTCACTTTGCCGGGCATGTCGCGTGCTGTGGCTGATCTTTTGATCGCTTTGAAAGCAACCCCAGAAATGATCGTCGGCCATTCGGCGGGCTGTGCGGTGGCTGTGCGCATGGCACTTGATGGGCTTGTGACGCCGAAAGCGATTGTCGGCATCAATCCAGCGCTGCTGCCTTTTCATGCGGTCAATAGTTTGTATTCGGGGCTGGCGAAATTGCTGGCGCTCAATCCTTTGGTGCCGTGGTTTGTCTCGTCCCAAGCGCGTCATCCGCGCACGGTGGAGCGTCTGATCGACGAGACCGGATCACGCCTCAATGAGCAGGGTGTGGCGCTCTATCGTCATCTCGCGCAGCAGTCTTCGCATGTCGCAGGCACTTTGCGCATGATGGCCAATTGGAATCTCGACGAATTGCGCGCCATCCTTCCCAAATTGCGTGTACCGCTGGTGCTGATGGTGGGATCACGCGATCGCACGATTGATCCCGATCGCGCGCATGATATTCGCCGTCTTTTGCCCGCAGCCGAAGTGTTGAATGTGCAGGGCCTCGGCCATTTGGCACATGAAGAAAACCCACAACTTTTCACAAGTGAAATTTTGCGTCTGGCGCGACGCTTTTCTGTGATTGGAGGCGATGATGTTTGATATGCCTCACGCAAGCGCGCCTCATGCGCTGGTGATTGGTGCAGGCTTTGGTGGCCTGGCATCAGCCATTCGTTTGAGCGCCAAAGGCTGGCGCGTGACAGTGGTCGATAAGCTGGATGGACCGGGCGGGCGCGCCTATGTGTTCAAACAGGATGGTTTCACCTTTGATGCCGGACCCACCATCGTCACTGCGCCTTATCTTCTGGAAGAGCTGTGGCAGGTCGCGGGTGCGCGCCTGTCCGATGATGTTGATCTGCGGCCTGTCGATCCCTTTTATCTGATCCGCTTTGATGATGGCGACACAATGCGCTGTGTGGCGGATCTCGAAGGCATGCGCGCGGAAGTCGCGCGTATCTCGCCGGAAGATGCGGATAATTTCGATCGCTTCATCGAAGCCAGCGCAGAGATTTATCAAGTCGCCTTCAAAGAACTGGCAGACTTTCCCTTCCATAAATTCTCATCCGTCATTGCAGCGGCTCCCGACCTTGTGCGGTTGCGCGGTTATCGTTCGGTCTATTCGGAAGTTTGCCGCTATTTCAAAAATCCGAAATTGCGCGTGGCCTTCTCCTTCCACCCGCTCTTGATCGGCGGCAATCCGCTGACGACGACGGCTTATTATTGCCTGATCTCACATCTGGAGCGCACACATCTGGTGCATTTCGCCATGGGCGGAACGGGTGCCATTGTGCGCGGCATGGTCAAGCTGATCGAGCGCAAGGGCGGCCTCATGCGCTACGGTCTGGAGGTTGCAGAAATCCTGACCGACAAGGGCCGTGCGAGTGGCGTGCGGCTCGCGGATGGCGAAGTGATCGAAGCCGATCTCGTTATTTCCAATGCCGATCCGGCATGGACCTATTCAAAGCTTCTCAAAAATTATCCGCGTCGTCGCTGGACAGATGCGAAGATTAATCGCGCCAATTATTCGATGAGCCTCTTCGTCTGGTATTTTGGCACGAAGAAGCGTTACGAGGATGTCTATCACCACATGATGGTGTTGGGCCCGCGCTATGAGGAATTGCTGAAGGATATTTTCTCGCGCAAGAAATTGGCGTCTGATTTCAGCCTCTATCTGCATCGCCCAACAATGACCGATCCTTCGCTCGCCCCTCCCGGCTGTGATGCCTTTTATGTGTTGGCACCCGTGCCGCATCTTGATAGCGGGACCGATTGGGAGACGATGGCGGAGCCCTATCGCAAGGCGATTGAAAAGCGTTTGGAAGAGACCGTTCTGCCCGATCTCTCAAATCAGATCGTCACATCGCGTTTGATGACGCCGATTGATTTCCGGGATCGGCTTTTGTCGATCAAGGGCGCTGCTTTCTCGCTGGAGCCGCAGCTATTCCAGAGCGCGTGGTTTCGCCCGCATAATGTGAGCGAGGAAGTGGAAGGCCTTTATCTGGTTGGCGCGGGCACGCATCCGGGCGCTGGTCTGCCCGGCGTGATTTCATCGGCGAAAATTGTGGGTGATCTCGTCCCGACGGCTCAGGATTTCGTGGCGCGCAAAGGCCGCGCCTGAAAGCGGCGCAAATAGCCGTCGAGCTTGGCCCATTGATAGATAATGATGCTCACGCCAATGGTGAGCGGGATCGCCCACATGACGGGATTGAGCGCGAGTTCTGGAAAAATGCGCACCGAGCCAAATGCCATGAAAGCCGTGTAGACGGAAATGCCCCCGCCCACGAGCGCTTTCAAATGTTCCTTCTGCCAATCCACTTTTGACAGTGTCGGCTTGAACATGAACCAGAGGTTTGTGGCGGCCGTGGCAAAGCCCACAAAAGCAATAGCGACCATGAGCATTTGATCGCCAATCCAGCCCTGCCAAGCGCAATTGGCGGCGGCGATGACGAGGATCGGTTGTGACCAGAGATTGCGCCATTCACGCAGAGCCATGCGGTCATTGCGATGGAGGGCGCAAAGCCAGCCGTACCAGACGAGGTTCAAGGTCAGCACGCCGAGATAGAGCATCATCCAGCCAAAAATGCCGCGGATGAAAGTCTCGTCGAATTTGCCTTCGAGATGGGGGTGGGTGGCGATGGGCTCTGCCAGCGTCAGCAGGCTCATGAGAATCGCGCAGGTGCCCGTGATCAGCAGGGCGCGGGTGAAGATGCGCCCCGCCTTGATATGCAAAGAGCCGCCCTTGCGGCCGACCACAGGGATCCAAAAGGCCACAGCACCGGTGACGCCGCCCAGAATATGCAGCGCGACCAGAGATTCGAAGAGCAAATAGACCATGGAGCCCTCGGGGCGATAGGGTTGCAGTTTACGAGTTGACATGATCGACTGTAAAGAGAGTTGGACAGGAGTCCGCCCGTGTATTTGCCGCCGCGCCCCAAACCCTTGCCTGCCGTCGTTTCGCTGATGCGGGCGGCGCTGCGGGGTGATGGCAATTTGCTCGATCTCCTGCCGGGCTCAGCCTATCGCATGGATATTGGCACGCTCGGCTGGTCGCGGCGCTCGACTTTTATCGTCAATCGACCTGAGCTTGTGCGCCATGTTCTGATTGAGCGGGAAGACATGTTCCCGAAATCGGACCTCATGGTCCATGCGCTGAAGCCTCTGATCGGGGATTCCATTTTTGTGTCGTCTGGTGCCACCTGGAAGCGCCAGCGCGAAATGGTTGATCCCGCGCTTTCCATGATGCGCATCAACCGGGCGTTTCCGGCGATGGCCGCAGGTGTGGAAGATTGCGCGACCTATTTGACGCAAAAGGTGATGAAGGGCGAGGCTTTCAGTCTTGATCTCCTGATGTCGCATCTGACGGCGGATATTATTTGCCGCACGGTTTTCTCGACGCAGCGTCTGGATGAAGGCGCCGCGCATGAGGTGTTTGAAGCGTTCACCGTCTTTGAACGCTCCGTCGCACAGGTGGAAATCAAGCGGCTTGTGCTCGATAAAGCTTGGACGGAAGTACCTCAAAAGCCCGAAGTGCTGGAGGCCTGTCGTTTCATCCGCGCGCAGATTGGCGCGCTGTTGGATGAGAGCGGGCAGGGCTGTGATGATATTGCCCGCGCCTTGGCCGCTGTTCACGATACGCAAGGCGTCGGCTTTACGCGCGAAGAGCTGATTGATCAGCTCGGTGTTCTCTTTCTCGCCGGACATGAGACCAGCGCCTCGGCCCTGACCTGGGTCTTCTTCATTCTGGCTTCGCAGCCTGAGATCGTTGCGCGCATCCGCGAGGAAGTGCGCCACGTCTGTGGGGAAGGGCCGATCTCTTTCGAGCAGACGAAGAAACTTGTCTTCACGCGCAATGTGTTTCGCGAGACGGTGCGGCTTTATCCGCCGATCACCTTCCTGCCGCGTGTGGCTCTGGAGGATTCCGAAATTGGTGGGCGCTTTGTGAAGCGTGGCGCGCTGGTGATTGTCGCGCCTTGGGTTTTGCACCGGCATGAGAAATACTGGCGTCATCCGGATGTGTTTGATCCCGACCGCTTCTTGCCCGAGCGCGAAGGCGAGATGACGCCGGGCGCGTACATCCCCTTCGGTACGGGTCCGCGGATTTGTTCGGGCGCGGCTTTTGCTAGCATTGAGGCTGTGCTGATTATTGCGCGTCTGGTGCAAAGCTTCGATTTTTCGCTTGCTGAAGATCATCCTGTGCGCCCCGCCGCGCGTTTAACCACACGGCCTGTAAAACAAGTTATGTGCCGCGTGCGCCCAGCAGGCGCGCCATGAGCGCGGTCTTGCTCACCTTGGGGCGCCTGCCCAAAGCGCTCGACCCCGCAAGGTCATTTGCAAAGCTTGGTTGGCGCGTGATTGTTGCTGATCCCTTTGCTGATCATTTGACGGGCGCCTCGCGCGCCTGTGCGCGCGCTGTGCAAGTGCCATCTCCGGCGGAAGATCCGGCAGGGTGGCTCAATGCGATTGAACGCATCGCGCGCCAAGAGGATGTGAAGCTCATTCTGCCCGTCTCGGAAGAAACGCTTTATGCGAGCTATTTGCAGGCACGTTTGCCGGAGGTGGTTGTGTTCACCATGCCGCCTCCTGCCTTGCATGAGGCGCATGACAAATGGCGCTTTGCGGAACAGGCGAAGGCGCTGGGCCTGTGCGTTCCCACAACCATTCGGGCAGACGATCCGCAAGCACGCGCGATTGCTGAGAGCGGCGATTTCGTCTGGAAAGAGCGCCGCTCTTGTGGGGGCGGTGGCACGAAGCTGTTGGCCCAAGGCGCTGCCTTTGAGCCAACGGATCGCGCAATTATTCAAGAGCGGATCAGGGGCGAAGAGCTCTCTTCTTGTTCTCTGTGCGTCGCGGGTGACGTGCGTGGCACCGCCATTTATCGCGCCTCAGTGATCTCCGGCACAGTGGCCGTTGGTTTCTCCCGCGTGGAAGAGGCGCGTGTTGAAAATTTCATTCAGCGCTATGCGCAGGTGACACGATGGAGCGGCTTTCTCTCCTTTGATTTTATGCGTGATGCCAAGGGCCAGATTTTTGCGCTGGAATGCAATCCGCGTCTGACCAGCGGTGTGCATTTCTTCGAGACAGACGATCTCGCGCCCGCCATTCTCGAACATTCAACGCAGCTGCGTCTGCGGAAAGAGACTGACTTGCAACAATTCTGGTCCTGCCTGCAGGAAGCGCAAGGCGCTCTGCCGAATGTTTTTGGCTTTGTGCGCAAATTGCGGGCGATGAGCCAAAGGCGTGATGTGACCTTTGCATCGGATGATCCGATGCCATTGCTCACTATGCCTTGGACCGCACGCGCACTCTTGCGCCGTGCTTCGCGTGACCAAGTGCCCATGGCTGTCGCCGCAAGCGCTGATATTGGCTGGAGCCCTCGTGCTGCACAAATTCTGGAGGCAGCATGATCCCCTCAACGCAACATATGGGTGATCTCGAAGCTTGCCGCATTTTGCTGCGTGCGGGATCGAAATCCTTTCATGCGGCATCCTTGCTGTTACCCTCGGAGGTGCGCCCGTCTGTTTGGGCGCTCTATGCTTTTTGCCGCGTTGCCGATGATGAAGTCGATGGTGCGGGCTCGGGTGCAGTGGCCGTTGCGCAATTGCGCCGCCGCTTGGTGGCTGCCTATGAAGGTACGCCGCACGACAATCCCGTGGATCGCGCTTTCGCAACCATGGTCGCGCGTTATCAAATTCCCTTCGCCCTTCCGGCTGCACTGATTGAAGGCTTTGAATGGGATGTGGCGGGGCGCGTGTATGAGACATTTTCAGACACTTGCGCTTATGGCGTGCGCGTGGCGGGCACGGTTGGCGTGATGATGTCGCTCATCATGGGCATTACGGAAGCCGAAGCCTTAGCGCGCGCCAATGATTTGGGTGTTGCTATGCAACTGACCAATATCGCGCGTGACGTGGGTGAAGATGCACGCCTTGGCCGCCTCTATCTGCCACGACAATGGTTTCATGAAGAGGGGATCGATCCCGATCAATGGCTTGCATCTCCCAGCTTTTCGCCACAAATCGCGCGGATGGTGCGACGTCTGTTGCAGGAGGCTGAATATCTCTATGCGCGCGCTGAGCAGGGGATTGCGCTTCTGCCCATGTCGGTGCGCCCCGCTATCTGGTCGGCGAGATATATTTATTCCGAAATTGGGCGCGAAATTGCCCAAGCCCATTTCGACAGCGTTTCGCGTCGCGCCATTGTTTCGCATCCGCGCAAAGCCATTTTGCTTGGCAAGGCGATGGCTGCGGCAGCTGTTTCAGGCGCCGGCTATGGTGCTGCAGCTTTGCCGGAAGGCGCTTTTCTTGTGCAAGCAGCTGCGCGCGCTCGTCCCGTGCGTCGCACGCGCATTGATAATGTCATCGATATTTTTGAACGGCTCGAACAGCGTGATCGCGAGCGCCATGCCGCGGAAATTCGCAGGCCCTTAAAAGAAGGCTCGTGAGGCGCCCACACGCGGCATGCGGAAAGGCAGCATGCGCTGCACGATGGGCGAGCTAAATCGATCCAGCGACAAGCTTTCATGCACGCCCATCATCTCTTCGCTATCGAGATGAGAGGAAATCATATTGCGCGTGTAGAAGGGGGCATCTTCAAGCGTGCGCAGTAATTTTGGCGTTTGCTCGCTGCGCGTTTGGCGCGACATAAGCCAGAAGGCGCGCGGTAGATGTTGGCGCGCAGGCGCTGCAAAAGGCTCAATGCGACCATTATGGTGAAAGGCTAAAGAGAGCTGCCGCTCTGCACCTGTGCGCGGGCGTGTATCAAACAGGATCAGGCTGCGATTGTGGCCTTGTGAGCGCGACCATTCCCAAGCCGCGAACCCATCTTCAATCGGTTCCAAGCCGCGATTGTGATCGACATAGGCATGGCCCTTCCATGAGAGGGCAGGCGATTGCATCGCCACTTCAATCCTGCCCATAGGCGCAATCGGCTGCCAGACATGGCGGCCGGCATCATCCAGTGCAAAGCTGCGTGCGGGCATGATCGATGGCGAGATCCGCACTTGTCCGCGCACCGGGGCAATTAGGGGGAAAGCTTTTTCATCAATATCAATGATGAAATCCTGCCCATCAAAACGCATCACACTCGGGCCGATGGAAAATGTATCGCGATCACGAGAAAGTGCTGCGCTGGAGCGCTCTGTCATCGCCCAACGTGCTGCCCCCCGACTGTAAAGCGCGACATTGAGCGAGACGTGATTTTCGGGATTGGTCGGGCCTTTGCGCCGCGCCGATTTATAATAGGGCGAGAAGACAGAGCCGACAAAAGCAATCAAAGTGATGCCATGTTGGCCATCATCCGAGATGCCATCGACATACCACCAAGCATAGCCATCATCGGGAACGTTCAGCGCGAAGTTTGGTCCTGCATGAGACAGGCTGCAGCTGTCAGTCCCGAAAGAGCGGCCATCGGAATGCCTGCCCCCGGATGCACGCTGCCCCCCGTCAGATAGAGATTGGGAATCGGACTGCGCACGCCCGGCCGCGTGAAGGTCGCCCGCCAGCCATGTGTCGGGCGTCCATAAATGGCCCCGCCCGTCGCTGGAAAGAGAAGGTTGAAATCCTGCGGCGTCGTGATGTGCTGGCGTTCCGGCACTTTGTCGATTTGGAGGCCGCAGGCTTCCACCCGTCGCATCATGCGCATCATGCATTGGTCGATCTCTGCATCGGAGAGGGATTTTTGATCGCCAAAGGCTGGCGCATTGACCAGCATGAGAAGGCGTTCGGGTGTGTCTTGAGGCGTATCATCATCGCCGCGATCCTGCGCGCAGACATAGACGGTCGGATCATAATCAAGCGAGCCTGATTGGAGTGCGGCGAACTCGGATGGATAATCATCCGAGAAGAAAACATTGTGGCGCACAAGAGGAAAGCCGCTGGTGCGTGTGGCAAGCGTGCATGTCACAGCGGAAAGCGAGCGATTGCTGGGCGCAACAGCAGGAGCGGCGGTACGCAAATCGTTCCCGAGAAATCCCTGTGCCAGAGCATTCGCATCACCATTGAAGATGATTTTTTCGGCGTGATACGCGTCGCCTTTTGCTGTCTCGACAAGGAATCCGGTTCCGTCGCGCGCAATCTTTTGCACATGTGCGTTGTAATGGATGCGGGCACCTTTGCTTTGTGCCGCTGTGGCAAAAGCTTGGGCAAGCGCATGCATGCCGCCATCAACCATCCACACGCCATCTTGTTCAACATGCGCGATGAGCATGAGGGTGGCGGGCGACAGGAAAGGCGAGGAGCCGCAATAGGTCGCATAGCGACCAAAGAGCTGGCGCAGACGCGGATCTTGGAAATGTCGGCCGAGTGCTTTCCACATGCTTTCAAAAGGCGATGTGGCGAGCAGATCGGGAAGGCCCTTCACACCCGCGCCGAGAATGAGCCCCAACAAGCTCGCGCGCTCAGCGCGCACCACGGGGCCTTCTACCGTGCGCCAAATGCGCGCCGATTCTTTGCAGAAAGCGCGAAAGCCCGCCGCTTCGCGTGGATTGAAGAATTGCGCGATCTCATCGGCTGACTGGTCAATATCGGCATGAAGATCAAAGCGCGCGCCGCGCCCCCAAGCATGGCGGGCGAGAATGGTTGCGCGTTTGACCTGAACATGAGCATCGAAATCGAGCTCGGCGCCAGCAAAAATCTCTTCAAAGACGCGCTTGAGCGTGAAGACGGTTGGGCCGGCATCGATTCCGTGGGCGCCGTCGTGGACAAGGCGCATTTTTCCGCCCGGTGCCGCCGCGCGCTCCAAAAGCGTGACGTCCAAGCCACGGGCGGCCAGCAAAAGGGCCGCAGAGAGCCCGCCCATGCCTGCGCCGATCACGATCACCCGGTCTTTTGCCATGGTGCTCCCGTTTCCGACCACCTGTCAGGTTGACTTAACAGGTCTAAGCGTCCAGCATATTAGACATCGTTCAATGTCACACCCCCGTGACATTGGCAATGGGGGCACGCCATGGATGCCATCGGCCGGATCAATTTCACGCTGGAAGAGGCGCTTGCGGGCGTTCTTGCCGATTGTCCCCCAAAATTGGCGGCAGCCTTGCGCTATTCGGTCTTTCCGGGCGGTGCGCGTCTGCGTCCCAAACTCTGTTTGGCCGTGGCTTGGGCCTGCGGCGAAGATGAGCCCCGCGTCGTCGATGGCGCTGCTGCGGCCATCGAGCTTCTGCATTGCGCCTCGCTCGTCCATGACGATCTGCCCTGTTTCGACAATGCTGATGAGCGTCGCGGCAAGCCGTCTGTTCACAAGGTCTATGGCGAACAGCTCGCCGTTCTCTCGGGTGATGCTCTGATCGTTCTGGCGTTTGAAGCTTTGGCGAAAGGTGCTGCGCGTGCGCCGCATCGCTTGGCCGCTTTGTCCACCATCGTGAGCCGCGCCACGGGCGCAGCAGGCGGCATTTGTGCTGGCCAGGCTTGGGAATGCGAGCCGGAAGTGGATGTCTCGCGCTATCACCGCGCCAAGACCGGCGCGCTGTTCTCTGCTGCGACAATGGCTGGTGCTGCCGCTTGTTCTGTGACCTATGAGCCTTGGCGTGCGTTGGGTGAATTGGTGGGCGAAGCCTATCAGGTTGCCGATGATATTCGCGATGTGGTCTGCAATGCAGAATCGCTTGGAAAGCCTGTGGGCGTTGATGAAGCTTTGATGCGCCCGAGTGCGTGTCGTGAGCTTGGTCTGCAAGGCGCGATTGATAAGCTCAACAATCTTGTTGAACGTGCGGTCGATTCCATTCCGCAATGTCCGCGCGTGCAAGAGCTGCGCGGCCTTGTGCGACAGGAAGCTTTGCGCTTCTTGCCGGAAGAATTGGCACAAGCGGCAGCCTGATTTTCTCCCATGAAACATTGGCGTGATTGGCGTAATGACCTGCTCGCGAATCCGCGGTTTCAGGCCTTTGCTGCGCGTTTTCCTCTCACTCGTCCGATCACACACAAACGCGCGTCGCAGGTCTTCGATCTGTGCGCGGGATTTGTTTATTCACAGATTTTGCACGCCTGTGTGAAAGGTGGTGTTTTGGAATTTCTGCGGCATGGTCCGCGTGATCTTTCAGCCATTGCACAATCGATCGGCCTGCAAGAAGAGCCCGCTCTGCGTTTGATGCGCGCGGGCTCGGCGCTTGGTCTTCTGGAGCCGCGTGGTGGCACGCTCTTTGGGCTCGGCCAGCACGGCGCGGCATTGCTCGGCAATCCTGGCGCTTTGGCGATGGTGGAACATCATCACCTGCTTTATGCCGATCTCGCTGATCCGCTGGCGCTCTTGCGCGGCGAAACATTCCCCACGCAGCTTCAGCATTTTTGGGCCTATGCGCGCAATCCTGATCGCGCTGGCGCTGAAGAATCGGCCGTCGCGCCCTACAGCAAGCTGATGAGCGATTCGCAAACTTTGGTTCGCCGCGACATCCTCGATGTCATCGACTTGGCCAATATGTCTATGCTTGTGGACATCGGGGGCGGCGAGGGCGCTTTTGCCACCGAGGCTGCCCAGCGCTGGCCCGAACTCTCTGTCGGTGTGTTCGATCTGCCGGCAGTGGTCGCCCGTGCGCAGGCCCGTTTCCAGGCCGCGGGGCTGGGCGCGCGGGGCCAAGGCTATGGCGGAGACTTCTATGCGGACCCGCTGCCAGCGGGCGCAGATCTCTACACTCTGGTGCGTGTTCTGCACGACCATGATGACGATAAAGCCAAGGCACTGCTGGCGAAAATCTATGCAGCCCTGCCCAAAGGCGGGCGGTTGATCATAGCCGAACCTATGGCGGCCACCCCCGGCGCTGAGGCCATGGGGGATGCTTATTTCGGTCTCTACCTCTTTGCCATGGGCTCGGGCCGTCCCCGCCCTGCGGAGGAGATCGAGGCCATGCTCCGGCAGGCCGGTTTTACTTCGACCAAGCGTATTGGCACCCCCCGGCCCCTGTTGGTCCGGGTGATCGAAGTACGTAAATAAGCGTAAAGCTTCCTTGACACTATTTCTTGTCATGATTTACTGACACTTCCTGAACGGAGCAGTTTCTCCGCAACCGCGAGTGCCCAAAAGCCATGAATACGCTCGCCATCGTCATGAACGCTCCCATGGAGCTTCGCCTCGACCGGGTCGGATTGAATCCGCCGGGCGCGGAGGACGTTGTCGTCGACGTGGAATGGTCGGGCGTGAGTGCGGGCACAGAGCGTCTGCTCTGGAGCGGGCGGATGCCGCCTTTCCCGGGCATGGGTTATCCACTGGTGCCGGGATATGAATCTGTCGGCACCGTTGTGGATGCCGGTGCGTCAGCCAAAAATTTCATCGGCCAGCGCGTTTTTGTTCCGGGTGCGAATTGCTACACGGATGTGCGCGGCCTGTTTGGTGGCGCTGCGCGTCGCATCATCACCTCGTCACATCGCGTGGCTTTGATTGGTGACGAATGTGCCGCACAGGAAGGCGTGTTGCTCGCGCTTGCCGCAACAGCGCAACATGCGCTTGCAGCACATGGTGCGCGTGCACCTGAACTCATCATCGGACATGGCGCACTGGGCCGTTTGCTTGCGCGTTTGACGATCGCACACGGACATGCGGCTCCCACCGTATGGGATGTTGATGCGACACGACGCGTAGGCGATTTCGGATATGCTGTCCTTGATCCAGCGCAAGACGAGCGGCGCGATTACACATCCATCTATGATGCAAGTGGTGATGCAGCGCTGATCGACACTTTGATTTCGCGTGTTGCACGCGGGGGCGAAATTGTTCTCGCTGGATTCTACGACGAGCGTCCGTCCTTTAATTTTGTTCCCGCCTTCATGCGCGAGATTCGTTTGCGTGTTGCTGCTGAATGGCAGCCGCAGGATCTCGCTGAAGTGCAGCGTTTGCTGAATGCGCGCGCACTCTCGCTTTCTGACTTAATCACGCACCGGCGCGAAGCCGCCGCGGCGAACGAAGCCTATCGGACTGCTTTCGAAGATTCGTCCTGCCTCAAAATGGTGCTGGACTGGAGGACATGCCAATGAATGCGACCAACGGCACGATGCAGCATGCAGCTGACGCGGCGCTTCGCCATGAAGCCTCAATGGAACCCGATGCTCCGCATACGGGCCCAGTGAAAAAAGAAACACAGATCATTGCGATCTATGGCAAGGGCGGTATTGGCAAGAGCTTCACGCTCGCCAACCTCTCTTACATGATGGCGCAGCAAGGCAAGCGCGTGTTGCTGATCGGTTGCGACCCCAAGAGCGACACGACATCGCTTTTGTTCGGTGGTCGTGCCTGCCCGACCATTATCGAAACATCGTCGAAGAAAAAACTTGCTGGCGACGAAGTCAAAATTGGTGACGTCTGCTTCAAGCGCGACGGCGTGTTTGCGATGGAACTTGGCGGCCCGGAAGTGGGTCGTGGTTGCGGTGGCCGCGGCATCATCCATGGGTTTGAATTGCTCGAAAAGCTCGGCTTCCATGAATGGGGCTTTGACTATGTTCTGCTCGACTTCCTGGGCGACGTGGTTTGCGGCGGCTTCGGTCTGCCGATTGCCCGTGACATGTGCCAGAAGGTGATCGTGGTCGGCTCGAACGATCTGCAGTCGCTTTATGTCGCCAACAATGTTTGCTCGGCCGTGGAATATTTCCGCAAGCTCGGTGGCAATGTCGGTGTCGCCGGCATGGTGATCAACAAGGATGATCACACCGGCGAAGCGCAGGCTTTTGCCGCTGCTGCTGGCATTCCGGTTCTGGCAGCCATTCCGGCGGATGAAGACATCCGTCGCAAGAGCGCCAATTACGAAATCATCGGTCGCCCTGATACGCAATGGGCTTCATTGTTCGAAGAGCTCGCCCAGAATGTGGCTGATGCCCCGCCTGTGCGCCCAACACCTTTGACGCAAGATGGTTTGCTTGGCCTGTTCGCCAGCGAGACTGTTGGTCGCGATGTGGTCTTGCAGCCGGCATCGGCTGAAGACATGTGCGGTGGCGTGATCACGCAAAAGCCGTCCCTCGAAGTCGTTTACGACACGGTGTAAGCGATGAACGAAATCATCTCGCCCTCAAAACTCGAAACTCTGTCTGGCTGTCACGCCGGAGCAGATGAGATGCGCCGTGCGGCTGAAGCCGCTGGCAAGAGCGAGCTGTTGGAACGTCTGGCCCAAGATTATCCCAAAGGCCCGCATGATCAGCCGCAAAGCATGTGCCCGGCCTTTGGCTCATTGCGCGTCGGTTTGCGCATGCGCCGCACGGCAACGATTCTCTCAGGGTCTGCTTGCTGCGTTTATGGCCTGACCTTCACGTCGCATTTCTATGGTGCCAAGCGCACTGTCGGTTATGTGCCGTTCAATTCGGAAACGCTGGTCACCGGCAAATTGTTCGAAGACATTCGCGCCGCCGTGTTTGAAATGGCGGATCCGGCTCTCTACGACACGATCATCGTCACCAATCTCTGCGTGCCGACTGCTTCTGGCGTGCCGCTGCAATTGCTGCCGAAAGAAATCAATGGCGTGCGCATTGTCGGCATTGATGTGCCAGGCTTTGGCGTGCCGACCCATGCGGAAGCCAAAGATGTGCTCTCCGCAGCTATGTTGAATTATGCGCGTCATGAAGCCGAGCAGGGCCCTGTGGCTGCTCCGCGTGCGGGTCGCTCGGCGCGGCCGACTGTCACCTTGCTGGGCGAAATGTTCCCCGCTGATCCGATGGGCCTTGGCGCGATGCTTGAGCCTATGGGGCTTTCAGCTGGCCCAGTCGTGCCTGTGCGCGAATGGCGTGAGCTTTATTCAGCGCTGGATTGTGCGGCTGTTGCTGCGATCCATCCTTTCTACAAAGCCTCGATCCGCGAGTTTGAAGCCGCGGGCCGTCGTGTTGTGGGCTCTGGCCCGGTGGGCGTTGAAGGCACGGAAGCTTGGCTGCAAGGCATCGGCACGGCCTGCAATGTCGCGCAGGACAAGATTGACGCTGCCAAGAACAAATTCATTCCCGCCATTCGCGGCGCATTGACTGGTTCGCCTGTGAAGGGCCGCATCACTTTGTCGGGCTATGAAGGCTCCGAACTTTTGGTGGCGCGTCTGCTGATCGAAAGCGGTGCGGATGTGCGCTATGTCGGCACAGCGTGCCCGCGTACGCCATGGTCGGATGCTGATCGCGAATGGTTAGAGGCCAAGGGCGTGCATGTCACATTCCGCGCCTCGCTCGAGCAAGATTGCGCAGCGATGCATGAATTCAAGCCTGATCTCGCCATTGGCACCACGCCAGTTGTGCAGAAGGCCAAAGAGCTGGGCACACCTTCGCTCTATTTCACCAATCTCGTCTCGGCGCGTCCGCTCTTCGGGCCCGCTGGCGCCGGTTCGCTCGCCCAGGTCGTCAATGCCGCTATCGCTGGCAAAGAGCGCATGGATACGATGCGCGATTTCTTTGAGGGTGTCGGTACGGGCGACGCTTCGGGTGTCTGGCAGGAAGAGACAAAGGCCCGTCCGGAATTCCGTGAAGCCTATAAGCGCAAGCTCGAAAAGGCTGCTGCCGCCAAACATACAGAGGAGCCCGTCTGATGACGCTGATCCTCGATCACGACAGAGCTGGTGGCTATTGGGGCGCAGTTTATGCGTTCAGCGCCATCAAGGGTTTGCAAGTCATCGTCGATGGTCCGGTGGGTTGCGAAAACCTTCCCGTCACCGCCGTGCTTCATTACACGGATGCGCTGCCGCCGCATGAATTGCCGGTGGTTGTGACTGGTCTTGGCGAAGAAGAACTCGCCCAGCACGGCACCGAAGGCGCGATGAAGCGCGCGCATACGACACTTGATCCCAATCTGCCAAGCGTGGTGGTGACCGGTTCCATTGCTGAGATGATCGGTGGTGGCGCGACGCCAGAAGGCACGTCCATCCAGCGCTTCTTGCCGCGCACGATTGACGAAGACCAATGGCAGAGCGCTGATCGTGCGCTTGTCTGGCTCTGGAAAGAATTTGGCGCCAAGCGCGTGCCGAAAGTGAAGCCGCGCAAAGAGGGCGCCAAGCCGCGGGTCAATATTATTGGCCCAATCTATGGCACGTTCAACACGCCGTCAGACTTGGCTGAAATCAAGCGTCTGGTGGAAGGCATTGGTTGCGAAATCAATATGGTCTTCCCGATGGGCAGCCATCTCGCCGATGTCGCCAAACTTGCCGATGCAGAAGTCAATATCTGCATGTACCGCGAATTCGGCCCGGCCTTGTGTGAGACGCTCGAGCGTCCATGGTTGCAAGCCCCGATTGGCCTGCATTCGACAACGAAATTCCTCACCACGCTCGGTGAATTGCTCGGCATTGATCCGCAACCCTTCATCGCGCGTGAGAAGCACACGACGATCAAGCCGATCTGGGATCTCTGGCGTTCTGTGACGCAGGACTTCTTCGGCACAGCGTCGTTTGGCATTGTGGCGAGCGAAACCTATACGCGCGGCGTGCGCAATTTCCTCGAAGAGGAAATGGGCTTGCCTTGCCAATTCGCCGTCTCGCGTCGTGCGGGTGTGAAGCCTGACAATCAGACCGTGCGTAATGATATCCGCACCAAGACGCCGCTGATCCTGTTCGGTTCGTTCAACGAGCGCATGTATCTGCAGGAAGCCGGTGGGCGCGGCATGTTTATTCCGGCCTCTTTCCCGGGCGCGATTATTCGCCGCCACACGGGTACGCCTTTCATGGGCTATTCGGGCGCTGTCTATCTCATTCAGGAAGTTTGCAACGGCCTCTTTGATGCGCTGTTCAACATTCTTCCGCTGGCTGCCGATCTCGACAAGATCGAAGCCACACCCTCACGGCTTGAAGCTGAATTGCCGTGGGATGCTGAAGCGCAAGCGCTTCTTGATTCTGTTCTCGCACAGAGCCCCGTGCTCGTGCGCATTTCCGCCGCGCGTCGATTGCGCGATGCCGCCGAGCGCCATGCGCGCGGTAATGGTGCGGAAATTGTCACCGAAGCTTGCGTCCAGAAGGCACGCGAAACGATTTTCCAGGGGAGCCCATCATGAGCCTTGTCATGAATGAATCACGTCATTCGCGCGAGCGCGCAACACGTCGGCAATATCGCCTGATGTTTGTGGCTGGCTTTCCACTCTTTCTGATTGCAGCCCTTGTTCTGCGCGTTGCAGGGCAGGCGGGTTCGCACACACAGCTTTCGCTCTACACCCATGCCAAAGCGCTCGCGGGCGCAACCATTCCGATGGTTTTCATGGGCTGAAGAGTTTTCGAGTTTCGTCTGTCTTGAGCAGACGAAATGCCGTGTATCTCAAGTGCACGGTAGTTATCCCAGCCGCGCGGGAAGTGCGCGGCGCAGCCGCAAGGCATGCAGCGGAGGTTTATAATGGCAGACAATCGTAGTTCCGTAACGGGGCTGAGCAGTGAGGAGGCGAAAGAGTATCACTCTTTCTTCATGACCTACACGATCGGCTACATCATCGTTGCGTTGGTCGCTCACTTCCTCGTTTGGCAGTGGCGTCCTTGGTTCCCGAGCGCAAAGGGTTATGCCCTGCTCGAGAACGTGACGAATACCGTCACCACTCTGATCGGTTAAGGAGACAGAACCATGTATCGCATTTGGCTTCTTGTCGACCCGCGTCGCGCCCTCATTGGCCTCACGGCCTGGTTGGGCTTCCTCGCTCTGCTCCTGCATTTCATCATGCTGAGCACCGATCGTTTCAACTGGATCGAAGGCCCGCGCGCTTCACGCGTCAAGGCTGCCGAAATCGTTCCGGCGCCCGCACCTGCGGCGCTCCTGGGCGTCACCATCGGTTGATGACAACATCTGGTTCGGGCGGGTCCGCCTGCCCGATCCATTCTTCTTCTTGATGCTCACTCGCGGACGCTCTTTGGGCCGCTCGCAATTCGACGAGGTGCCGTATCATGGCAATGCTCAGTTTTGAAAAGAAATACCGCGTCCGCGGTGGTACGCTGCTCGGCGGCGACCTGTTCGATTTCTGGGTCGGTCCGTTCTACGTCGGTTTATTCGGCGTGACGACGATCTTTTTCGCGGGTCTCGGCACAGCGCTCATCCTTTACGGCGCGTCGCAAGGTCCGACATGGAATCCTTGGCAGATCAATATCGCGCCACCTGACCTGAAATATGGTCTGGGTCTCGCGCCTTTGATGGAAGGTGGCCTCTGGCAGATCATCACGGTCTGTGCGCTCGGTGCCTTTGTTTCATGGGCTCTGCGCGAAGTGGAGATCTGCCGCAAATTGGGCATGGGCTACCATGTGCCGTTTGCTTTCTCGGTGGCGATTTTCGCTTACTTCACACTCGTCGTGATCCGCCCGGTTCTACTGGGTGCATGGGGACATGGTTTCCCCTATGGCATTTTCAGCCATCTCGATTGGGTGTCGAACGTCGGCTACCAATATCTGCACTTCCACTACAATCCAGCGCATATGATCGCGGTGACATTCTTCTTCACCACGACACTTGCATTGGCTTTGCACGGTTCGCTGATCTTGTCTGCTTCCAACCCGCCCAAGGGTGAAGTGGTGAAGACGCCCGAGCATGAAAACACATTCTTCCGTGACTCGATCGGCTATTCGATCGGCGCGCTCGGCATCCATCGTCTGGGCCTGTTCTTGGCACTGTCGGCTGGCTTCTGGAGCGCTGTCTGTATCGTGATCAGCGGTCCGTTCTGGACGAAGAGCTGGCCCGAATGGTGGGGCTGGTGGCTTGACCTGCCGATCTGGAGCTGAGGGAGGGGCCCGTGACAGATTATCAAAACATATTTACCCGCGTTCAGGTGCGTGGCCCGCTTTATCCCGGTGTCGATGCAGCTGATCAGGGTGGCCTCAAGCGCGGTAAGGAGAGCTTCTTCTTCTACTGGG
>CANGFE010000033.1 GCA_947453155.1 Beijerinckiaceae bacterium | reverse complement strand
TATCGAGCCTTGTTGGTGCGCGGCCAAACTGGATGACAGATGGATCAGCAACTATTCTCTTGCAGATCGGAAAAGAACGACACCCGACATTGCAATCGGTTCCTTTGGTGCATGACTTCGCCAAAAATGACGAACAACGCCAGATTATGAAACTGATTTTTATGGCTCCTGAACTTGGACGTCCATTCGTTGCCCCGCCGCAACTTTCAAATGAGATTGCTGCATCTCATCGTTCAGCATTCCAAAAAGCTATGAGCGACAACGAGCTCAAACAAGAAGCGTCTCGTCGCAATATTGAACTTTTTTCTCCCTCACAAGGTGAGGAGATCAACCAGCGGATCGACGAATTATATAAGATTCCTGCAGAAATCATCGAGAAGGCCTCCATGATCACTGGCGTATCAAGCTCAGATCGCAGCAAATGACTGAGCTGATAACTTAATCTTTGTAACCAGGATCGACCTGATCCAAATGCGCCAGTAAAGAAGGCCAGCCATCGGGGCGCTTCCCGCCCGGAATATCATCTCTGTCGAATTGCTTGGCTGCATGCTGCATGACTTTTTCAGATAACTGAATGGGCTTGCCGCCGCTCGACATAATAGCCAGTTGAATCTGGCAGCTCTTCTCAAGATTATACATTGTCTTATAAGCGCGACCCGGGCTCTGCCCACAAGCCAACAAGCCATGGTTTCGTAAAATCATCGCATTTTGGGACCCAAGATCGCGGACCAATCTTGAACGCTCATCCAGATCGTCTGCCTTACCCTCATAATCATGGTAGGCGATGCGTTGATAAAACCGCATTGATTTCTGTGAGAGGGGTAAAAGCCCTTCTTCTAAACAGGCAATCGCAATACCCGCTACAGTATGTGTATGGATCACGCAATTTGCGTCTGGGCGCGCGGCATGAACTGCCGAATGAATGATAAAGCCTGCCGGATTAATTGTGTAATTCGTCTCTTCAACAATCTTTCCATCAATATCGACTTTCACCAGATTTGAGGCTGTCACTTGGGAAAATAACAACCCATATGGATTGATAAGAAAATGATGTCCTTCGCCGGGCACGCGGGCTGAAATATGCGTCGCATGCATGTCATCCATGCCCTTCAACGCGATTAGCCTGTAGCAAGCGGCGAGATCTATGCGCGCCTTCCACTCCTCAGGGCTCATCTTTTGTGATCTCGGCTGCAAGGAAATTGTCATCATTGTTCTCCTAAGGGCCAGATTCCGCCGCCGCAGTCAGAGCTTTTAGCTTATCGCGCAATTGCGGATAATTTTTTGCTTGAGCCACAAGAATTGTCTGGATTTTATCTCCGGTCGTCGGGTCAAAAGCGATGTTAAGCTTGCTGACATCAGCCAAGAGTTTTTCATCCTGCAACATGGCTGAGAAAGCTTTCCGCAGAACATTCACGCGCTCGTCTGTCAGATTTGGTGGCGCAAAGATGGCATAGCCAACATCCGCTCCGCTTACATAAATTGAAATTACCTGCTTTTCTTCTGGTGTATTTGCTGCCTCCAGTGCAGTCGGCACATTGGGGAGATCGCGCGACCGCTCAAGCGTGTATTGGACAAGGATATTGATATTTTTCTTGTCCAACCAATCAGCCTTCTGGTTGCGCAACATATCCCAAGAAACGGTCGACCCTTCAACCTCTCCGCGCTCCATCGCTAGAAGCGTAGCGTTGGAATCAGCATATCCAGATACGATCTCGAATTTTGTCTTCAAAACACTGTTCAGCGCTTTAGGTAATTGCGTCAGTGGTGAGTTTGGTGAAATAGCGCCGATGAGCATTTTTTTAGCCCGCGCCTGATCAATCGATTGAATACCGCTCGTGTGCCAACTTACGGTGACGTTGGTAATGGAGGCCACACGCCCGATCCAATTGAGTTTGGCGGCTTCAAAGCGAACGCCCTGCGTTCCAATGGCTTCAAGCAACGGCAGTGACGGAGAACCTATGCCCAAAGCGGTCCCGTCTTTCGGGGCCACGTTGTAAATATAATTCGTCATAGTGACGCTGCCCGCTCCGGGCATGTTTTGAGCGGTCACTGAAGGCGCACCTGGCAGATGTCGACCGATATGCCTCGAAACCAGACGCCCATAAAGGTCATAGCCACCGCCCGCCCCTGACCCGACATAGATCGAGATCGGCTTTTCCTCCGCCCAAACATTTTGAGCCGGCATACAGGACAGGACGCTGAGCGCGATCAAAGACAAGAGAGAATGGGGAGCACGCAATGACGTTCTCCTTGCTGGGACCTATGAAAAACCATGCAGACGAGCGGGATTATCAACGAGAATTTTTTGTAGCAAGTCTCGGTCATGATCAGCGTAGCGATAGAGAAGCTCTACCTCTTCAGCATCATTCATCATGCGCTTTTTACGCCAACGAACATGCGGCCAATCGGTCGCCCAAATCATACGGTCGGGCGCGGCTTCAATGAATGCTTTTCCAAAAGGCACTGCATCATCCCAGCCCACATCGAAAGCTGATATGCGATTGCCATTTGATAGCATCATCCACCAATTCTCTCGGCGGAGCATGGAGAGAATCCATTTCATCGCTGGCTGTTCAAGCCCCGATGATAGGTTCAAGCGCCCCATATGATCGATCACCACCGGTATATCCGTCAAAGTTTCCAACACATCGGCATATTCCAAAAGATCAGGGCCATCCATATGCAGACGTATGTGCCATCCCAGCGCTTTGGCACGGGCGACTGTTCGTAAGAAGGCATCTTTGGGATAGGGCTCATAACGAGCTGAAATATGGAATCTGATCCCACAGACCCCGAGCTCTGCAAGCTCTGTCAATTCAGCATCTGAGACGCTGTCTTTAACGACAACAACGCCGCGATAATTTGAGCGGTCTGGCAGACCACGCAGAATGTCCTTCAGCATCGAATAGTCTGTATCGTAGACCGATGGATGAACGAGAACCATGCGCTCAAAGCCCAGCACTTTGAGAACACGCTGGGCTTCTGAGAAGGGCCCGTCTGGAATTTCATGCTGAATATTCCAACGCACCGGATAGCGTTTCTGGCCCTCATAAACATGGACCTGACAATCGCAGCTGAGTTTTGGTGGCAGAGGGACTGGCGGACGTGGATTACGGTCCCAATCCGGGAACTTTTCTTTCCCCGTCATTTCTCCCCCCATTCTCACAAGCTCTTTGGCGAACTCTTATGGGGCAAAGTTTGGGGCCTCATCGAAGGATGTGTCAACTAAGCTCCCCAGCTCATTTGTCCTTGAATTTAGGACATAGTGTTTATCAAAATGGACTATTCAGCCAAACGGGCAGGCTTCAAAATCATTGAGACAAAAAACTGGGGGCAATCATGGCGCACGACCTGAATTCAGATTCACACTGGCATGAACCCACAGGGCTCACCAAAAAGGCAGGGCTTGGCACCTTTAAAAAGCCGCCCATGCCCTATGACGTTTTTATGGAAGAGCAAGAAATCCCCATCGTGCGCGCCGTTGGTGTGAGCAAGGTCCAAAACCTTCCTCTCAAACCCTGGAAGCGCATGGGCGGTAACGGCTCCTTTATCCAATTATGGGGAACCGAGGGTCTGTGGGGCTCTTATGTCATTGAAGTGCCCGGCTCTGGCGCTCTCAATACAGAAAAGCATCTCTATGAAGAGCAATATCTTGTCATTGAAGGTCGCGGCACAACAGAGGTCTGGCAAGAGGGCGGTAAGAAGCAAATTTTCGAATGGCAGAAAGGCTCGCTCTTCGCCATTCCGATGAATGCCTATCACCGCATCGTCAATGCTTCATCGACCCCCGCATTGTTACTGGCTGGCACATCCGCACCCAATGCGATGAATCTTTATGGCAATGAAGATTTTATTTTTAACAATCCCTACACCTTCAACGACAGGTTTTCTGGAGAAACTGATTTCTTCAAACCTCGCGATGATATTGCCTCAGACCCTGTGCGTGGTCTGGCTATGCGTCGCACCAATATGATTCCAGATGTGATGAATTGCGAACTGCCGCTCGATAACAGGCGATCCCCGGGCTATCGGCGCATTGAACCCCATATGGCGGGGCAACGCTTCTATATGTGGATTGGCCAACATGAAACGGGCCGTTATTCAAAAGCGCATAAACATGCATCGGCGGCTGTGCTGATTTGCGTCAATGGCAAAGGATATACTTACACATGGCCTTCGGAGCTTGGCACAACGCCTTGGAAAGATGGCAAAGCCGACCAAGTTTTCCGCGTTGATTATGAACCGGTCGGCATGGTGAGTGCAGCTCCCATGAGCGGCGATTGGTATCATCAGCACTTTGGCATCAGCAAAGGCCCGCTGCGCATGACGGCGTGGTTTGGTCCCAATAATGCGCGCGGACGGCGGCCTGGTCGACCGGGAGAAAAAGAACGCGATCTTGGCGCCATTGACCTTCGTGATGGCGGGAATGCAATCCCCTATGACATGGAAGATCCATATATTCGTCAGGAATATGAGGAGACTCTTGCTAAAGAGGGCGCCAAGTCACGCATGGAAGATTGGATTTATGAAGAACCGAAAGAAGGCGAAGAGCGCCCCATGACGGAATTCACTGGCATGTAAATGCAGAAATGCGGGCAGACCCAAAAACTCTGCCCGCTTTCACTCCATCTGGAATGCGCGGTTGAAACGCTGCTGGATGAAACGCGTAAACATTTTCGCGCGCCTTGGAACATGTTCGTAATGAGGATAAACCGCCGAAACTTGACCCTGTTGCAATGAATACGAAGGAAGAACCCGCTCAACCTCGCCACTTTTCATATCTTCGATCACACAAAAAGACGGTAATAGCGCGACCCCATTGCTCTCAAGCATCACTTCCCGGATCGCCCAATAATTCGTAATTGAAATTTCTACATTCAAGCGCACAGAATGTGACTTTTCTGCATGCGCCAGATTGCATATTCCATTCGGAAAAGTGCGTGGATTAATGATTGTCGGATGTTTCAGAAGATCATCCAAATCTAAGACTGGACCATTCTTTTTAAGGTAGCGCCGAGATGCGCAAAAAAGCCAATCAAACCGCGTGACTTCGCGCACCACAGCAGACGGGCTTGTCACGGGCGCAATACAAACTCCAAGATCAAAGCCGTTTTCATGAAGCTGCAGGGGTGTTTTTGTCCCGGGGGCCAACTCAAGATGAATCGATATTTCAGGGTTTTTCTTGTGAAATTCAGCAATCGCTTTTGCTAAGTGGCGCTCACCAAAGGAACGAACAGACACAATGCGCAGAACACCTTTATTGCCTTTGTTGACTTCAGCAAGTTTAAGGTCTTCAGCCGCAAGCACGCGGATCACTTCAGACGAAACTGTATAGTACTGAGCTCCTGCAGCCGTAAGGCTCACGTCACGAGTCGTCCTATTAAACAGGCGCGCACCCAAATGCTGCTCTAATTCGTAGATATGACGGCTTACCATTCCGCGCGACATATTGAGCTGGCGAGCGGCCGCAGCAAAACTTAGCGTCCTCGCTGCTTCAACGAAAACTTCCATGGCGCGAAATCGATCCATGCGCAGATTGTCTTATAGCAGACAACAAACTGCAAGGCTTTATTGAACAGTCTGAGCTTTCGTTTTTCTGCGTCTCGGGCATTAATGGCCAATGATCCTGAGATAAACTGTGCGATGAGCGACGCCGCTGGTCGATGCTGCCGACAGCCTCGTTTTGAACGGCCACCCATCGCTCAGGACTGTGCCAGGCCTGCAGAAATGGTCTTATGAGGTTATGAACATTGCTTCGCCTCGCACCAGAAGCAAGGCCCCTCTTCTGGGCAAAAGGACATACTTACGCCTGTAAGGAAAGCCACCATGGAACGTAAATATTCCAAGCCTTCCTGCAAGCTACCTCATGTTGGTTTGGAATCTCTTTTGATTCTGCTTCTTTGTATTTTTTTTAGTGTGTCTTTCTTTGTTCAGCCCGCCTTGCCTCAAGAGGCTGGCTCTCAATCGAAACAGCTACGACTGCTCGTTGGCTCTGGCCCTGGTGGGGCTTACGATTCCTATGGGCGAACAGTGGCGGCACATATGGGCCGCTATCTCCCTAATAAGCCAAAGATCATCATTCAAAACATGCCCGGTGTGGGATCACTCATTGTCACCAATCATCTCTATAATGTTGCTCCAAGAGACGGCTCTGTCATTGCTGCTGTTCACTCGTTGACAGCAACGCATCCATTATTTGTTTCAGATCAAGCAAAATATGATGTCAATTTGCTGAATTGGCTTGGTAGCGCTGCGCGCGAAACGACGATTGGCGTTTTTTGGTCTCAATCAAAAATGACAACTTTCGATAGCGCATTTAAAAATGACATCATTGTTGCAGGCAGCACAGGCTCGACAAGCAGCTTTCCTTTTTTCACCAATACAATTCTAGGGACACGTTTTAATATTGTAAAAGGCTATAGTGCCACAAGCGCAAGCTTGCTTGCTATGGAGCGAGGCGAGGTTGAGGGCACCGTTGGTGTCACTGTTTCAGCTCTCAAATCAATTGGTGATGCATATTTCAAATCTGGAAAAATTAAAGTCCTTGTTCAATTCGGGATGAGCAAACATCCAGACTTTTTAGATGTTCCATGGGTTTTTGATTATGCAAAATCAGATGATCAGCGTGCGGCGATGAATCTAATGTTCGGCACGCAAGAATTTGGTAGACCCTTTATTGCCCCGCCTGATGTTCCTTCACAAACTGTCAAAATACTTCGAGAAGCGTTTCTTGAGACACTCCAAGATAAAAAATTCCTCGACGAGGCAGAAAAAAGACGTCTCGATATTAGTTATACGGCACCCGATGAAATACAGCGAATTATCAAACAAATGTATTCTGCATCACCTCATGTCGTGAGCGAAGTGAAGAGGCTACTTGGCGATCAGATTCAATAAAGAAACACCCTATTCTGATCAGGCTTATGAGCTGGACGCAGATAATAGTCATACCCAGCGTTTCTGTATTCGAAGTCAAAAAATGTAAAATATATGATTGCCTAGCGCGCAGGTAGAGACTTCCGTACCGGCAAAAAAGACGCCTGAAAAAGCGCGGCATATTCGGCCGAAAAAGGCCGTCAAAGCGGCTTTGCAACTTAGGTTTCAGGACTAGCCAGACCCCATTAGGTGATCTGATTGTTATGTTAGTTGACGATTTGGTTGAGGCACTTGGATTTGGTGGTCAAAATCCAGGATTAATTTTAGCGGCATTTTACCCTGCGTCACCGGCAAAGGGATTGCCGGAAAAAGATATCCTGCCAGCATTTTGATGATGTGTGTTTTAGGATTTGGTTGCGGGGAGATGCAACAACACCTGTTTGACCCCACCATGTCGCGCGCTTACGCTAAGTCATGGGTAACGCGCGGAAGCACATGCAAAAATTTCTTCTGCTCTCAATCATGATCGGGATGGGCCGGGCCTCCGCCGCCCTGGCCGGCGATCCGAACCTGTGCGCCATGCAGGCGCGTGACTATGCCAATGTCATGGCCCCGCGCACCGGCGCCCCCGCCCTCAAGCAACCGCCCGGCCTGCCGGTACCCAACCAGCGTGACCAGCGGCCGGAAACCATGCGCATGGTGCCCAATCAGGATGCCTACCGCCGGGCCTACGAGGCCTGCATGGGCCGAGGCTAGCGCCGCTCAGGCCAGAAGATCGGCAAAATCGGGATGACGGCGGAACCAGGCCACGGCATAGCCACATAATGGCGTCACGGCCTGTCTGGTGGCGCGGGCATGATCGGCAATCTCCTGCATCAGGCGGGCAGCCTCTCCCATCCCGCGGAGCGGCTTTGGCGCCTCGACATGGGTGATCAGCAAGCGCCCGCCCGCATGGCGGAAATTGGCAAAGACGACCTCACCCCCGACCACCCGCTCAAACCGCTTGAGATCCTCATTCACCTGCATAGAAGACCCCTGTCTGCCCTCATTCCTTTGGCCATGGCTGCCAGAATGATCCCTAAAAGGGGAATTTGGTAGCTAAAGCATAACCTTTTTCAGCCGTTATTAGATCGGAAGCCGGTCCTACGTCTGTTGCGCGGGGTCTTGGCCTCTGCCCGGCACCAGCCTGGCAAGTTTTGCGTTCCAGGTTCGTGCGTCATGGCTCATCCGCTTGTCGGAAAATACGAAACAACCGACCTCACCGCGCTTTCGCCGGAGGATCGGGTTTTCGCGCGCACGGAAATCAAAGACGCACTGTCGGGCAAGAGCAAGGCCAAACTCAGCCCGGAAGATCGCGTCATTCTGCTCCGCCTCTGGATGGAGACATTCGAGCGCGCCGCGCAGCCGGCAACGGTTGCAGAAATCGTCAACGGTCCCGCCGCCGCCGCGGCCCCACGCGCCAAAGCGTCGGTCAAGACCGCCACACGGCGCATGCCCAGCGTGCCGATCCCAAAATTTACGACCCTTCGCGCCGTTTTCCGTGCGCTTTCCATCCTGCGCTTGCCGGATCTCATCTTCATCTGCTGCGGCGCAGCGGTCACATTCGCCGTCATCATGCTCGGCATCCACGCAATGAAAGAAGCCCATCGCATTGAAGATGTGAAACGTGAAGCTGAGGCCGTTGTCGCGTGGATCAAAGAGAATGGTGGCGACAAGCGGGCGGAAGAAGGCTTTCAGCCTGCTGCTTGCATCAAGACATCTGGCGAAAATTGGAAGACCTGCCTTGCCGCAATGACGGCAGAAGGCGGGCCGATGCTGGACAAGAAAAACCACTTCGATAACAGCCGCGATTTCTTCGCGCCGAAATGCGACATGAGCAATCCTGACACTGTCGGGACAATTATCATTGAGAAAGGTGCCGTGCCGCTCGGCTCCACCTCGCTCGCCTACACCGCCTTTGATGGGACCGAAAGCATTGCCAAAGACCTGACGCTGCGCGTCATCGTCTGCGGGCGCGGCTTTCATCTGATCAAAGTCGCGACCGATTTGACCTTCTGAAGGATGACGCGATGAGCACCCCGACGAAGGACACACCAACAGAGGCCGCGGCCGCGACAGCCGCGCCTGCGCCCAAAAAAGCTCCGGTAAAGCCGAAAAAGCCCGCCGGAAAACCCCTGCGCCGCATCATTTATGAATGGCTGTACAAGCCAAAAGATGGCGTGCCGACCAGCAAGAATTTCGAAAATTATCTCTCCGTCCTGATCATCGCGAATGTCGCGAGCATGATCTTGGAGACGATCCCAGCGCTTGCGCCTTATGAGCGCTGGCTAAACCTGTTTGAACTCATCTCAATCGGTATTTTTACGGGTGAATATCTCATCCGTCTGCTTATCGCGCCCGAAGATCCGGATTTCAAAGAGGCAAAAAGCCCGCGACTTAAGTATCTTTTCTCTTTTTTCGCCATTATCGACGCTTTGGTGATTGTACCCTTCTTTATGGGCTCTATGGCGCCTTTCGATTTGCGCTTCTTGCGAATCCTGCGACTGCTCAAACTCCTGCGCATTCTGCTGCCGGCCTTTGAAGAATTTCGTCATTTGAACGAGGGGCGAACTTTCCGCCAACGCATCCATGCGCTCGTCTTCCCGAGCCCTTATGGCGGGCAATTGCACCATTTCTACGATCTCTTCATCGTGGTTTGGGTGCTGATCTCCGTGCTGGCGGTGATTTTGGAATCGGTCGATTCCATTCATTACAATCTGACGGTCGAGTTTATCGTTCTCGACGCGGTTGCTGTGCTGGTCTTCTCATTTGAATATTTGATGCGCCTATATTCTTGCGTCGAGGAACCACGCTTTCAGCGCACAATTGCGGGCCGACTGAGTTATGCAACAAAGCCTGTCGCGATTATCGACTTTCTGGCGATCATCCCCTTCTTCTTGGAAGTCTTCCTGCATCACTTGATCGATTTGCGCTTCCTGCGCTCGTTCCGCTTGATGCGCCTGTTCAAGCTCGCGCGCTACACGGGCTCAACCAATACACTCTTCACCATTATTCGCCGCGAAGCGCCTATTCTTGCGACATCTGCCTTCACCCTCATGTTGCTCGTCGTGCTGGTTGCTAGCCTTGGCTATTTGTTTGAGCATGAAGCGCAGCCCGAAAAATTTGAAAATATCCCGACCTCGATTTACTGGGCTGTGATCACACTCGCCTCGGTTGGCTATGGCGATATCTCGCCCATCACACCTATGGGTCGCATGATGACGACTTTGATGGCGCTCATCGGGCTTGGCTTGTTTGCGATCCCCGCATCCATTCTCTCATCGGCCTTCACGCAAGAGCTCCAATCGCAGCGGCAAGCGGTTGAAAATCAGCTGTTTGAAATGCTGGCTGATGGTGTTTTGTCAGATGAAGAGCTGATTGAAGTCAAAGCGCTCGCTCGCAAAATGAATATGTCAGAAGATCAACTCGACATTCTTATCGACAAAGCGAGACGCGAATCCGAAGAACGAGCGCGCAATGATATTTTCATTCCTGCAGATTATCTCACGGCCCATTCAAATGTCGCGGCGGTTCAGTTTCGCTTGTTGTTTGAACAGATTAAGCGCATCGCGCATTTGCCCAACGCTGCCGATATTTCGCGCCATCTCTTGACGAGCCACGATGTCGGCGAGGTCGAACGCAATCTCTGGCACGCTCTGCATGGCCCGCAAAAGAAATCGGGTGAAGTGACGCAACCCAAACCCAAGTCGACAGCCCCGGCAAAGAAGAAGAAAAAGCCGCAAGAGCCAGAGCCTTCCGCGAGCTCATGAAAGCTTCGGAAAAGCTAAGCCATTAATTACGACAGCTGTCTTCCACTACGCTGCCATTGCCGTAGAAATAGCGAACCCATTTCTCACGGCCGAAAAAGGCGAGCGCATCGCGCTCTCCAAAATGGGCTTGGACAGATGACCAAATCAGCGCGCCATCTTCATCCACCTGCGTGCGCTTGATTTTCCAAGGCGGCGCGAATTGCGGATTATTATTGGTCAGAACATTGCGCACGGCATCATAGACGACGAGATAGACGCCTTTTTCCCCACGACAAGTCATGCGAAATTCTTGCGCCTGCGCTGACGCGCTGCTGATCATGATCGTTGCAAGAAAAACGGCCCAAATCTTCACGAAGAGATACCTCACTGAATCGTAGCCGATATATTGCTTGGGCTGGCAGACAGGGTCAATGCACTCCCGCCACCCTCATCCGATAGATGAGCCATGGCACAAAGCAGGCATCAACACAAACAGGCCGACGAGACCGGCCAGCAGAGAGGCGACGACAAAGGCTCACCCGAATCCCTGTTGCCGCAGATGCAGACACGTGCGGAACTTTACGATCTGATCGGCTATCACGATTTTGAATCTCTGGAACAGTCGATCGCGAAATCGATCATTCCTTGAGAGAAAGAAAAGCCCGGTTCCGCCGGGCTTTTTTATTGGCCCTCTGAAATGCCTTCACGTGCCGTTTTGTTAAAGACGAAGCGACCAAAGGCAAGGCCAATAACGCAGACCAGAGCCACCAGCACAAGAGCCACCAGACCCGTCTCTGCAGAGACAGACAGCTGGGTCGGCAGGTAATTCATCACTGTCTGCAATTGCCTCATGTCCCAAACGACTTTGGTAATGCCGAAGCCAACAGCCAGACTAACCAGAGCGCCGATTACAAAACCAACCAGTGATGGCGCGATCACATTGGGCAGGAAGAAGCGCACCACAGCACCCGGACCCGCACCACGAATACGTAAGAGTCCGAGCGTGCGCCGGTCCTCGACATAATTGGCATAGGCCACCGCGAAAATACCGATGAAGGCGAGGATCAGCCCGCCGAAGAGGTAAATCTGCACATTCTGGCGGGCGAGGAAGATGAACATATCCGAGCCCAATCGCGCGATTTCCGTCTGCGCATCGCGCAAATCGAGCGGCTGCACCCCGATTACCTCGGAGACACGCTGACGCAATGCATCTGACGATGTGCCGGGCTTGGCAACAATCATCAGAACAACACGCGGCAGCAGAATATCGAGATTGTCGAAATGCCGATTTGTAGCAGATGCCACAAGATAGGGACTCGAAGAGAAGAGATGATTGAGATAGTCCACACGCGCGCTGATAAAGCCTTCTCGATCATTCACTGTCTTCAGAGGCAGGCCGGGTAAGAAGCGCAGCGAGCCCCCAAAGGGCGCACGCTCCATTTGCTGTGCGACATTGCGACCAATCGGCATCGGGCCGCCAATCGCCCGCTTGTAGAATTTGGTAACAGATGACGAAGCCAGGATCTCATCTTTCGGCAAGCGCGCAATCAGCGGATCGAAGTTTTCGCTCTCGCCCAAACCCTGCTCGGCGTGAACCGCGCTGCGATAGGCAAGCGCATCCCCCAACAGATAGATCGGCAGGCCGGAGAAGCCACGATCGGGCATGTAAACACCCTCCGTAATCCCCTCGACCATATAATCCACGGTCTGAATGCCTGCTTGCCCTTTAAGCTTTTCGATCAATGGCAAGAGCCGCTCATTCAAAACTGCTAAGCGTTGCTTCATACCGCCGCGCGATTGTGCTTCGGCAGGCATGAGATCCAGCGCATTCAGCGTGACCTGCAAATCAGAACCCAATTGCGCGCGGGCCCCGCGCTCTGTTTTGTTATCAAAGACCGCCGTCATGACGGTGGGATAAAGCGCCAGCGTCGAGAGCATAGCGACAATAAGCAGGAAAGATGCCGCACGGTGACGACGTATGCCCATATGTTTCAGCGAGGCGACGCGCAAAGGCCCCGCCAACAGATAAGTGGCCGGTGCCATCAGCTTGGCCATCACGCCTTCACGCGAGGCAATGAGGCTGACGAAGCCATAAACCAGAAGCGGGAAGGCGATAAAATCGAGCGCGCGATCTGCCTCAAAAATCCATGGACCGCTGATCACATCGCTCAAAGACCAGCTGCCAATCCAGCCCGCCAATTTGATGAGACCAATTGCCAGAGCCAGTGCCTGCAAAAAGCCGAAACGGGTTGACGATGCACGCGCCTCGAAGGTGGCAACACGTCGAGAGGCTTCGAGCGGCGAGACACGCGAAGCCTCACGCACAAGCCGCCAACCGCTCATCAGGGCGATGATGATGCCGATGACGAGAAATGCGCCCAGATAAAGCGGCTCTTGAATTTTGAGCGCCAATTCAAGCGTTGGCAGACGACCCATATAGAGCCACATGGGCAAAACAGAGCCCAGAACAGCGCCAACAAGCCCGCCAAAAATACCCCCTGCGCCAATGGCGGTAAGCAATGTGCGCGCAATATCGGCGCTCTTCACACCACGCAGACGCAGGAGTCCCAATTTGCGGCGCTCGTTGAGCAGAAGCAGGCTGGCAAGATTGCCGAGCAAAATGCCGGCAATGATCAATAGAGGTAGCGAGACGAGCAAAGCGATCAGTGCGATCTTGCGAGCAATATCGGCCATGCGCATGAACATGGCGCCAAGATTATGATCGACCGCCGCGCTTTGCGTCATGTCCTGGACGTCATCCGTGATCAACGATCCGGTGCGCACAATCCGCGTCAGCGACCCGTCAATATCCCAACCAGACACCAGCTTGTCGCGATTGATCCGAGCCAGATGAATGACTTCTGGAAAATATTTGCCCGGATCGCCATGCACGTCAGCATGGTCATGAACATGGATGATGCCGCGTGAAATGGCATCGAAATCATCAAGCCGCTTGAAATTATAAGGCGTGACGAGAATGAGGCCGAGCTCGGGCACCAGCGTGGGCGAAGATGTCTGCTCCATATACCAGCGATTGATCTCGTTGGAATCAACGCGGATCACACGCTCGATGGGCGTCTCGACAATAATATAGCCCTTGCTTTTATGGCTATGGGAGTGGCTGTGACCGCCCTCGCCACCATGGGCATCATCTGCATCATGGTGATGATCATCATCTTCATCAGCAAGATCTTTGCGATCGACCACAAGACGAAACTGCTTTTTGTCCTGCAAACGCAGATAGGCATCACCCATTTGCGCTTTTGATCCGACAAGCACCAGAACTGCGGCATTGCCCGACGGGCGAATGTCGGGCGGCAACATGGATGGATCGGTCGGCGACAAGAACGACACCCAGGGAGAGCGGATTTGTTCGCCGTCAATCTCGGGTTTGGTCGTATAGGGCAGAATGGTACGCAGGAAATAAAGACGCTGTGTTTGCGTCACGCCTTCGACCTTGGCCAAGGCTTCAGCCAATTTCGCAGAGAGCCCGATTTCGGCGGTCTGATAGACCGAAATATCCCACGGCACACGTTCGATCTGATCGGCCACATAGCGCTGCATGGCATGCCGCGACGTCACGGTGATGGCTGCCAGCAAAAAGACGATCAGACCCGTCACCAGAGCAAAGACGGCGAAGGGACGGCGACCGAGAACGGAGTGGAGAAGACGAGCGGGCGACATGTTACGACACGCGCTCGATCACGCCGTCACGCATGTAACAAACACGCGGGAAAATCTCGACGACTTTGGGGTCATGCGAAGCGACAATCACCGTCTTGTTCTTTTGCGCCGCCAGATCGATCAGAATATTGGTGATGATCTTGGCATTATTGCTGTCGAGATTGCCGGTGGGCTCATCCGCCAAAATGATCGGCGGATCATTGACCAGCGCCAGACAGACCGCCACGCGTTGCTGCTCACCGCCCGACAATTCTTCCGGCCGCTTATAGCCTTTGGCCTTCAGACCAACGCTATCCAGCAGATTTTCGGCGCGCTGCTTGCGCTCGTCTTCCGGCAGACCCGCCATCAGCATCGGCAGTTCCAGATTCTCAAACGCTGACAGGCTTGGAATGAGATTGAAGAATTGAAAGACAAAGCCGATTTTATGCAGGCGATAATCTTCCAGCTGGCGCTCATTCATCGCACCCACATCCACACCACCGGCAAAGACACCACCTTTGGTCGGGCGGTCCATGCCGCCCAGCAGATTGAGAATGGTGGACTTGCCACAGCCCGATGGACCCATCAGCGCAACTGCTTCTCCGGGGCTCACGCTCCAGGAGAGATTTTCCAAAGCGGTGACGCGCTGCGCAGCGGTCTCATAATATTTCGAAACGGACACCAGCCGAACGCTAGCTTGTTGTTCTTGCGTCATGATTCTCGTCCCATCAGGGCTTGAAATATTCATAAGTGCCGCCGTTGATCTTGTTCGCCCATTGCGTCCAATAAGCGCCGGGGTCGCGCGCATAATCCTCGTATTTTCCAGGCGCATTAATGCCCGGAAGTGCGGGGATATAGTCGCGACGCAAGATCACATCTGGATTGCCATAGCGTGAGGCAAGAGCACGCACCCCCACATCATTCAATGCCGACAATCCGCCATGCTCGACCAATGTTGCCCATTGATCGAGATCGCGCAGGCGCAGCTGATAGGTTGGCAGAAGATTATGCTGATGCATGGAATGGCCGCGCGGCACATTATGCTTGATTGCAAATTCATTCGTCTCTTTCGACCATTCACGCGTGTCATTTGGACCTTGCGCTGCTTCCGCACCGAAAGCCCAATGGATCACGCCAGCCGCATTGCGCTCGGACAGATTATTGCCTTCGAGCACTTCACCCGGATGTTTGAAATATTTCGGATTGGTGCCCATGCCAGCTTCAAACAGCCACCAATAACCGGGCTTGGGCGCATAAGGCCATTGCAACTCTTGTGTGCCGGGATAGGACTGAAAGAGTTTCAACCCTTCACCATAAAGACCGCCGCCCTTGATCTCCGCCACTTTGCCAGAGCGGATTTTCACTTCCACGCGCGGATAGGTCGCCGCATGGCTGGACGTGGAGGCCACCACGCCATTCACTTCAGGCAAGATCAATGGCTGATAGTTATCGATGACAGCCGGAAACTCGACGAGCGAATAAGGAAAGCGTCCAGACGCCTGCGCCGGAAACATGTAGAGATGGCCCTGATTATAAATGCCCGCAGCCCAGCTCTTGGCTTCTTTTTCTGACACATCATAACCAAAGGCCGTCCCTTCGGGATCTGTGACTTCCGCACGATCAGCAAAACCAATTGGCTCGATGGTTTTGGTTTCAATCATGCGCCAAACGTCAGATGGGAAATCCGGCACCTGACTCATCAGATCATAGAGATCGAGATAGGTGTAATTGCCGAGCAGCTTTTCGCCATGATGGCGCACGAATTTGCGCGTATTGGTGCGCCCACCTGAGCGCCAGACAATCCAGTCGATTTCCGGATGCTTGTCGAGCCACGCGACCAGACGGTCGGGCACTTCCTTCACATAATCTTTGGCAAGTTTGGCATAATGCGCATTGTCATATTTGGGCGTTGGCCAAGTCGCATCATAAAGATCGCGATCTTGGTCGCGAATCCATTCGCGGCCCGTATCAGGATCAGGCATAATGCCGGTGTAATTGAAGAAATATTCCAACTCGCGCTGGCCATCACCAATCGTATAGGTGCGAATGCCCGTGCGGAAATCAGCAAATTGCTCTTCGCTCATTTCGAGCAAATCCCAGATGGTGAGCAAGGTTGTTTTCACACCGCGCTCTTCCATGGCGCGCTTGATCGCAGCCTGCACCATCATATTGGGACGCGTGTCGCGGATTTCACCCACCACGATCAGCAAATGCTTTCCGGCATCGACAAGACCCAGCGGCGCGCGGCCTTGGCTCTGGCGCGAGGCTGCACGCGCGGCCGGCATGAGCTGGTCAATCGAATCCGGCTTTTTCAAATAGGATGGAAAGGCCGGCGGCGGCACAGGGTTTTTTGCGCCGGGTCCAATTAATCCATATTCCTTGCGCCGCGCCACCATATCAGCGGGGTCCCACGGCGCGTAAGATTGCTTGCGCTCGGCAATGGGCTGGCCTTTTTCTGCGCGTGCCACATCAAAAGTCGCGAGTGCTGCGACAATGCTGGCGGCGGTGAGGAGATGAATGGCTTTCGAATAGATCATGTTTTCCTCTCCGCTCACGGTTTGAAATAAGCGTTCTTGCCATCTTCAATGCTGGCGGCCCAGTTGGTCCACCACGCGCCGGGATTGCGCGCATAGTCATCATAGCTGCCCGGCGCATTGATACCCGGAATTTCAGGCACATAATCGCGGTTCAAGACACGATCCGGATTGCCATAGCGTGACGCCAATGCGCGCGCATAAGTGTCTTTCAGCGCTGTCAGGCCACCATGTTCGACAAGTGTGATCCATTGATCGAGATCGCGCACACGCACCTGATAGGTCGGCAAAAGATTATGCTGATGCATGGAATGGCCCTTGGGCACATTATACTTGGCTGCAAAATCTTCTGTCTCTTGTGCCCACGGCCCAACAACATCTGGGCCCATCGCGACTTCAGCCCCAAAGGCCCAGTGAATGACACCCGCCACATTGCGTTCCGACAGATTATTACCGTCGATCACTTCGCCCGGATGTTTGAAATATTTTGGATTGGTACCCATGCCGGCTTCATATAGCCACCAATAACCGGGCTTTTTCTGCATCGGCCATGTCAGCTCTTTGGTGCCTGGATAATCTTGGAAAAGCTTTAAGCCTTCGCCATAAAGACCGCCGCCTTTCACATCTGAAATGAGACCATCCTTCACGCGTACTTCAATGCGCGGGTAAGTCGCCGCATGGCTCGATGTGGAGGCGATGATGCCCTGCACTTCGGCTTGCACGGGCGGAATGTATCGGCCCTTCATCACCGGATATTCCACCATGGAATAGGGCGTGCGACCCGTCGCCTGCGGCGGGAACATGTAAAGGTGGCCCTGATTATAGACGCCTTCCGCCCAACCCTTTGCAGCTTCTTCGCTGATGTCATAGCCGAAGGCTGTGCCTTCGGGATCGGTGACTTCCGCACGATCAACATGACCCAGCGGCTCAATGGTTTTTGACTCTACCAAGCGCCAAACGTCAGCCGGGAAATCGGGCACCTGCCCCATCAAATCAAACAGATCAACATAGGTGTAATTGCCCAAAAATCTTTCGCCATGCTGCTTGAGCATTTTGCGCGTGTTGGGACGATTGCCTGAGCGCCAGACGATCCAGCTGATCTCTGGATGCTTGTCGAGCCATTCATTCAAGCGTGCAGGAACAAGCTCATTATAGTCTTTGGCAATCTGCGAGTAACGCGGATTGGCGAATTTCGGCGCTGACCAAGTCGCTGCATAAAGATCGGGATCTTGCTGGCGGACCCAATCACGACCCTTGGAAGGATCTGGCACGAAGCCCGTATAATTGAAGAAATATTCCAGCTCGCGCTGACCATCGCCAATCGTATAGGTGCGAATGCCTTCGCGGAATTCCTGATATTCCGCTTCGCTCAGGCCGAGCAATTCCCAAATGGTGAGGATGGTGGTTTTTGCACCCCGCTCTTCCATCGCGCGTTTGATCGCTTCCTGCACCATCATATTTGGTTTGGAATCGCGGATCTCACCCACAACGATCAGCAAATGTTTGCCAGCCTCGACAAGGCCAAGCGGTGTGCGCCCACCGGTCTGGCGTGATGCTGATCGTGCGGAGGGCATCAGCTTTTCAATTGTGTCCGGCTTCTTCAGATAAGAGGGAAATGCGGGCGCAGGGAATGGCGCTGTCGTGCCCGGGCCAATCAGCCCCTGCTCCTGTCGACGCTTGACGATGTCGGCCGGGTTCCAAGGTGCATAAAGCGCTTTGCGTTCGGCCAAAGGCTGGCTTTTGTCAGCCAGTGCAGCACCAGGCACAACAAACAGGCCGGAGATGAAAGCCGCCAAAAGGGCGCGCGGACGGGTCACCATGACATGCTCCTCCCTCAGATCCAGCGTCTCAAGGCGCTGTTTGGGATCGATTATAGCAAGCTTGAGCGCAGAGTCAGGCCCTTCCTTGCATTGCCAAGCACGCCGCACGGCGCTTAAAATATGGGGCTCGGTGTCGCAAAAGAACGCCGGTCTGGGGAGTTGAGACGATGGTCGCTCGCAACCGCGACGAAACGCGGATTTACAATAAGAACAAATTCAAACTCGGCCTGTTTGGCATGAATTGCTCAGGCGGCCTCAGCCTGACGCTTGCCCCCGAACGCTGGGATGCCAGCTGGGACAATAATGTCAAAGCCGCTCGTCTCGCCGATGAGGCGGGCCTTGAATTCCTCCTGCCGATTGGCCGCTGGCATGGCTATCAGGGCCAGAGCGACACGCAAGGCACCACTTTCGAAACGCTCACCTGGGCCTGCGGGCTGCTCGCCTCCACGCAAGAGATCACCACATTCGGCACGCTGCATGTGGCTTTCTGCAATCCCGTCTTTTCCGCCAAGCAAATGGTGACGGCTGACCATATCGGCCACGGCCGCTTCGGCCTCAACATTGTCTCGGGCTGGAACCCGGTTGAATTCGGCATGATGGGCGTTGACCTCAAAGAGCACGACGACCGCTATGCCTATAGCCAGGAATGGATCGAGATCGTCAAACGCATCTGGTCGGAGAACGAGCCCTTCGATCACGATGGGCAAATGTTCAAACTGAAAGGCGTGCTCGGCAAGCCCAAGCCCTATTGGGGCTCACGCCCTATTCTGGTCAGCGCCGGAAATTCGCCAACGGGGCGTGAATTCGCAGCTGGCAATGCTGATTGTCTCTTCACGTCGATTCCAAAACTGGACGATCTGAAGCCCAAGATTGACGGCTTCCGTGCGGCGGCCCCTCCCGGCCAGCTGCGCAATATCTTTGCGAGCTGTCATTTGATGGTCCGCAAAACCCGCAAGGAAGCGCAGGATTATCACCATTACATCGTGCATGAGAAAGGCGATTGGGAAGCAGCAGCCTATGCGGCCGACTTCCGCGGCAATCGTCTCAACACATGGATGAAAGAACAGACCGATCTGAAAGCACGCCTCATCAGCGGCGCGGGCTATCCGATGGTCGGCTCTTATGATGATGCGGTGGAGACATTCCTCAAGCTCAACGAAATGGGCTTGGATGGCCTCGCCTGCGGGATGATCAATTATATTGATGACTTCCCGCATATTCGCGATGAGCTGCTCCCACGCATGGAACGCGCCGGTCTGCGCGAACCGGTAAAGCGCTAAGAGACAAGAGCGGCGGCGACGTCAGACTGTGAGCTGATGTCGCCGCGTCAACATGTGGAAGGTGATGCTGACGCAGGTCATCAGCATGATCCAGAGAACGCCCATAGCGGCAAGTTCCGTCACCTGACCATTCTGCCACAGCTCGAACAAAGTCACCGCCATGACTTCTGATCCTGGCCCCACCAGCAGAAGCGGTAGAGAGACGGCTTGGACCGAGAGCAAGAAAATCATCAACCACGAACTGACAAGTGTCGCAGCCAAGAGCGGCATCAGGATACGGAAAAAGATCTTGACCTTATTAGCGCCCGAGATGGTGGCCGCTTCTTCAAGATCAGAATGAATCTGCATCGCGCCAGCAAAAGCGTATCGCATGCCATAGGGCAAATAGCGCACGGATGATGCCAGAATGACCGAAAGCAAAGTGCCGTAGAGCGGCAGTGACATATTCACGAAGACATCCAGAAACGCCACGCTCAGAATGATCGCGGGGAAGACCAGCGGCACAGAGGCGATCTGATCCAGCATCCAGGCGCCTGATGCACGGCGCACGACGAGCCAGGCGCAAAGCGCAGTGAAAGGCACGACCAAGGTCGCCGTCATTGTGCCCAAAGTCAGCGTGTTCAAAATTGAATCGCGGAAAGAACCCGGTTTCAAAAGCGCTTCATAATTTTCCAGCGAAAGCCGCGTGAAAGCTTCCAGCGAGACGCCACCATAGAAGGGCTGGAAGGAGGTGAAAGCCAGCATCAAAACAGGCACGACCGTCACGCAGAGAAACAGACAGACGAGAAGTGCTGAAGCCGGAAAGCGCCAAATACCCAGATCGATCACGCGCGGACGAAAGCCTTTTCCCGTGATGGTCTGATAGCGCTTGGCATTTTTCGATAATTGGTTTTGCCAGAACATCAGGCCGAGCAGAATGATGACGAGGCACACAGAATAAGCGCCAGCTTCACCATAATTGGCCGCCCCCGCCTGACGTGAGCTCTGGTAAATCATCGTTGTGAGCACGCTCACATTGCCAGCCAAACCCACAAGGGCGGGTACTTCGAACGATTCAAAAGCTTTCACGAAGATCAGCAGAGTCAGGCCAGCCAGAGCGGGAAAAGCCATACGCAGGCTGATGCGCATAAAGGCACCAAACGGGCTTGAGCCCGACATCATGGCAGCTTCTTCAAACGACGCATCGGTCGAACGCAAGACTGACGACATAAGCAGGAAGGTCAGCGGCACAAAGCCGACACCTTCAATCAACATCATGCCCCAGAGCGAATAGACATCGAGCACTTGCGGACGCTGAAAGATGGACGCGAGCAAATCATTCACCGGCCCCGAGCGGCCAAGCAACAAGAGCCAAGCAACCGTATAGAGAATATGCGGCACGCCGAGCGAGATGATCGCCGCCAGAAAAGCGAGCTTTCGACCCGGCGCATTGGTGCGCTCCACAATCAACGCCTGTGTGGTGCCAATCACAATGGCAATAAGTGCCGAACCGCAAGCATAGATGATTGTATTGATCAGGCTTGGCAGAAAGAGCTTTCCAGCCATCAATTGCTGATAAAAGCGCGTGGTGAAAGCGCCGGGCGAGCCGTCCGGTAAAGTCTCGTGGAAACTTGCATTCACCAGAAAGATCGTGGGCGGTACGATAGCAAAGAGCAAAATCGCAATCAGAATCGCAACGACCGGCGAAACGCGCCAATGCTCGAAGCGATGAAAAAAGCCGCCTGCGCCCGCCATAGATCTGTCTTCAACCTGTATCGTCACGATGTGCTGTTACCTTACCGGAAGCGCTCTTCCCAAATTTTCTGGGAGGATTCGTAGTAGCGATTGAGTTTTTCGGAGCCGACAAACAATTCCTGCACACCTGCGCGCTTAGGCACGACAGGTGCCAGCGTTTCGAGCGGCGCAACATCGGGACGAACGGGGAAATATTCCGCCTTGGCGAAAATCTCTTGGCCCTCTTTCGACAGGATGAAATCAGCCAGCAGCATGGCCGCATGAGGATGACGCACGCCTTTGGGCACAACCATCGTGCCTGCGGTCGAGGGCACGGGATCAAGCAAGACAGTATTCACCGGCGCGCCCTTGGCTTTGCTGATCAGCGGGTGATGAGCAAAAATATTCAGCGCAATCGGAATCTCGCCTGCAATCACGCGGTCAACGAGCGTGCGCGCACTGCCCGAGCCGAAATTGATGATCTTCTGCTCGGACAATTTGGCAAAATATTCCTGCGCCTTGTCTTCACCACGCGACAGACGAATGGTGGTGATGAACAAAGGCGTGCCGCTTGATGTGCCGATACGCCAAGCGATCTTGCCCTTCCATTTGGGATCGAGCAGATCATCATAGGTCTTTGGTACCTGATCGGGCGGCACCAGTTTGGTATTATAAGCCATGCCGAAATAGCTGATGCGCGAACTCGCCCAATTGCCGCGCGGATCGCGATACATTTCTGGCAACTCATCGGTAGCGGGCGTTGAATAAGGAACGGTCAGGCCTGTTTCGACCGCCAGCTCGCCAACGCCCGTGCCCTCGACAAGATCGGCCACGACATTTTTGGCGCGCACTTCAGCGGAGAGTTTGGCGACAATTTCTTCCGTATCCGCGCGCCAATAGGTGAGCTTCACGAAAGGATATTTCTTCATGAAAGCTTCTGCCATCGGACGCAGAGCCTGATTGACGATGGCCGCCGAATAAATGACGACCTGTCCTTCTTTCTTCGCACCTTCGATCAACAAGCGCTCGCGATCCGGCGAGCGATTGGTGAGAATCGACAAGTCCTGTGCCTGCGCGCCTGTCGCGCAGATCAGGCTTGCCAACAGGCCCGCAAAAATCAGGCTCTTTGTCTGACGCTTGTCCATCGAAAATCCTTTCGCCGATCAGGCGTGAGCGGGGCCCTTCCAGCGTGCGCCGGAGCCCGGGCCTTTGTTCAGGTGCAGAACGCCATTTTCGATTTCAATGCCGTCGAAGGGATCATCCAGCAGACGCGCAAATTCGCCCAATTCGCAGGCATAATCGACGCCGGGCAAAGCGCAGGCGAGATGTAGCGCATGAGCGGACAGCAGACGCGAACCGACCGCGGCACCCATACGATAAGACACGCCCGCCTGCTCGCAGAGGCGCGCGGCGGCAATCGTATTGCGCAAGCCACCGAGCTTTGGAATTTTCAAGCTGACGGCATCGACCGCGCGCTTGGTGACGAGCTGATAGATTTCAGCCAGCGAGCCCGCCGCTTCATCCGCCTCGACCTTTACAGGCACGGTGCGTGTGACATGCGCCAAGCCCTCAAAATCATCGGCTGGCACAGGTTGTTCGACGAGATCAATATTGTAATCAGCCATGCGATTGATCGCGATAATCGCATTCTTCACCGTGTAAGACTGGTTCGCATCAATGGTGAGATGCACATCATCTCCCACACGCTTGCGGATCGCAGCCACGCGCTGCACGTCGAGATCAACCTCGCCATGCACTTTGATCTTCAAATAGCGATAGCCCTGATCAACAAGCTTTTTGGCTTGCGTCGCCATATCTTCGGGCGACTTGATCGCCAAAATGCGCAGGATCGGAACCTGATCGCGCATCTGCCCGCCGAACAATTGGCACAACGGCACGTTGAGGCGGCGCGCCAGCAATTCATGCAAAGCGCAATCAACGGCGGCTTTCGCCTGCGGCGCGCCGCGCATGGCACGGTCGAGAGCAGCACCAATAGCTTCGATATGGTCGCCATCCTTGCCCAGCACATGCGGCTTGAAATAAGAGAGTTCCGCTTCGAGCGTTGCGGCAATTGCGCCCATATGGGGCGTAGCCGAGGCATAACCGAAGCCTTCGTTTCCGTCCTCATCGACAAGGCGCAGAATCGAGCCCTCGGTCACGGGGCTCGCACCGAGTGCGAATTTCCAAGTCGGATCTTCTTTGCGCATCACACTGGGATGCGAAGCAAAGTCGCGGATAATCACATCATCCTCCCTCTCGCGCCTGTTTTCGGCGCTTTTTTCTATTATTCGGTGCCAGCGCGTCGCTGGCAAGTCAGATCATGGTTTCTTGGCCATCAACGCCCCAATCATATCCTCGGAGCTCGCTGTATATTTATTGAGCGCTTCCGGAGACACAAATTGCTCTGAAACGCGCGTCAGCGCCTCAGTAATCGGGGCAAGATCAGCGCGCGTGGGCACATCGGCCCGGCTGGGGAAATAGCCAGCCTCAGCCAGAATCTCCTGCCCCTCACGCGAGAGAATGTAATCAATGAGCAGCATGGCGGCATGCGGATGGCGTGCGCCCTTGGGCACAATCATCGTGCCGACGGTGCTCGCCACAGGGTCCAGCAGCAGCGAACTCACAGGCGCGCCCTTGGAGGCGCTGATCAGCGGATGATGGGCGAAGATATTCAAGGCCAGCCCCAATTCACCCGCAATCACACGGTCCACGAGCCCGCGTGCACTCGCTCCGCTCAAAGAAATGACATTCTGATCGGCGAGCTTTTGGAGATAAGCGCGTGCGGCTTCCTCGCCCCATTTCATGCGCAGATTGGTGACGAAGAGGTCCGCGCCGCTCGCACTGCCTGCATGCCAAGCCATGCGGCCCCTCCAGCGCGGCTCGAGCAAATCGTTGTAGGTTTTGGGCAGATCAGCGGCGGCTGTTGCCTTGGTGTTGTAGCCGATCCCGAAGAAACTGCGCCGCGTCGGTGTCCAGATATGGTTGGGATCGCGGTATCTTTCGGGAATCTCGTGAATGAGCGGCGTGTCGTAGGCCTGCGCAAACCCGGCCTGAATCACCGCCTCACCAACACCGGTTCCCTCCACCACATCGGCCATGACCTTATTGGCGCGTACTTCGGCCGAGAGCTTGGTGAAAATGCCTGCCGATTCCGCACGCCAGTAATTCACCTTGATGAAGGGATATTTCTTCATGAAGGCTTCGGAGATGGGGCGCAGAGCCTGATTGACGATCATGGCCGAGTAAAAGACAACCTCGCCTTCGGCTTTGGCACCTTCAACGAGTTTGGCCTGACGGTCGGGGCCCAGATAAGTCAAAGGGTCCGCGCTGGCGGGCGCGGGCACGCAAAGAGCGGCAGCAAAAAGAGTGGCTGCGAGCGGCTTGAAAGACAAAAGCCGATTGGCTGTCCGGATCACCGGCTCCTCCCTGACGATGCGCCCTTGTTGTTCGGCGCTTATTCGTTCAATAATTTAGCCATAAGGCGAAGGGCTTGTCACCCTTGGACCGTTCAAAAACAAGGGGGGAGCCCAAATGAGCGACGAAGTCGCCACCGCGCGCTATGGCATTGATGCCTATCTCGACTGGGTCCATGCCGAGGGCATGCCTGTGGTCGAGGGGGATTATGCGATCGACCTCTTTGCAGTCGAAGCCGATCATTGGGCACGCGTGGGCTGCAAGGGTGCCGCCGTCCACCTCAAGGGGCGCGGCGATTTCTGCAATATGTTCCTGTTTGAGCTGGCTCCCGGTGCGGCGAGCGCGCCTTTGCGCCACCTTTACGAGGATATTTATTACGTCCTCGACGGCCACGGCTCGACGCAGGTCGAATTGCCCGATGGCACGAAGCGCAGCTTCGAATGGTCGCCCAAATCCATGTTCTCGATCCCGATCAACATGCCTCACCGCCATTTCAACGCGGGCGGGCGTGAGCGTGCTTTGATCGTCTCGACGACCAATATGCCGTTGCTGATGAACACATTCCACAATGATGCATTTATCTTCGACAATGCCTTCAGCTTCCGCGACCGCATTGGCAAAGAAAATTACTGGTCGGGCGAAGGCGATTTCATCCCGATCCGTCCGGGCAATCATTTGTGGGAAACCAATTTCGTTCCAGATATGGCGAATATCAAACTGCACGAATATGCAGATCGTGGTGGTGGATCGAGCAATATCAAATTCGTTCTGGCTGACGGCATTATGTCGGGTCATATGTCCGAAATGCCGGTCGGGACTTATAAGAAAGCCCATAGGCACGGGCCTGGAACGCATGTCATCTGCGTCACCGGCCATGGCTATTCACTGCTCTGGTATGAGGGCGATGCGGATTTCACGCGCATTGAGTGGAAGCACGGCGTGGTCTTCCCACCATGCCAGAGCCAGATCCACCAGCACTTCAATACGAGCAATGAGCCCGCGCGCTATCTCGCCATGGGCATTGGCAATGTGCGCTATCCTTTCACTCTTCAAAAGCGCCAAACCATGATCGGCGAGAAGGGTGCCAAGCAACGCTCATCGCTCTCCATCAAACAGGGCGGCAATCAGATCGAATTTGAAGATCAGGATCCGCGCATTCATGCGCTATGGCTTGAAGAAATGCGCAAAGCAGGCATCACACCGCGAATGGAAAAATATTTCCCTGAATGAAAAAAGGGCCGGACAATTGTCCGGCCCTTTCTTTTTGTCAGAAGAGATCTTTGGGCTGATCGATGCCGGCTGTTGCCTCATCATACCAGCGCGCATCCATGCGCGACTGGGCCCCTTCTTTGGCCAAAGTGGCCTCGAATTCCGCACGCAGATGCGGGTCTTCCTCATGATAAGGAATGGCGCCGCCGCCCTTTTTAATATCGATGGCGCCGCGATCCGTAATCTGCTCGCCCGGACGACCCGGCTTGCGCGACGTCGAATTATTGGGGCCAAACCAAGCCGACAGGCGCAGCGGGTCTTTGCTCACACCAAAATGCTGGTGGAACCAATCGCCCGACATAGGAGCCGCTGAAACAATCCCGCCCAATTCATAATCTTGGCGACGAACCTGATCGGCTTTGCCAGCCTCCCACGGGCGCGTGCCCAGTGCTTCAGGCCACGTATAAGTGTAGCCCTTGCCTTTGAGGCAGACGAGAATCGCAGCCGAAGCATGCTTATGCGCTTTGGAATAGCGACCCGTCTCATGCTGCCCGACCCAGAGATAGAAACGATTGCCAGCCATATGCGGCTCGATGCGGCGATAGCCGGGTGAGCGGCGATTATCGAGCGGCAATTCGCAATTAATCACATCGGGGACAAGATTGGTTTTCTTCATCGCCAAGCCGCGCACCGGATCAGGCGCAATATCATCTTGCGGGGTGAAGTAGTCGGCCGCGCCCGAATAGCGATCGGTAAAATCAAACGGGCATTCGAAGATGAACTTCGGATTGTCGAGCAGATTGAACATATTCGGCGCGCTGGTGCCGCACAGCAAAATCGCCGGGCTATTCGTTGCATTCACGAAGCGATGATAGGCATTGATCGGAATGGAAAAGAGCGAGCCCTTCTGCCATTCGAAATGCTGCTTTTTAGAATTGCCTTCTTGCCAGACTTCAGTCGAGCCGCGGCCTTCCACAACGAGCACAATCTTCTCATAGACATGATGCTCGATGTTGAGCGCGCCACCGGGCGGCACTTCAACCACATACATGCCCCAGAGACCTTCGGTGCCGAAGAGCTGGATGTAAGAGCCACGACCACCGAGCCGCTTCCACGGCTTCATCGGCAGATCGAGAACCGTGCGCACACCAATATCACGATAAATCGGCACGCCTTCCGATTCCATGAATTGATCATAAGGCATTGCAGGACGGGCAAATTTGCCAAGACCCGCCATTTTATCGGCTGTCGGCTCGTGCCAGTGTGAGCCCTTATCATCATGCGGCATGTGCAAATCCTCCCTTATTTTATTTTTAGTTCAGGTTCGGAACCAGTTTTTTGACACTTTCAATCAGCTCTGGCGGCGTCTTGTAGAGACTGGCCGTAATGCGTTCCAAATCTTCCGGAGAACGCCAAGCCATATCAACCTGCGCCTTTTCAGCTTCCGCAATCAGCTCCGGATCGGCGACAGCATCGGCCAAAGCCTTGCGCATGGCTACGACGCGCGAAGCGGGAACTTCAGGCGGCAAAACATAAGGCCTGCCATATTCCGTGCTGGCAAAGACAAAGCGCATGAACTGGCGTTGCTCTTCCGTCTTGGCAAAATCATAAATGGATTGCGCGTTCGGATAATCCATCATTTTGGCTTCTTCTGCGCGCAACAGAACGCGCAATTTGCCGCTTTCAATTGCTTGCGAGACAGCTCTGAACTGCCCGTTGGACGCGCACACGCCCTGCACTTCATCGCGCTCAATGGCGAGCAAAACATCGGCTGTGCCGCGATAGCCTTCGATCAATTTGATCTTGGCTCCGAGCACATGGTTGAACACGGTTGGCAAAGTATTGGTGGAATTACCCGGCCCCACCGAACCAAAGACCAATTCCTTGGCGAAAATATCAGCCGCTGCTGTGGCAGGTGCTTTCTGCCCCACCACGCAAATGCGGCCCGGGAAAGAGGTACTGCCGAGCCAGATGAATTTCTGCGGTTCAGCCACCAGATTGGGATGACCAAACAAAGCCTGATTGACGATATTGCGGGTGACAGCACCAATCACCGTGCCATCGCGCGGAGCCTGCGAATAGACGAAATTGGCCGCCACAATGCTGGCCGCTTGGGGCATATTCTGGACGATGATATTGGGATTGCCCGGCAGATGACGCGTATAGTGTCGCGCGAGCAGGCGAGCGCCCAAATCATATTCATTGCCTGCTGGAAAGCCGACCACGAGGCGAATCTGCTTGCCCTTGAAAAATTCAGCTTCCGTCTCCGCCTGTCCGGGAGTAGCCAGCAGCAAGAGGGGAGCGAGCAGGAAAGCGAGCCGCTTTCCTCCGGTCAGGCCATTTTTGAGCGTAGCGCTGAGCGGCTTTAACATTCGTCCTCCCCAATCTTCTGCCTAGCATGGCTGGCACGCGGGTTTTTTGACTTGATCTTCCCGCTCTCTATCCTGAGATTCCTAACCTCGCCGCGTGCCCCTGTCCAGCGCACGCGAGGCGACGGCAAGAGACAAGAAGAATGAACACAAGCCAAAAACCACGGACCATGTTCGACCGCATCTGGGACGCGCATTATGTCGCGACCCGAATCGATGGTCGCGATCTCGTCTATATTGATCGGCACGTCCTGC
>CANGFE010000032.1 GCA_947453155.1 Beijerinckiaceae bacterium | reverse complement strand
GGTCTTCTTCGCAGCCGGCTTACGCTTCGTTGTTGCCTTAGCCATCTGAGGTCCCCTCTGATTTTGTCCGCCGGCGAAAGAAAGTCAGTACCGGCATGAGGCGTGGATAAAGTAGCTCCGTTAACGAGTGGTGCAAGTGTCTGTTTGGCTGATTACTCGTTTTCGACCCAGTAACGCGCTCACAAGACCATCGTGATCCAAGCATTCGCGCAACTCGATTCAACGCTTCTTGCGACATGATTTTGCAGTTGCTGATCATCATGCGCACGGCCCCGCACAAGCGATCAAAGCCGCGCCCAATCAGGGGTGTCCGGGGCACCCAAAGGCCCCCGTCCCGCTGGGGCCCCGCGCAGAAACGCCCAATTTTAAGGGACTTTTTGAGTCGGGGTCCCGTTAACCAAGAATAAACCATCCGATTCGGGGCTCGATTCTTGTCAAGCCCAAAAACACCTCAGACTGGATTTTTATGTGTCCTCTCCACGGTTCATGAGGGCGCGCATGAGGCAGGCGCGATCATCCGTGCAAGAGGCGTGCGAGACGTCTCATGAGCATCAAAAAAAAATTTTGCGAGATGCGTTTTTTTTCAAAAAAAAAGCGCCGCGGAGACCGCGGCGCGATGCGAATCGCGCAAATCGGGAGAATCACACCTCCCGACATGCGTCCGATTCAGATCCCCAATTTCTGTTTGAGAAGGTCATTCACAGACTGCGGATTCGCTTTTCCGCCGGTTTGTTTCATTACCTGACCAACGAACCAACCGAGCATTGTGGGCTTCGCTTTCGCTTGCTCAACCTTATCCGGATTGGCTGCGATGATCTCATCAACGGCTTTTTCAATCGCGCCGGTGTCGGTCACCTGCTTCATGCCGCGCTGTTCAACGATGGCCTCAGGATCACCACCTTCGGTCCAAACAATCTCGAAAAGATCTTTCGCGATCTTGCCGGAGATGGTGTTAGCTGAGATGAGATCGACAATCGCGCCGAGCTGTTTGGCTGAGACCGGCGAGGTCGCAATCGTCTTGCCTTCCTTGTTCAGACGACCGAAGAGCTCGTTGATCACCCAGTTCGCGGCGATTTTGGCATCGCGACCGCGTGCGACCTCTTCAAAGTAATCCGCGGACTCGCGTTCCATGACCAGCACGCCCGCATCATAGGGCGGCAGACCATAGTCCTTGATGAAGCGCGCGCGCTTATCATCGGGCAATTCGGGCAAACCTGACGCAAGCGCATCCACATAGGCCTGATCGAATTCCAGTGGCAGCAGATCGGGATCGGGGAAGTAGCGATAGTCATGCGCTTCTTCCTTCGAGCGCATAGCGCGCGTCTCGCCCTTGCCGGGATCAAACAGGCGGGTCTCCTGATCAATCTTGCCGCCATCTTCGAGAATGGCGATCTGACGACGGGCCTCGACTTCGACAGCTTGACCAATGAAGCGGATCGAATTGACGTTCTTGATCTCGCAGCGTGTGCCGAGCGGTCCGCCGGGACGGCGCACGGACACGTTCACGTCTGCGCGCAAACTGCCCTCTTCCATATTGCCGTCGCAGGTGCCCAGATAACGCAGGATGGTGCGCAGCTTCGACACATAGGCACGCGCCTCTTCTGCTGAGCGAATGTCGGGCTTGGAGACAATCTCCATCAGCGCCACGCCTGAGCGGTTAAGATCGACGAAGCTTTCATTGGGCGACTGGTCGTGGAGCGACTTGCCCGCATCCTGTTCCAGATGCAGACGCTCGATACCGACTATGATCTGCTCTGTGGGCGTCACATCGACGATGACTTCGCCCTCGCCCACGATCGGGTCTTTGAACTGGCTGATCTGATAGCCCTGCGGCAGATCCGGATAGAAATAATTCTTCCGGTCAAACACCGAGCGGTGATTGATCTGCGCGCGCAGGCCAAGGCCCGTGCGGATCGCCTGTTTGACACATTCCTCATTGATGACGGGCAACATGCCGGGCATGGCCGCATCGACGAGCGAGACATGGCTGTTCTGGTCGCCGCCAAAAGCGGTCGAGGCACCGGAGAACAATTTGGAATGAGAGGTGACCTGCGCATGGATTTCCATGCCCACGACAATCTCCCACTCGCCCGTCGCGCCCTTGAGATATTTGGATGGTTTCGCGGTCGTATTCATCTGGCTCACCACCAAGCTTTCGGCAGGGACATGCGGCCCGCCGCCTGTTCAATCACTTCAGCGACTGAGAAGAGCGTTTCTTCTTCAAAGGGACGGCCGATCAATTGCAGACCGAGCGGCAGGCCGCTGGCTGACAATCCTCCCGGAACAGCAAGGCCCGGCAGGCCTGCCATATTCACCGTCACGGTGAAAACGTCGTTGAGATACATCTCAACCGGATCGCCAGAGCCCTTCTCGCCAATGCCGAAAGCGGCCGAAGGTGTGGCGGGCGTCAGGATCGCATCGACGCCATTCTGATAGGCAAGCTCGAAGTCGCGCTTGATGAGCGTGCGGATTTTTTGCGCGCGCACATAATAAGCATCGTAATAGCCAGCCGAGAGCACATAAGTGCCGATCATGATGCGGCGACGCACTTCGCGGCCAAAACCTTCCGCGCGTGTATTTTCATACATGGACGAAATGTCTTTGCCAGGAACCCGCAGGCCATAGCGCACGCCATCATAGCGCGCGAGATTGGACGAGGCTTCGGCAGGCGCCACAATATAATAGGCCGGCAGCGCGGTCTTGGTATGGGGCAGCGAGATATCGACGATCTCCGCACCTGCTGCGCGCAGCCATTCAATGCCCTGCTGCCAGAGCGCTTCGATTTCAGCGGGCATGCCATCGATGCGATATTCTTTCGGAATACCGATCTTCTTGCCCTTGATGGAAGCGCCAACCGCCTTTTCATAATCCGGCACAGGCGCATTCACGCTGGTGGAATCCTTGGCGTCATAGCCGGCCATGGAGCGCAGCATGATCGCGCAATCGCGCACATTGCGGGCGATGGGACCCGCCTGATCGAGCGACGAGGCGAAAGCCGCCACGCCCCAACGCGAACAACGACCATAAGTCGGCTTGATGCCGACCGTGCCGGTGAAAGCCGCAGGCTGGCGGATCGAACCACCCGTATCGGTGGCTGTTGCACCCAAACACAGATGCGCTGCAACCGCAGCCGATGAGCCGCCCGATGAACCACCAGGAACAAGAAGACCCTTCTTGTCGCCCTTCAGCGCAGAACGGCCCTTGTCTGCATCCCAACCCGGCGGCAGCCAAGGCGAGGCAACAGGACCATAATAAGATGTCTCATTGGATGAGCCCATGGCGAACTCATCCATATTGAGTTTGCCAAGCATGACAGCGCCGTCACGCCAGAGCTGGCTCGTTACGGTGCTTTCATAAGGCGGCTTGAAACCATCGAGAATATGCGAGCAAGCCTGCATGTGCTCGCCTTGCGTCGCATAGAGATCTTTAATGCCGAGCGGCAAACCTTCGAGCGGACCAGCTTTGCCGGAGGCAATGCGTGCATCGGACGCCTTCGCCATATCGAGCGCTTTCTCCGGCGTCTCGACAATAAAGGCATTCAGACCGCGCGCCTTCTCAATGGCGTCAATATGCGCCTTGGTCAGTTCGACGGAGGAGACTTTTTTGGACGCGACCGCATCGCGGGCTTCGGCCAAAGAGAGTTTGGTGAGATCGCTCATCATTCCACCACTTTCGGCACAGTGAAGAAATGATCTTCGGCGCCCGGCGCATTGCGGGTGACGACGTCAGCTCCCGCATGATCGGTGACTTCATCCTTGCGCAAGGGCAAGCGCATCGGGATGACAGACGTCATGGGCTCGACGCCGCTGACATCCACAGCGTTCAGCTCCTCGACGAAGGACAAAATGGCGTTCAGCTCTTCCTGGAGGTGGGGAACCTCCTCATCGCGCACGGCGATACGCGCAAGATGCGCGATCCGGCGGACGGTGGCCTGGTCAACGGACATGAAAACTCCGTGGGAGAAACAGAGGGTTTAAACGGCGGGTTGAAACGAGATGGGAGCCTATAGCACCCCCTCCAAGGGGTGAGCAAACCTGAGGGCCAAGCGGGCATGGACCCGCCATCGGCCCTGTCCCCGAAGAGGGAATCCATGCTAGTCGGGGCGCATGGCCACAGAAATCCTGACCCTCGACGCGCTTGCCGACCGCCTGCCCCGCTTTGCGCGGCTCATCGGCCTGGATCTCGGCACCAAAACCATCGGGGTCGCGGTTTCCGATGTGGAGCGGCGGATCGCCAGCCCGGTGGAGACCATCCGGCGCGAGAAATTCACCGCCGATGTCCAAAAGCTCACCATGATCACCAAAGCCCAAGAGGCCTTCGCGCTGGTCATCGGCCTGCCTTTAAATATGGACGGCACTGAAGGGCCGCGCGCACAGGCCACCCGCTCTTTCGTGCGCAATCTCGATGCGCATCTGAAACTGCCCGTCATCTATTGGGATGAGCGCCTCTCAACGGCGGCCGTCACGCGCACGCTGATTGAACAAGACGCCTCACGCGCCAAACGCGCGGAAGTCGTCGACCGCATGGCAGCCGCTTACATCCTGCAAGGCGCATTGGATCGGCTGGAGCGCTTGGCGCGCGATAAACGCCCCTCGTCCGAAGACGAAAGGCGCTGATCTTTTAGCGATGCCCGCCGCGGTGGCCCGTGCCTCCACCGCCATGATATTGGCCGCCGCTAAAGCGCAGCCCGCCACCACCAGAGCCGCCGCGATAGATCGGCCCGGAATAGAAATTACGCGTGCCGTAATAGCGTGGGCGAGATGAGGGCGTGGCATATCCATAGGAATTGGGATAGCCGTAGGAATAGGCTGGGTATCCATATCCATAATAGCCGTCGTCATAATAATCATTGACAATGGCTGCCCCCAGCACGCCTGCAAACAAACCAACGGCTGCTGCAGGAAATGCCGAGGCATGACGGCGACGATAATAATAATGGCGACCCGAGACATAATGTCTGCGCACCGTCACATGACGCACGCTGCGCGCTTGTGTGCGACGATGGGCAACAGGCGTCACCTCAGACTTGGCGACAAGATCATAGCGCGGCACTGGCGTGATGGAAACGGCGAAAGCCGGAAGCGCAGTTGCGCTCAAAAGCGCTGCGCCGAAAGCGAAGCTGCAGATGTTCGTTCGATGGCATGTCATTGTTGGAAACTCCGAAGAGAGTGTCCCAAAAATGCGACCTTGATCGGATAGTTCCGTCAACAGCCTCCCGCAAGGTCAGTTACGGTTGTGCGAGACTGTTGATGCAACCAACTCGCCTGATCTTTGCCCTGTTCGCCACCAATCCTTGTGCTAAGGTTAGGCTTAACAAATCGCATTTCGAGTTTGCTCATGCCGCCACGTCTTGTGACATCTGAAGGCAATGTCACCCGCATTCATTCTTCAAGCTCGGCTGACGCTGCGGAAGCTGATCCGCGCGCGGAGCTGGCGCGCTATATTGGCCAGATGGTGCTCGATCTCGAACGCATGGCCAATACGGCCAATCTCGAATTGCTCTCTTATTTTCTCGCCATGGCGCGCGCCGAAGCTGACACGATTGCCAATGTGCCCGCGCAAGCCAAGCCCGAGCACGAAGCCCAAACGCAGGCGCCCTATTGCGCTGAATGATCTGATCGCATCATCAGCGAGACCAGAGCGCCGCCATGGCGCTCGATCAATCCTTCCAATTCCAATTCGAACAAAGTCACCCGCAATTGCGCCAGCGGGGCTTCGCTGAGGCGCGCGAGATCATCAATCGACACGGGTGACGGTCCGAGCAGCGACACAATATGCGCGCGCCAATCCACATTGGTCTGAACCACACGCGCAACAGGTGTGACGAACGGGGCTTGCTCCGGCTCATCCATCTCATGACCCGCCAATGTGACGGGTGTCGGTGGTGCATCCAACAAATCAAGCTCATCCCACAAAGGTTCGACGGGGTCGTTGAACGTTTCAAACAGCGTTCCAGGCTCGGGCAAACCATCACGCAGGATCGGTGCTAAGGCTTCCAGAATATCTGTCGAAGAGGTGCAGATGATCGCGCCTTCGCGCAGAAGATCATTCGTGCCTTCGGCGCGTGGATCGAGCGGCGAACCGGGAACCGCAAAAACCTCGCGTCCCTGTTCACCTGCAAAGCGCGCGGTGATGAGCGAACCGGAGCGACGCGCAGCTTCCACCACCAATGTGCCCAGAGCCAGACCTGACACGAGACGATTGCGACGCGGAAAATCACGCCCGCGCGGCTCCAAACCCAAGGGCATTTCACTCACCAAACAACCACGCTCTGAAATAGCGCGCGCGAGATCTTCGTGCTCACTGGGATAGATACGATCCAAACCGCCCGCGAGTACAGCGACTGTGCCAGTCTTCAGTGACGCACGATGAGCCCGCGCATCAATGCCGCGCGCGAGGCCCGACACAATCACCACATCCTGCGCACCGAGTTCAGCGGCAACACGCTCGGTAAAGGCAAGCCCTGCAGCAGATGCATTGCGCGAACCAACAATGGAGACAGCAGGCCGCGCAAAAAATGCGACATTGCCCAGCACGCAAAGCACAGGTGGCGGCGCATCAATGGCACGCAGGCTTTTGGGATAATCATCTTCACCCAGACACAAGAGCCGCGCGCCGAATTTTTGGATCGCTTCCATCTCGCGCTCGCAATCTTCGCGCGCGGCAATGCGGATCGTACGCCCGCCTTGTTTGGCGAGATGCGGCAAAGCCTCAAGTGCCGGCCCTGCCCCGCCATAGCGATTGACGAGTGTACGAAAGGTGCGGGGACCGACATTTTCACTGCGGATCAAACGCAGCCAATCGAGACGCTGCGCATCAGACAATTGCATGGGGAAAGCCCCGTCAAAAAAATCAAAAAATGCTTTTTAAAAAATCAGGCTTTGGGTTCGGCCTTCTGACCAATCTTGCCTTCTGTGCCGGACAATATGCGCTGAATATTTTCAGCGTGACGGAACCAGAGCAAAATCGCAAGCGCGACGAAAAGCTCAGCCTCATCCTGCAAACCAAAGGCCATCAGCGAAACTGGCACAGCAAGGCTTGCCACCAAAGCACCCGCCGACGAATAGCGCGTGAGATAGGCGGTCGCCAACCAAGCCGCGATAAAGACAAGAGCTGACGGCCAATGCAAAGCGGCAACAAGACCTAGAAAAGTCGCAACACCTTTGCCGCCTTTGAATTTCAGCCAGACAGGATGCAAATGGCCGACAAAAGCGCCAAGCCCCGCGAGTATGGCAAGCTCGCGCGAAAATTGTAGCGCGATCAAAACTGCAACCGTGCCCTTCACCGCATCGAGCAGCAAAGTGGCAATAGCCAAATCCTTACGGCCCGTGCGCAGCACATTGGTCGCGCCAATATTGCCCGAGCCGATGGAGCGCAGATCACCTGTGCCGGCCAGTTTCGTCAGCACCACACCAAAAGGAATGGAGCCGAGCAAATAGCCAAGAACAAGGGCGATGATTTTCTCTTCCATGAGCCTCAGCCGTGCAGGACTTTGCCCGCGACCATGGCGAGCTTCACGACACCTTGCAGACGCGCTCCATCAAAGGGCGTGTTGCGGCATTGCGAGTGAAGTTTTGAAGGATCGACAACGAAAGGCTCGTCGGGATCAAAGCGAATGAGATCAGCAGGCGCGCCTTTGGCGAGACGGCCTTGCGGCAAACCCAAAATCTCGGCAGGGCGCGATGTCATGGCGCGCAACAATTTGGGCAGCGAAACTTGTCCGCTGTGCACGAGACGCAAAGCAGCAGGCAGAAGTGTTTCAAGACCAACGGCACCGGCTTCTGCTTCAGCAAAAGGCACGCGCTTGTCTTCGACATCCTGACCACAATGATCGGAAACGATCACATCAATCGCGCCGGAATTGATGCCATCGACCAAAGCCAGACGCTCTTCTTCGTGGCGCAGTGGCGGCATGAGTTTGAGGAAGGTGCGATAATCACCAATGTCATTTTCATTGAGCGTGAGATGATTGATCGACACGCCACATGAGACGCTCAAACCATTCGCACGCGCCACGGCCACCGCATCCATCGACAGTGTCGTGGAGATGAGTTCAGCGTGATAGCGTGCACCCGTCATGGCGACGAGCCGCAGATCGCGGTCGAGCATAATCACTTCGGCTTCGCGCGGAATGCCCATCAGGCCCAAACGCGAGGCAAACTCGCCCTCATTCATCACGCCCGAAGCAGCAAGATCGGGATCTTGCACAAAGTGCATGACGAGCGCATCGAAATCGCCCGCATAAGTCATGGCGCGACGCATGACTTGCGTATCGCGCACCGACACGCGGCCATTGCCAAAACCAATCGCACCAGCGCGGCTCAAAAGGCCCATCTCGCCGATCTCTTTGCCAGCAAGGCCCTTGGTGAGCGCCGCAATCGAATAGAGGCGCACGCTGTCATTGTCGCGCGCACGACGGAGGAAGAAATCAACCAGCGCGGTCGTGTCACGCACGGGATTTGAATCGGGCGCCACGCAAACGCTGGTGACGCCACCAGCCAAGGCCGCGCGCGAGACAGACGTAATGGTTTCGCGATGTTCAGACGCGCGCATATCAATTAGGCCGGGTGACACAACATCGCCCTTGCACTCGATGACATCGGCGCCGCTGCCGACATTGGCGCGCGTCACTTGCGCTCCAAAATCTTTGATCACGCCATTTTCAATCAGCACGCCACCGCGTGTTTCCGTGCCTGCCACCGGATCGATCAGGCGGGCGTCGAGGAGGGCGAGGTTTTTAGGAGCGCTCATCATCTCACCCGTTCGGCAGATTTTTGGAGAGCGCTTCAAGCACGGCCATGCGCACAGCCACACCCATTTCCACCTGCTCATTGATCAGCGAGCGCGGACCATCAGCCACGGCGGAGTCAATCTCAACACCGCGATTGATCGGGCCCGGATGCATGACCAAAGCGTCGGGCGCCATGGCCAAAAGCTTCTCTTCGGTCAGACCATGGAAATGCGCATATTCTTTGAGCGAAGGCACATAGGCGCCATCCATGCGCTCACGCTGCAAGCGCAGCATCATGACAATGTCAGCGCCCGCAATGCCCTTGTTGAAGTCGCGGTAAACTTCGACGCCCATGCGTTCAATACCAGCTGGGAGCAAAGTCGAGGGCGCCACCACACGAACACGCGCGCCCAGCTGTGTCAGCAAAATCATATTGGACCGCGCCACGCGCGAATGAGCCACATCACCGCAGATCGCGACGGTCAGGCCCTCGATCTTGCCTAAGCGGCGGCGAATGGTCAGCGCGTCGAGCAAAGCTTGGGTCGGATGTTCATGCGAACCATCGCCCGCATTGACCACCGAGCAGGAAACTTTTTTCGATAGAAGTTCAACCGCGCCAGAACAATGGTGGCGCACGACGATCAGATCGGGCCGCATCGCATTCAGCGTCACCGCCGTATCGATCAGCGTCTCGCCCTTTTTCACGCTCGAATTGGCGACCGCCATATTCATGACATCGGCGCCCAAACGTTTGCCCGCGAGTTCGAAAGACGATTGCGTGCGGGTCGAGGCTTCGAAGAAGAGATTGATCTGGGTGCGGCCGGAGAGAACCGTGCGCTTTTTCTCAACCTGACGGGAGACTTCGACGGCTTCATCTGCCGTGTCGAGCAGATATTCGATTTCCGGACGGGAAAGCCCCGCGATCCCGAGCAAATGTCGGTGGGGGAATGAGGTCGTTGCGCGCGTGGCTGCCATAAGGTGCCTGTATAGGGGGCAACAGCGGGTCAAGGCAAGCGCAAGCCCCTGCCCTCAACAGGCTTAGCGGGAAAATTCCCGGTTTCGACGCTCCAACTCCTCGCCATAACGGCGCAGCGCATGGGATTCTGTCACCAAACCGACCAGATGGCGGGTGTCCGATCCATCGACGACCGCCAAAACATCCGTCTCGGCTTTTTCGAAGGCGTCGAGCGACTCACGGATGTTCATGGCCGGCAGCAGAAAAGCCTCCAGCTGGTTGGCAAGTTCCAAAACCGGGCGCTGTAATCGGTCGTGCGCGGCCGCATGCAGGCTCTCGGACACAATCACCCCCGCATAGCGGCCTTGCGCGTCCACCGCCATGATCTGACGGGTCGTGCCAACAGGAAACATGTCGCGCGCCACGCCAATGGTGACATCGCTTGGAACGGTGCGCAGATCTTTGCTCATCAAACGCGCGACATTGAGCTGGCGCACCCAGCCCACATCATGCGGCCCGCGGATGGTTTCGCCACGCAGATGAAAGCGCCAGGTTGCGAAGGAATAACCAAATGTCTCGCGCACAATGAGCGCTGAGAGAACACTTGCCGCCAACGCCGCCACGGTGACAGAAAAATCGCCGGTCGTTTCCAAGGCCAGCACCGTCATGCTGATGGGTGCACCCAAAACGCCTGTGCCAAAAGCCGCCATAGCGGTGATGGCCGCAAGGCCGGCAGGAAAAGCAAAAGGTGTCAGCGCCGTCACGCTTTCCGCATAAAAGCGGCCGAGCAATCCGCCGATCAGAAGAGAGGCGAAGAACAACCCGCCACGAAAACCAGAGCCCAGAGAAATGGCCGAGGCAATGCCTTTGAGCACGAGCACGGCTGCCAGCATGGCCAGAGGCACGGATTGGGTGAGGTTCAGTTGAAAAGCGCCATGGCCCGCGCCCAAGACTTGCGGCGTGATGAGACCAAAGCCGCCAACAATCAAACCACCCAGCGCCGGGCGCAGATAGACGTGGAGCCTCTTGTTGCTGAAAAAACGCTCGGCCAAAGCCACGCCCTGCATCAGCAAGATCGCACCCAAAGCGCAGAGCGCCCCTAATATAATGACATGACCGAAAAAGGCGCCCGTCGGCGCATTGAACTCAGTGACAACCGGCAAAGGCCCATGCCGATGGGTGACCAGATCGGACAAATAGCTCGCGACAATGGCGCTGGCCATAACGGGGACAAGCGAGGCCACGGCATAGGCACCAAGCACGACTTCAAACGCATAGAAAGCGCCTGCAAGCGGTGCTCCGAAAGCGGCTGAGATCGCGCCCGCGGCACCACAAGCCACAAGCAAACGCATATCGGAGCGCCGCGCCGCCAAACCGCGCCCGAAGAAAGAGGCGAGCGCCGCACAAACCTGCGTATAGGCCGCCTCTAACCCCACCGATGCCCCAAAAGCATTCGAGATGAAGGTCTGCACCGTAATATATAATGAGCCACCCATGCGTAGCCGCCCACCATGGAGTGCATTGGCTTCAATCGCATCCGCCATCTGATCCTTGAAGCGTGCGCCAAAAAGCCGGACGACAAGCGCGAGCAAAAGGCCACCCGCCACCGGCACGGCGAGCGCCAGCACGGGATCAAGGCTAACTTGCGCCGAGAGCCGTTCTTCGCGCCCGAGATTGAAAAGAATTTCATGGGCGCGCTGCGCCCCATTGGCGATGAGACCGACCAGCACGCCCGAAAACGCGCCAATCACCAGACCCGCAATGGCCAGACCCGTTTCCCGCGCACGCACAAAAGTGCGCATCCAATGGGGAAAGAAACGTTCAAAATTTTGGGTAGGCAGGCCCGCCATAAGCACTCCAATGGATCCCGTTGGCATAGACGATCCGGCGCTTGAGACAAAATTATTTGCTCCCCCCTTAAGGGGGGAGCATGGGCCAGGCTTGGAGCCATTTCCGGATCAAGCCATTTGACAGGCCACCAACCCTCCACCATGTTTCGGCTCCATCGAGGCCCCCTCAGGGCCCGGTCAAAGGCCCAATCTGGGCCCATTTGGCCGCATAACCCATTGATTTTCAGGATCTTTCCATGGACGTCGTCATCGTCGAGTCGCCCGCTAAGGCCAAGACGATCAACAAATATCTGGGCCCGGGCTATGAGGTTTACGCCTCATTCGGCCATGTCCGCGACCTTCCCTCGCAGGATGGCGCGGTCGATCCGGATGATGATTTCGCGATGAAATGGGAAGTCGATTTCAAGGCCTCCAAGCGCCTGTCCGAAATCGCAGCCGCCGTGAAAGATGCCGACACAGTCATTCTGGCCACCGACCCGGATCGCGAGGGTGAGGCCATTTCCTGGCATGTCCTGGAAATTCTGAAGTCCAAAAAGGTTCTCAAAGACAAGCGCGTCCAGCGCGTCGTCTTTAATGCCATCACCAAGACGGCCATTCTGGACGCGATGAAAGCGCCGCGCGAGATCGATACCGATCTGGTCGACGCCTATCTGGCGCGTCGTGCGCTCGACTATCTCGTCGGCTTCAAACTCTCGCCCGTTCTGTGGCGCAAGCTGCCGGGCGCGAAATCGGCAGGCCGCGTGCAATCAGTTGCGCTGCGCCTTGTTTGCGACCGCGAGCTCGACATCGAAAAGTTCAAGCCGCGCGAATATTGGTCACTCGAAGCTTTTCTGCAGACCAAAGCGGGCGCGTCTTTCTCCGCCCGCCTCATCGGAGCGGATGGCAAGAAGATCAATCGTCTCGACATTGGCACAGGCGCGGAAGCCGAAAGCTTCAAGGCCGGGCTCGAAAATGCAAACTTCAGCGTGACGAGCGTCGAATCCAAGCCCGCCAAGCGTCACCCCTACCCGCCCTTCACCACCTCCACGCTGCAACAGGAAGCCTCGCGCAAGCTCGGCCTCGCGCCTGCGCGCACCATGCAGATTGCGCAGCGTCTCTATGAAGACGGCATCATCACTTATATGCGCACCGACGGCGTCGATATGGCGCCCGAAGCCATTGCTGGCGCGCGCCGTGTGATCGAGCAGGAATTTGGTGGCAAATATCTGCCGGGCGTGCCGCGCAAATATTCGGCCAAGGCGAAAAATGCGCAGGAAGCGCATGAAGCCGTGCGCCCCACCGATCTCGGCCGCCTGCCGCGCGAATTCAACCGCGCCGCCGAAAATGTTGAACAGGCCAAACTTTATGATCTCATCTGGACGCGCACCATTGCGAGCCAAATGGAATCGGCCGAACTTGAGCGCACCAGCGTTGATATTGCAGCTAGCGTGAATGGCGGCGCCTATAAGCAGATTGATCTGCGTGCGACCGGACAGGTCGTGCGCTTCGATGGCTTCTTGAAACTCTATCAAGAAGGCCGCGACGACGATGATGATGAAGATGCCAATCGTCTCCCGCCCATGTCGCAAGGCGAAGCTCTGACCAAAGAGCGCATCGAAGCCGTGCAGCATTTCACCGAACCGCCGCCGCGCTTTACGGAAGCGACATTGGTCAAGCGCATGGAAGAGCTCGGCATCGGCCGACCCTCCACTTACGCGTCCACGCTCGCCGTGTTGCGTGACCGCGAATATGTGCGCCTCGATAAAAAACGCCTTGTGCCGGAAGATCGCGGCCGCTTGGTTGTCGCGTTTCTGGAGAGCTTCTTCACCCGCTATGTGGAATATGATTTCACTGCGGCCCTTGAAGAGAAGCTCGATCTCGTCACTAGCCATGACATTCACTGGAAGCAATTGCTGCGAGACTTCTGGGCCGAGTTTTCGGTTGCGCTGGCTGGCACGGCTGATCTGCGCACCACGCAAGTGCTCGATGCGCTGAATGATCTGTTGGCCCCGCATATCTTCCCTGAAAAGGAAGGTGTCGATAATCCGCGTGCCTGCCCAGCTTGTGCGGCCGGTCAGCTCTCGCTGAAATTGTCAAAGTTTGGCGCTTTCGTCGGCTGCACCAATTATCCCGAATGCAAATTCACACGCGCCGTCTCGCCCAATGCGGAAGGCGATGCGTCTGGTCGTCCGGGCGTGAAAGTTTTGGGCCGCGATCCGGCAACTGATCTCGAAGTCAGCGTGCGCAACGGTCGCTTCGGGCCTTATGTGCAATTGGGTGAGGAAAAGGATTCCAAAAAGACCTCGCTGCCGAAAAATATCCCGACAGACGAAGTCACTTTTGAACAAGCACTCGCCCTTTTGTCATTGCCGCGCGAAGTGGCCAAACATCCCACATCCGGCGATCCGATTTTGGCGGGCATCGGCCGCTATGGTTCTTATGTGCAGCACCAAAAAACCTATGCCAATCTCGGCAAGGATGATGATGTGCTGGAGATCGGCGCCAATCGCGCGATTGATCTGATCACAACAAAAGAACAGCGCGGCGGTGGCGGACGTTTTGCGGGCCGCGACTTGGGCGATCACCCCACAGGCGGCAAGATTGCGGTCAAGGCCGGACGTTTCGGCGCCTATGTGGCGTGGAACAAAATCAATGCGACCATTCCGAAGGGCACCGACCCTGACAGTTTCACGCTCGAACAAGCGGTCGCCCTGATCGAAGCCAAGCAAAATGGCACGGGCGGTGATGCGGGTGGCGGTAAAGTGCTGGGCGTGCATCCGGCAGGCGGCGCGGTGAGCGTGCGTGCGGGCCGCTATGGGCCTTATGTGAATTGGGGCAAGGTCAATGCGACCATTCCCAAAAGCCAATCGCCTGATGACATCACGCTCGAAGATGCGTTGATGCTGATCGAGGAAAAGGCTGGGCCGGGCGCTGCACGCAAGGCGGCCAAGAAAGCGCCAAAGAAAGCTGCCGCCAAAAAGACTGCCGCCAAGAAAACAGCAGCCAAGAAAACGCCTGCGAAAAAAGCTCCAGCGAAAAAGGCAGCTGCCAAAAAAGCGCCTGCTAAAAAGAAGGCCGCGAAAAAGGCGTGAAACAGCCCCTCCCCTCGCGCGCCGAGATCCTCGCCTTTATTGCGCGCGAGCGGGAAGCAGCTGGCGGCCAACCCGTGAAAATCGGCAAAAGAGAAGTCGCGCGCGAATTTGGTATTCGTGGCGCAGACAAAATCGGCCTGAAAGCCATTTTGAAAGAATTGCAGGCCGAAGGCGAAGTTGAGAAACGCGGAAAACGTTTTCATAAAGCCGGCATGTTGCCCAATGTCGTGCTGGCCGATGTCACCGGTCGCGACCGCGATGGTGAGCTGATTGCCACACCCGTCGAATGGGATGAAGAGAACGGCCCAACGCCGCGCATATTGATCAGCGCGCCGCGCAAAGCCCGCCCCGAACAACCTGTGCCGGGCGTGGGTGATCGCGGATTGGTGCGCGTCGAGCTCTCAGACGAGAGCACGGAAAAACTTCAAATTTATACGGGTCGCGTGATCAAGCTTTTATCGCGCGCCAAAATGCAGGTGCTCGGCATCTACCGCAAGATGCCGCAAGGTGGCGGCCGCCTGATCCCGGTTGAAAAGAAAAACATGAACCGCGAATTGATGGTGCCAGACGGCGCGCAGAAAGACGCGGAAGATGGTGATCTCGTCGCCGTTGAAATCATCCGCGAGGGGCGCTTTGGCCTGCCCGCTGCACGCGTCAAAGAAAAGCTTGGCTCTTTGCGCAGCGAAAAAGCGGTCAGCCTGATCGCCATTCACGCGCATAATATCCCCAACGCCTTCCGCCCTGAAACTCTGGCGGAAGCCGAGAGTGCGCGTCCCGCCACCATGGATCATCGCGAGGATTGGCGCGCCTTGCCACTCGTCACCATTGACCCGGCTGACGCGAAAGATCATGACGACGCCGTTCACGCCTGCATCGACGATAATCCGGACAATGAAGGTGGCTTTATCGTCACTGTCGCTATTGCGGATGTGTCTGCTTATGTGCGCCCCGACCGCCCGCTGGATCGTGAGGCTTTGGAACGCGGCAATTCGGTCTATTTCCCCGATCGCGTCGTGCCCATGCTGCCCGAGCGCATTTCGAATGATCTGTGCTCTTTGCGCGCGCTCGAAGATCGCCCCGCGCTCGCTGTGCGCATGATCATCGGCGCCGATGGGCAAAAGAAGAAACACACATTCCATCGCATCATGATGCGCTCAGCGGCAAAGCTCGCCTATCCGCAAGCGCAAGCAGCCATTGATGGCCATATTGATGACATCACTGCGCCTTTGCTTGAGACTGTGTTGCGTCCGCTCTGGGCGGCTTATGAATGCGTCAAGCAAGAGCGCGCCAAGCGCAGCCCGCTTGATCTTGATCTGCCCGAGCGCAAGATTCTGCTCAAACCCGATGGCACGGTGGATCGCATCATGGTGCCGATGCGGCTCGATGCGCATCGCCTGATCGAAGAATTCATGATCCTCGCCAATGTGGCGGCAGCTGAAACGCTGGAACAAAAATCACAGCAGCTGATCTACCGCGCGCATGACGAGCCTTCGGCTGAAAAGCTCACGAACCTGTCGGAGTTCCTCTCCTCCATCGGCATTAAACTCGCCAAGGGGCAGGTTCTGCGCACGTCGAACTTCAACGACATTCTGGCCCGCGTGAAGGGCACGGATAATGAGCATGTCGTGAATGAGATTGTTTTGCGTACGCAGGCGCAGGCGGAATATGTCGCAGAGAATTACGGCCACTTCGGCCTCAACCTGAAACGCTATGCGCATTTCACCTCGCCCATTCGCCGCTACGCCGATCTCATCGTCCATCGCGCGCTCATCCGCGCGTTGAAGCTTGGCCCCGACGGCCTGCCCGATCTTGAAGGCGGGGAACTGGCGGAAATCGCCGCGCGCATTTCAGCTTCCGAGCGCCGCGCCATGGCCGCGGAACGTGAGACCACTGATCGCCTGATCGCTGGTTGGCTGTCCGAACAAATCGGCGCCACTTTCCAAGGCCGCATTGCCGGCGTCACCAAGGTGGGCCTCTTCGTGAAATTGTCGGAGACGGGTGCGGACGGCTTCATCCCGGCTGCGACTTTGGGCACCGATTACTTCCGCCATGAGGAAGGGCTCCACGCCCTGATTGGCAATCGGACGGGGGAAACCTTCCGTCTGGGCGATCCCGTCGAGGTCAAGCTTGTCGAAGCGGCTCCCTTTGCGGGGGCTTTGCGCTTTGAAATGTTGAGTGATGGCAAGGCCCGACCGGGTAGCGGGGGCTTTGGCAAAAAGGCGAAGCGAGGGCGCGACACCCCGTCACCTCGTAAAAAGGGCGCAAAGAGCTCATTGAAGTCGCGTAAGAAGCAGCGCTAGACAGGTTTCGAGCCACCCATGACGGATTCCGTGAAACAGAATGAGACCGCCCCGCGCGATTGGCGAGCAGCCCTGAAGACGGGCTTTCGCATGCGCTGCCCGGCTTGCGGCGAAGGTCACATGTTTTATCGTTTCTTGAAGGTGAGCGATTGCTGCCCCACGTGCGGCGAAGAATTGCATCACCATCGCGCTGATGATGCGCCACCCTATTTTACCATTCTCGTCGTCGCCCATGTGATTGGTGCGCTGATGCTGTTTGTCGAAGAACATAATGATGCGCTGGATCTGCGCATCCATATGGTGCTTTGGCCGACGCTGACTTTGCTTCTCGTCCTCTGGCTATTGCCGCGCTTCAAAGGCGCGTTGATTGCTTATCAATGGGCTTTGCGCATGCATGGGTTTGAAACTGTGCAGCCGCGTGATGGCAAGGCCGCCGCGTGAGCGAAGCTTCGGCCAAACCTGCTTTTGCAGGCCTTGCTGGCGCCAAGGCGGCGCCGGGCTCTGGCCACCCAACCATTCGCCCCGTCCCTGCTGCCACGATGATCATCGTCGATGGCTCGGGCGCTGAGCCCAAAGTGTTGTTGGGGCGTCGCAACGAATCCCATGTCTTCATGCCCGGCCGCTATGTATTTCCTGGCGGGCGCGTTGATCCGTCTGATCGCAAGATGAATGTCGCCGGCGCTTTGCATGAGCTGGTCGAAATGCGCCTCATCAAACGCGCACGCCCTGCCAGCTCCTCCAGCGCTCGCGCTTTGGCGCTGGCTGCCATCCGCGAGACTTATGAGGAAACGGGCATGCTCATCGGCTCGCCCGACTACGGGACGCCTGAGAGCCCGCCAGAGGGCCCCTGGACCGACTATGCGAGCCACGGCCTCTATCCGGAGCTCGACCGGCTCCATCTCATCGCCCGGGCCGTGACGCCCACAGGGCGCCCACGCCGCTTCGACACGGCATTTTTTGCCGTCGGTGCCGAATCCATCGCTGGGCAGGTGGATGGCATGATCGGCCCGGACAAAGAGCTGGTCGACCTAGTCTGGTTGCCCCTGTCGCGGGCCGAAAAGCTCGATATGCCCTCGATCACCCATACGATTCTGCTCGAACTCGGGCAGCGGCTCGAGGCGGGTATGAGCCCGATGCTGCCTGTTCCGCTCTATTTCGATCGACGGGGCATCTGGCAGCGGGAGCTTTTGTAAAAGCTCGGGCGCCGTCCTTGACATCGCCTCGGCGATCCGTAAGGTGCGCCCCAATCCGACCGGCCCTCGCGCCGGTCGCTTTCCTTTTTTTCCCGGCAGCGCCGGCTTTTCAGGATCAGACCCATGGCCAAGGCCGCCAATATCAAGATCAAGCTCCTGTCGACCGCCGACACCGGCTTCTTCTACGTGACGTCAAAGAACGCCCGTACGAAGACCGAGAAGTTCACCTTCAAGAAGTATGATCCCGTCGTGCGCAAGCATGTCGAGTTTAAGGAAACCAAGATCAAGTAAGGTCTTGCTGTTTCACAAGAATCGAGCCGCCTTCGGGCGGCTTTTTTCGTTTTTGCACCCATGAAAAAGCCCCGGCTCGCGTGAAGCGAACCGGGGCTTTTGAATTGGTGGCCGGTCGGAACGACAGCATGAGGAGGCCACTCCTTGCCATCACCGACCGGCCGACCCCACGGACCCAGGAGATGCGGCGGACCTGAGCACTCCGTAGGGTATCTGAAAACCGGTCTCTCCCCGTTATTGGGGAGGTTTCAAAAAACTACAGGCCCCGTGCCGAATTGCAATGCAAACCGGGCCTTGCGGCGACTTATCCCTCGCGTTTACCTAAATGGATTGCGTTAATTTGCCTGCGAATCTGTCTCTATCGCCCATAAAGCCGTGGCATCACGCCAAAATTGCGGCAAAGGCGCCTCACGCGGCGTGGGATGAGACCTGGTTCCGCCCCGCCGCTTTGGAGCGATAGAGAGCCGCATCAGCCAGCCGATAGAGCTCGCGCGCGCCCAACTCCGGCGCGGATGCAGCCAGCCCTGCTGAGACAGTGAGCGACAGACTGACCGCCACTGAGGACAGCGCCACAGGCTCGCTGGAGATAGCCAGCCGCGCGCGCTCCGCAATCACGCCCGCGCTGACCACATCTGCGCCCGGCATGACGATCGCAAACTCTTCGCCACCCAAGCGACAGATCAGATCATCCTCGCGCAAAGCACCCCGCAGGCGCTGCGCCACGACACGCAAAACATCATCGCCCGCATCATGTCCATGCTGATCATTGACGCGTTTGAAATGATCAATGTCGAGGATCATCAAAGTGAAGGGCGTGCCGCGGGCAAGATGATCCTGCAAGGCGCCATCCAGAAAGCGGCGATTGCGCAATCCGGTGAGCGGATCGATCAGCGCCCATTCGAGCGAAGTGCGCAGATTTTCTCGAAAACCTTCCACCATCGCCCTACGGCGCAAATGGGTAAGCAGGCGCGCTTTCAATTCATGGATGGCAAAGGGACGTTCCACAAAATCATTCACGCCCAGATCCAGTGCGCGCAACACGCGCTCACGCGCATTTGTCTCGGCAATCAAAACGACAGGCAGGTCACGCGTGCGCTCAAGCGCTCGTAATTGCGCGCAGAGGCGCAGTGCATCAGCATTTTTCAAGCCCAAATTGATAATGGCCAGATCACAGCCATGTTCAACGGCCTCGAACAGCGCCACTTGTGCGTCTGGCACGATGCGCCAATAAAAATCATCGGCGAGCCCAAGGCTCACACGCTCGGCGGCTGCCGGATCATCATCGACCAATAGGATTTTTGGGAGGCCGCCAGATGGAGCTGACTTTGCAAAAACCCCTGCAATGCCTGCCTCTCTGGCGCGCGCCTGCAATTCATCAAAGGATGACTTGAGCCGGCTTAAGGCGCGCAGACGTGCAATTAAAACCAGATCATCAATCGGCTTGGTGAGGAAATCATCTGCCCCCGCTTCAAGCCCGCGCAAGCGATCTTGCGGCCCGTCCAGCGCGGTCACCATGACGACCGGCAGATGCGCTGTGACGGGGTCGCGCTTCAGCCGCCGACAGGTTTCAAACCCGTCAAGGCCCGGCATCATCACATCGAGCAAAATCATGTCGCACAGGCCGCGTGCGGCTATGTCTATCGCTTCCGCACCACTGGATGCGGAGAGGACTTGGTAATATTCAGCGGCGAGGCGGGCTTCGAGAAATTTGATATTTTGAAAATGATCATCAACAATCAATATGCGCGCTGGCATGGGGGAATCCCCTATTTGTCTCCAATATAATTTTTGACCGTCTCAAGAAATTTCACGACTGAAATGGGCTTTGACAGATAGGCCTCGCAACCGCCCTGCCGGATTTTCTCTTCATCGCCCTTCATCGCGAAAGCCGTGATGGCAATGACGGGAATATGTTTCAGCGTTGGATCTTCCTTGATCCATTGCGTGACCTGCAGCCCCGAGACTTCCGGCAATTGGATGTCCATCAGAATGAGATCAGGCATATGGGTGCGCGCGAGATCAGTCGCCTCAAGGCCCGAGCGCGTCTGGACCGTCTGGTAGCCATGAGCTTCCAGAAGATCGTTGAAGAGCTTCATATTCAGCTCATTGTCTTCGACGATCAGAACTTTTTTGGACATGTTTTGCGCGACCCGTGCCACAGCCATTGGGGCATGATAGAATTTACAGGCTTAAACCTTGCCGAATTGAGAATCCTGCCCGGCAAAGATAGCCGACTTTGGTTTTTCCACAGAGCCCCGCATGACCGAGCGTCCTTTTCGCCCCCATCCCAAGCCAGAACCCCGCAATAAGGGCGAAATCCCAACCCGTCAGCGGCCCCAACCTGCGCGCGTGAGCCCCGAAAAAGCGGGCGAGATCGCCATTCTGGGCCTGTCGTGGCTGGCAGCCGACCCCGAACGGCTCGATAAATTTCTCTCCCTCACCGGCATCGACCACGGCGCCATCCGCGAGGCAGCCCAGCAGGCAGGCTTTTTGGGGGCCGTGCTGGAGCATCTGTGCGCGGATGAAGAAAGCCTGCTGGCCTTTGCCGCAGAAACCAATATGGCGCCAGACGTGATCTCGGGGGCAGCCGTCACTCTCTCAGGCCCGGCTGAATGGCAGAGCATCTGAGCGCGCTGTGCAGGGATTGTCTGAGCGAGGCTGCCCCCGCCGGGCGTCCGATGCGCTGTGCCGCTTGCGGCTCACCACGCCTCATCACCCATGCCGAACGACAGACGCTCTCCATTGCGCATATTGATTGCGATGCATTCTATGCGGCCGTTGAAAAGCGCGACAATCCGAGCCTGCGCGATAAGGCTGTGATTGTGGGCGGCGGCCAGCGCGGCGTTGTCGCGACCTGTTGCTATATTGCGCGCACCTTTGGTGTGCGCTCCGCCATGCCCATGTATAAGGCGCTGGAAGCCTGCCCCGATGCCGTGGTCGTACGTCCCGACATGGAGAAATATGCGCATGTGGGCGGGCAAGTGCGCGAGATGATGCGCGCATTGACGCCGCTCGTTGAGCCACTGTCGATTGATGAAGCTTTTCTTGATCTCACCGGCACCGAGCGCCTTCATGGCATGAGCCTTGATCGTGTGTTGGCGATTTTCGCACGCGATGTTGAGAAGAATATCGGCATCACAGTTTCTGTTGGTCTGTCTTATTGCAAATTTCTGGCAAAGATCGCCTCAGACCTCGACAAGCCACGCGGTTTTGCGGTGATCGGCAAAGCCGAAGTGCTCGACTTTTTGCGCGACAAGCCCGTGGGCATGATCTGGGGCGTCGGCAAAGTCATGCGCGAGAGGCTGGAGGCCGATGGCTATCGCCTGATCGGCGATTTGCAGCGCGCTGATGAAACCGACCTGATGCGCCGCTATGGCATGGAAGGCCAGCGCCTGGCCCGCCTCGCGCGCGGCATTGATACGCGTGATGTCTCATCGGAACGCGAGACAAAAAGCGTCTCCAATGAGACGACTTTTAATGGCGATATTGCCGATTTAGAGACCTTGGCGCGCGAACTCTGGCGCATGAGTGAGAAAGTCTCGGACCGGTTGAAAGAAAGCGAGATGGCGGGCTCCACCATCACGCTGAAATTGAAAACCAAAGATTTTAAATCACGCACCCGCGCGCGCACACTTAATGAGCCGACCCAATTGGCGACCCGCATTTTCAATGCAGCGCGCGATTGTCTTGAGAAAGAGGCTGATGGCACTGCCTTCCGCCTGATCGGCGTCGGTGTGACAGCCCTCACAGAAGCCTCAAAAGCCGATCATGGTGATTTGGCCGATACGCGCACGACGCGCGACAAAGCGCGCGAAGCGGCGGTGGATTCTTTGCGCAAGAAATTTGGCGGCGATGCCGTCGTACGCGGCATTGCCTTTGAGGATGAGTGATTATTTGCACTCTTTGAGCGGCAGCGGCTCATATTTGCTCACCCTGCCACCCAGAACGAAATCACCGTAATCAAGCCGCAGATTGCCTGACACGCCATTCTCATAAAGATCAAAACCAAGCACATAGCTTGGTGTCGAATCCGCTTTGCCCGGATCGAAATAACTCACCACCACCGGCCAGCGCGGCATGTTTTTGAGTGTCTCGCGAAGGGCTGAATCTTCCGGCGGTTTGTCGGCCTGCGCACCAATCACCGTCAGCGTGTCATAAATCTTCTCGCCTGTATCTGACCCATCAAACACTTTCGCTTCAAAGGTCCGCTTGCCGGCTTTGGCGGCGGCAATCAACGTGCGGGCCTGTTCGGTGGGGAACAGCGGGGTCACGCCAAAATCATGTTTTGAAGGTTTGGGCGCGCGCAGATCAATCGACAAAGCTTCTCCGTCCTCGGCCTTTTGCGCGGTACCATCAATCGTCTCAGCCAAGCGGCCATTGACGAGGGTCTCGATTTTGAAACGCAGCATTTTGGCGCGACCGTCCTCATAAGTGGTCGAGCGCATGTCTGATGTGCGAGTCTCTCCTTCTGACGGCTGCAACTCGGTCACCTGCCGGAAGGTGGTGACAAAGCCGTCACAGGCCGAGCCTGAAAAATCAAAAGCAATGCGGCCGCGCGCGGCAGCGGGCGCGGATGTGCCCGTGCTTTTCTCCAAAGTCAGATCGTAAATCGCGCGATGGGGGATAAAGGGTGCCTCAGCCGCCAGCGCAGGGGCAACCCCCACGACAAGTGCGGCGACGGGAAGGCCAAGATTCATCACATTCATTTCTGCCGTCCCGTTTGACGAAAAGCTGTTATGCAGGGGATGCTCTTTTCGAAAAGCGTCCGATGCTTCAAAAATAGGGTCTGTCGAGCCGTCCGCAAAGGGCCTGAGCGAAACTTAATGAGGAGAATGGCATGAGCGCCGAGATGCGCCTAAAGGAATTGGGGCTTCAGCTGCCTGCCCCGGCAGCCGCGCTGGCCAATTACGTGCCCTTCACGATTTCCGGAAAGATCCTCATCGTCTCGGGCCAGCTCGCCTTTGGGGCAGATGGCAAGCTCGCACCTGAACATTGCGGCAAGCTTGGCGCCCAAGTCTCGCCGGAAGCCGGACGCGAGGCTGCGCGCCTGTGCGCCATCAATCTCATCGCCCAAGCGCGCGCAGCCACAGGCTCCCTTGATGCGATTGCGCGCGTGCTGAAGCTTGGCGCTTTCGTCAATGCTGCGCCTGATTTCACGGCCATCGCGCCTGTGGTGAATGGTGCATCCGATCTGATGGTCGATGTGTTTGGGGACAAAGGTCGCCATGCGCGCGCGGCTGTCGGAGTGGCTGTTCTCCCACTCGACAGTGCGGTGGAAATTGAAGCTTGGTTTGAACTCGCCTGATGCTTCTCTTTTTCATTTCACTCTGCGGCATTGCCAGCGCTATTGCCTACCGCTCTGTTGATCCGCTCGTCACCGTGCTGGCGCGCGAATTTTCCGTGCCTGTGGCAACAGCCGCTCTCGTCTCGTCCGCTTACGCCCTGCCCTATGCGCTTGGACAGCCAGTGCTCGGACCCATGGGTGATTCCTTCGGCAAGGGACGCTTGCTGGCCATATGCCTCTCCATTCTGACGGTGACTTTGCTCGCCCTCCCCTTTGTCACCAGTTTCGACATGCTGATCGCTTTGCGCTTCATCGGCGGTTTGGCGGCTGGCGGCACCATCCCCGTGGCGCTGGCGTTGGTGGGCGATAAATTCCCGCCCGAGCAACGCCAACTCGCCATAGCACGCTTTGTTGCCGCCGCACTTGTGGGACAAATCTGCGCCTCATCTCTTGCAGGTCTCTTTGCTGAAATCATCAATTGGCGCTCGTTCTTTTATGTCGGGGCTTGCGTGACAGGCATTGCAGCCTTGGGCGCCGCGTTCAAACTGGCCGAACCCAGAAAACCCGATGCACCGCGCGCCAATCTTTTGCAGGCCTATCAGAGCTATCCAGTCATTTTCAGAAATCCGAAAAGCCTGCTCTGTTATGGCGCCGTCTTTCTCGAAGCCATCGCGGTCTTTGGCATCCTGCCCTATGTCGCGGAAATTCTCGAAACCCATCAACTCGGTGGGCCCAAAGAAGCCGGCATGATTATCGCGGGCATTGGCGTGGGCGGCATCATCTATTCGCTCATTCTCGCTTGGCTCATGCGCTATTTGAAACGCACGGGCCTTATGGCCTGGGGTGGCGGTCTTGGCGCCTTGGGGCTGCTCGCCTGCATCTTCATTCCTGTCTGGCCGACCTTCTTTGCGCTCATCACGCTACTGGGCTTCGGCTTTGGCATGTTGCACAATACAATCCAGACAGAAGTGTCATCGCTTGCGCCACAAGCTCGTTCTGCGGCCTTTTCAGCGCATGCTTTCTGCTTCTTCATGGGCCAGGCCATCGGCCCAGTGGTCTTTGGATTGGGCATGCATCATCTGGGTCTCACACCAATCATCATTCTCCACGGCCTCTTGCTCGCCGTGGTCGGTTTTGGCGCCGCCTATCTCTTCGCACGTCAGAGCGGAGACTTGCGCTGATGGCAAGCGATCTGACTTTGCGCAGCATCCGCGCGATCGACAAGATTGCTCCCGACAAATGGGATGCCTGCGCCAATCCGCAAAATCCCTCCGGCGCTTTACGAGCCAATAGCGCGAATGTGCCAAGCGACATTGATCGCTTGCGATTTGAAGAACGCTACAACCCGTTTCTCTCCCATCGCTTCTTGCTCGCGCTGGAAAGTTCACGTTCAGCAATTGCCAAACAAGGCTGGGCCGCGAGCCATCTTCTGGTCGAAGATGCCGATGGCAACCTTCTCGCCTGCGCGCCCGCCTATCTCAAATCTCATTCCATGGGCGAATATGTTTTCGACCAAGCATGGGCTGATGCTTATGAGCGCGCGGGCGGCGATTATTATCCAAAGTTGCAAATCTGTGTGCCGTTTACACCAGCCACCGGGCGTCGCCTGCTTGTTGCAGACACACCGCGCGCACAAGACGCGTGCACGACTTTGATCGCAGGCCTGCAAGCTTTGCGCGCGCAGGCAGGTGCCTCCTCCAGCCACATCACCTTCCCAACGCAAGAAGATTATGAGGTTTTGGGCGAGGCCGGATGGTTGAAGCGCTCGGGCAAACAATTTCATTTCCTCAATCGCGGCTATGCGGATTTCGATGCCTTTCTCGCCGCACTCGCCTCGCGCAAACGCAAGAACATACGCAAAGAGCGCGAACAGGCGCTCGCCGCCGGCCTCGACGTTCACATGCTCACGGGTGACGCAATCACCGAAGAACATTGGGATGCCTTCTTCGCCTTCTACATAGACACAGGTTCCCGCAAATGGGGGCGCCCCTATCTGACGCGCGCTTTTTTCACTGAAGTCGGTCGCGTCATGCCCGAGCGCATCCTCCTCGTCATGGCCAAACGCGAAGGACGCTGGATTGCGGGCGCTATCAATTTCATTGGCGATGATGCGCTTTATGGGCGCAATTGGGGCTGTATCGAAGATCATCCCTTCCTGCATTTCGAGCTCTGCTATTACCGCGCCATTGACTTCGCTCTTTCGCGCAACATGCTACGGGTCGAGGCCGGTGCTCAAGGCGAACACAAACTCGCGCGCGGCTATGAGCCAGTAGAAACTTTTTCCGCGCATGAATTTGCCGATGCACGGTTCTCGTCCGCGGTAGAAGATTTCCTGCGGCGGGAACGCGCCCATGTGGAAGCCGAGATCGAAGTTTACGGGGAGCACGTCCCCTTCAAGAAAGGTGAGAATTCATGAGCACCTACGACCCGCAAAATATTTTTGCGAAAATCCTGCGCGGCGAAATCCCCTGCACCAAGGTTTATGAAGACGAACACACCATCGCCTTCATGGACATCATGCCACAAGCCGATGGGCATACGCTGATTGTGCCAAAAAATCCGTCCGTCAATTTACTCGATGCGGATGCTGCCACTTTCGGTCCTCTCTTCACAACCGTGCAGAAAATCGCGCGCGCGGTAAAGAGCGGCATGGACGCCGATGGCGTGGTCATCACGCAATTCAATGAAGCCGCGGCTGGGCAGACGGTGTTTCATCTCCATGTCCACGTGATCCCGCGTTGGGAAGGTGTCGCTTTGCGCAAACATTCAGGCGCCATGGCCGACAGCGCGCTTCTTCAAGCCCATGCCGAAAAAATCAAGGCGGCACTTTGATCGCACGCATCAAGGAAGTCGCTCGACGGCTGAAGCGCGAAGTCGTCGCGCTGTGGCTAGCCGCACGCGACCCGCGCACGCCGCTAACGGCCAAGATCATAGCTGCGGGTGTCACTGCTTATGCGCTGAGCCCGATTGATCTCATCCCCGATTTCATTCCCGTGCTAGGGTTGTTGGATGATCTGATCATCGTGCCCGCAGGCATCTGGCTGGCTCTACGGCTTGTGCCTGCCGTTTTGATGGAAGAATTTCGCACCCGTGCGCGCGAGATCGAGAAACCCGTCAGCCGTTCGGGGCTAACGGCGATCCTTCTCATCTGGGCCGCAGCACTTCTCTGGTTTTGTGCTTGGTTGTTTCGCTAGTCACACTCCCCGCCCCGTCATTGCGAGGAGGGCGTTAGCCCGACGCGGCAATCCATAGCACTCACTTTTCCGGTTGGCGTTAGTGCTATGGATTGCTTCGTCGCTGGCGCTCCTCGCAATGACGAGCTGAATAAGCGTGTCAAAAGAAAAAGGCCGGATTTTCATCCGGCCTTTCGCTTTAATTCTTCAGCGGCACTTTTGGCACCACCGGTGAGCCACCACTTTTCGGTGGTGACTTCTTCTTGGCCTTGGCGCGGACTTCCGGCTCTGCGCGCACGCGCTTCTTGCCGGCTTCCACAATGTCACGCTCAGGACGCGGCAGGATCGGGCCTTCCGGATAAACAAAGCCCAGCGAACGGGCGCCGTCTTCATCACCCTTGACCACGACACGCACCGTGCCGCCATTTTTCAGGCGACCAAAGAGCACTTCGTCTGCCAACGGCGTTTTGATGTGCTGCTGGATAACACGTGCCATCGGGCGTGCGCCCATGGCTTCATCATAGCCATGTTCGACCAGCCATTTGCGCGCCTCATCCGTGAGTTCAATCGACACATTGCGATCCGCGAGCTGAGCTTCCAGCTGCATGATGAATTTGTCGACAACCTGCGAAATGACTTCCGCCGGCAGATGACCGAAGGGCACAATCGCATCGAGGCGGTTACGGAATTCCGGTGCGAAGAGACGGTTGATCGCCTCCACATCATCGCCTTCCCGCTTCGCACGATGGAAGCCAAAGGCAGATTTGGCCATATCAGCCGCGCCCGCATTGGTCGTCATGATCAGAATGACATTGCGGAAATCAATCTGCTTGCCGTTGTGATCGGTGAGTTTGCCGTGATCCATGATCTGCAACAGAATGTTGTAGAGGTCCGGATGCGCCTTTTCGATTTCGTCGAGCAGCAGCACGCAATGTGGATGCTGATCAATCGCATCGGTCAGCAAACCGCCCTGATCAAAGCCGACATAGCCGGGAGGTGCGCCGAGCAAGCGGCTCACCGTGTGGCGCTCCATATATTCCGACATGTCGAAACGGGTCAGCTGAACGCCCAGCGTATTGGCGAGCTGGCGCGCCACTTCCGTTTTGCCGACACCTGTCGGGCCGGAGAAGAGATAGCAACCAATAGGCTTTTCTGCATCGCGCAGACCTGCACGCGACAGCTTGATCGCGGATGACAAAGCACCAATGGCTGCATCCTGACCATAGACCACGCGGCGCAGGGACTCTTCGAGATGCTGCAAGACTTCCGCATCATCCTTCGACACCGTTTTGGGAGGAATACGCGCCATCGTCGCGATGGTCGTTTCAATCTCCTTGATGCCGATTGTCTTCTTGCGACGGTTTTCCGGCAGAAGCATTTGCGAGGCACCCGTCTCGTCGATCACATCAATCGCTTTGTCGGGCAGCTTGCGATCATTGATGTAGCGCGCAGACAATTCCACCGCCGCCTTGATCGCATCATTGGTATAGCGGAGTTTGTGGAACTCCTCGAAATAGGGTTTTAGGCCCTTCATAATTTCAATCGCATCCGGGATCGAAGGCTCATTGACATCGATCTTCTGGAAGCGGCGCACCAGCGCGCGGTCCTTTTCGAAATATTGGCGATATTCCTTATAGGTCGTCGAGCCGATGCAGCGCAGCGTGCCCTGTGCAAGCGCGGGCTTCAACAGGTTCGACGCATCCATCGCGCCACCCGACGTCGCGCCGGCGCCAATCACCGTATGGATTTCATCGATGAACAGGATCGCATTGCGGTGCTGTTCGATTTCTTTCATCACCTGTTTCAGGCGCTCTTCAAAGTCACCACGATAGCGGGTGCCCGCCAGCAGCGTGCCCATGTCGAGCGAAAAGACGGTGGCTTTCGCCAAAACTTCCGGCACTTCACCCTTGATGATCTTGCGCGCCAGACCCTCAGCAATCGCCGTCTTGCCAACGCCGGGATCACCCACGAGCAGCGGATTGTTCTTCTGGCGGCGGCACAGCACCTGAATCGTGCGCTGCACTTCGGCTTCGCGACCGATCAGCGGATCAATGCGCCCGTCCTTCGCCTTCTTGTTCAGATTGACGCAATAGGCTTCGAGCGCGCCTTCTTTCTTCTTGCCATCACCGGCAGCGCTGTCGCGCGTATCGCGGCTTTCACGATGATCATTTTCGTCTTCAGCACCACGCGGTGCCTTGGTCGGATCCGACATGCCGGGGCGCTTGGCAATGCCGTGGCTGATGTAATTGACCGCGTCATAACGCGTCATATCCTGCTCTTGCAGGAAGTAAGCGGCATGGCTTTCGCGTTCAGCAAAAATGGCGACGAGCACATTGGCACCCGTCACTTCTTCGCGCCCTGACGATTGCACATGGATCACCGCGCGCTGAATGACGCGCTGGAAGCCGGCGGTGGGCTTGGCATCTTCATGCCCATCGGTGACGAGGTTTTCGAGTTCTTGGTCGATATATTCGACCAAGTTCTTCTTGAGCACATCGGTGTCGACCGAGCAGGCGCGCATAACGGCGGCCGCATCCTGATCGTCGAGGAGGCTCAGCAGCAAATGTTCGAGCGTTGCATATTCATGGTGGCGCTCATTGGCCACCGCGAGAGCCCGGTGAAGCGATTGTTCAAGATTGCGCGAGAAGGACGGCATGGGAGGCTCTCACTTCTTTTCCATAATGCATTGCAAAGGGTGCTGATGTT